>HF992592.1:36952-37867 GCA_000436695.1 Prevotella sp. CAG:1185 | reverse complement strand
TGTGGATATTATAAACTGCAATTAACATTTATTATAAAAGTCCTTCTTTAATTTCATGTCATAAAATAATATGACCTTTTGATTTTCTGTTTGCTGAATATTGTGTAATTTTGCGCCTTGAAATCAGCATTTATGCCGTTTCTCATGCCGGTAATTCTAATGTTTCATTATTAAGTTCTGCTGATTGGGTAGAATTTTTTTAGGTGATTTATGGATAATAAAAAGATGCGTAACACTGCATACGAAGAACGTCTTGGCACAGACCGTATGTTGCCGCTTGTGCTCAGAATGGCACTGCCGTCTGTAGCGGCGCAGATTGTGAACTTGTTATATAATTTGGTCGATAGAATATATATAGGCCATATTCCGGGCATTGGTACGGATGCGTTGGCTGGTATAGGAGTTACGGGTGCAATCATTATTCTTATTTCGGCATTTTCGGCTGTTGTAAGTGGCGGTGGTGCTCCTCTTGCTGCCATTGCTCTTGGACAGGGCGACAGGCAGAGGGCAGGGAAGACCTTGGGCAACGGCTTTGTGTTGTTGCTTATTTTCACAATTCTTACAACCTCGCTTACATATATATTCATGGAGCCGTTGCTGATGTTCACAGGTGCATCGGTTAATACGGTGGGTTATGCAAAGGATTATCTTTCGGTTTATCTTATAGGCACGATCTTTGTTGAAATGTCTATCGGACTTAATACATTTATCAACACTCAGGGACGTCCGGCCATTGCCATGTATTCGGTGCTGATTGGGGCTGTGCTCAATATAATTCTTGATCCTATATTTATCTTTGTTCTTGGAATGGGAGTTAAGGGAGCAGCCTTGGCCACTGTCATTTCTCAGGCTTGCAGTGCGTTTTGGATTCTTGGATTCCTTACTTCAGGCAGAGCTTCGCTGCGACTGGAGTTC
>HF992592.1:29800-36923 GCA_000436695.1 Prevotella sp. CAG:1185 | reverse complement strand
GTTCAGATATATGCGTCTCGACAAGAATGTTCTTTCACATATTCTTGCCCTTGGTGTGTCTCCGTTTATCATGTCTAGTACAGAGAGCCTTGTAGGTTTTGTTCTTAACAGCAGTCTTCAGAAGTTTGGCGATATTAACGTAAGTGCTTTGGCTATCATGCAGAGCGCAATGCTCGTTGTCAGCGTTCCTCTTGCAGGCTTTGCGCAGGGATTTGTTCCTATAGTAAGCTATAATTACGGTCACGGCAACAAGGAGCGCGTGAAGGCGTGCTTTAAGATTGTGTTGGCTATAATGTTCACATTCAATTTTGTCATGGTGCTGTTTATGGTGCTGTTCCCGTCAGTAGTTGCTGCGGCGTTCACAAACGATGATGTTCTCATAAGTGCTGTGCGTAGAGCAATGCCGGTATTTTTGTGCGGTATGACTATATTCGGATTGCAGCGCACTTGTCAGAATATGTTTGTCGCCTTAGGTCAGGCAAAGGTTTCTGTGTTCATTGCCTTGCTCCGTAAGGTCATCTTGCTTATACCTTTGGCATTGTTGCTGCCAAAATTAATGGGTGTCATGGGCGTTTATGCTGCTGAAGGAATATCAGATGCTACAGCCGCCATACTTTGTACGCTGATTTTTGCATATCAGTTTCCGCGCATATTGCGCCGTATGTAATGCAGGCTGTTAATCGTTTTCAAATATTTGGTTTTGTATATGCTTTGCATTACCTTTGCAGAAATATAATATTATAGGTTATGTTGTTTAGTCGTGAAACTTTTTTCGAGATAATACGTTTTGGCATTGTTGGTGTTATTGCTACTGCATTGCATTATGGTATATATTGGCTTTTGCAGCATGTTATTAATGTCAATGTTGCTTACACAATAGGATATTTTTTGAGTTTCGTGGTTAATTATCTATTGTCGGCTAAATTTACTTTCCGAAAGAAGAAGTCTGTAAAAAACGGTTTCGGTTTTGGAGGTGCGCATCTGTTCAACTATTTTCTGCAGATAGGTTTACTCAATCTTTTCATTTGGCTGGGTGTTGAAAAGACGCTTGCGCCGATACCTGTTTATTGCATTGCCATACCGACAAACTTCCTTATTGTACGTTTTGTGTTCAGAAAGATTGGATGAATGGTATGTTAAGGTGAATTGGTATTCATTGTATAATGTGACTTCATCTCAATTTCAGAAATAATCATGTTTAATGTAAAAAAAACGGCATTATGCAATCATACATAATGCCGCTTTTTTTGCTTTTTCAATTATTGGTCAGAACTGCCACCAATGCTTTTTCTTTGGCCTTTCATCGTATGCCACATGCCCTTGGCGTTCCATGATTATATCATTGTATGTTTTGTGCTCTTTAATCATTCTATATATTGTGCCCCAGTCTGGAAGTCCGCCGATGTTTCTGTCGTCTATAAACATGTCAACTTTCAGCTTGCGTGAAAAATGATTGTTGTTGATTGTACCTTGTTCTTCTGGATAGTCTTTATTTACAGCATAAAACTCAACACCGCGGTCCTTGCACCATCTTACAGCTTCATCAAGCAGTTCGCCTTCACGTACAGACCATAATATCAGTTTATGATGGTCTGCTATCAACATTTTCAGAGTTTCTGTGGCAAAAGGTATTTCACGTCCTATTTCAGGATATCTGTGTTCAACAATTGTGCCGTCGAAGTCTACTGCAATAGTCATAATTCTTTATTGTTGTTAATATTATTAATTTATTTAAAGTAAAAATTATAGGTGATGTAAAATTAAAAAGTATACGGCTCTTTTAAATAAAAAGATGCCGTATACTTTTTATAGTTTAATTATCGTTTTACAGAATTATCGTTCTTGTTGCCGTAATGGCTCTTAGAATAATCCCCGTAATTACCATATGATCCGTATGATCTGCCTTTGCCGTAATGGCCATATTTACCATACTTGCCATATTTACCATAGCCATAATAATATCCGTATTTCTTGTCAGACAAATCAATACCATTGATTGCTATGCACAGGTTAGGCAATTTGTTTTCTGCAGCCAGCTCATTGATCATGCCGAAGTTTGCTTTTGGAGTATAGTCTGCACGGCACATATAAATACAGATGTCTGCGTGTTTACCTATCTGAAGGGTATCTGTTACCAAGCCTACAGGTGCTGTGTCTATTAATACGTAGTCATAGTTCTGCTTTAACAGAGACAGAATTTCTCCAAGTGCAGGTCTTGACACAAGTTCTGTAGGGTTAGGCGGAATTGGTCCGGCTGGTAGCAAGTCCAGATTGCCGTTAATCTCAGAAGACAATATTTGACCCTTCACATCATCCCAACTTGGATGTGACATCGTAAGCAATGGCGTAATACCATTAGTACGGTTGTTTATCTTAAACAGTTCAGCCAGTCTTGGCTTACGTATGTCGAGACCGATAAGAATGACTTTCTTGCCAAGTAATGCAAAACTTACTGCAAGGTTTGCTGCTGTAAACGTCTTACCTTCACCTGAAGTTGAAGAGGTAAACATAATAACCTTCTGTCCTTCTTTCAGCATAAACTGAATGTTGGTACGCATAGAACGGAATATTTCTTCCATCTGATTGTTCTCGTTCTCATGCACAACGATATCGGCTCTTGTCTTTGCTGCCTCACTTGCAACGACGATGTCTGCAATGATAGGCAGTTTTGTGAGACTTGCAACGTCGTCATGTCCTTCAATTCTGTATCTGAAGAAGTTGATAATATATAGAACCAATGAAGGAATGGCTATGCCCAATACAAAGGCAATTAGCAATATTATGCTTCCTTTAGGGCTTACTTTGCCTGCATATTGCGGCATTTCAATTAGTTTGCCCTTGTCTGCTGTTGCTGCAAGCGAAATAGAGTTTTCCTCACGTTTTTGCAGAAGCATAAGATACAGTCCTGATTTTACTTCCTGTTGTCTTCCTATCTGTGTCAGGATTCTTTCCTGTTCAGGTGCTTTTGTAACTTCACCGCTGTATTGTCCCAATTGCATTTTTATTGCATCACGTTGTATTGTTATGCTTTTCTTTGCCTGTAGCAGTGCCTGATGGATGCTTGTCTGCATGTCGTCAAGTTGTGATGTAAGCTCTACTACGACTGGGCTGTTTTCTGAAGCAGTACGGAGAAGTCTGTTGCGCTCCAATGCTATTTTGTTATATTCGTTTATAAGTGATGTTGAAGCTTCATCCTGCAGTCCCACATTTGACGGAAGAACCTGATGCTTATTGCCTGGACGATTGGCAAAATTAATAAGGCTGCTTATGAGCGATATCTGAGTGTTTGCCTCGTTGAGTTTCTGTTCATATACAGATGTATTGGTCGATGTTGTTGTAGCATCGAGTTTGAGTTCCATCAGTCTGTTGCGTTTCTTATAGTTTTCTAATGCACCGTCGGTAGAACTGAGTTCTGCATTAATTTTTGCCAGACGCTCGTTGATGAATTCTTCAGTGCGTACAGCAATTTCGTTTTTATCCTCGTTGGCTTGTCTGTTATAGCATACAACCAGCTGGCGCAGATAGTCCATACTGCGACTGATGTCTTGATCCTTGAGCTGAAGGTTTAAGACTGATGAAGTTTTTGATGTCTGTTCTACAGATAAACTGCTGACATATTTACTTGCGGCCATGCGGGGCGAAGTAAGTATTGCTATCAGAGACTCTCCGTCTTCAAGTTTATAGTTCCCGTTTGCCGTTAATGTTAATATTCCGGCTTTAGTGTGAATTATAATTGGGAGTCTGTTTGCTGTTTTCTCTATTTCATACGGACCGTCAAATGCCACTTCGTTTTCAGGAACGTAGTATGTGCCTTTAATGACATAGTTGTCGGCATCTCGTGTTATTTTCAGCTTTACAGGTGCATTAAGCTTTTCGAGGTGTGCAAAGTCCATGTCTACGCTTACAGGCTGCTCCTTGTAGACAAGCTTATTTTTTACGTGACCTTTTAAATAATAGTTCACATAAAGTTTCAGGTCGCGTACAGTCTGTTCAGCAACTGTTGTAGATGTTATTATTTCCTGCTCGTTCTCAATACCGTAGTTATTGCTTATAATTCCAAGATTTGACATGCTTTCAAGAGCCTGAAGGCCACCACGGCCTGTGCGGCGGCTGTTGTCGTCGTCTTTGATAAGCAATTTCGCAATAGTGTTGTAAACAGGTGTGGTATAACGCAGGTAAAGGAAACCTATGCCTACGCATATCAGAATTGATAAAATAAACCACTTCCAATTAAGGATGAATGCCTTGTAAATGGTCTGAAAGTTAAAGGACGACTGCTCTTCAGCAACGTCCTGAACTTCTTGGGTGTTTCTAAAATCGTTCATCTATCTATTATCCTAGTTTATTTATTGTTAGTCTATTAAACTCATCAAATATTTTCCGTAATCATTTTTAAGCATTGGCTGTGCCACTTCCTTCAGTTTTTCAGCATTTATCCATCCTTGATTAAATGCAATTTCTTCCAGACAGGCAATTTTTAGTCCCTGACGTTTCTCTATGACTTCGATGAAAGTCGAGGCTTCGCTCAGACTGTCGTGTGTACCCGTGTCGAGCCATGCAAAACCCCGTTGCAGAGTTTGCACTTTTAAAGTTTTGCGCTTTAGATATTCTTGATTTACGGATGTTATCTCAAGTTCACCTCGTTTACTTGGTTTAATGTTCTTTGCTATTTCAACAACGCTGTTGGGATAGAAGTAAAGACCTACTACTGCATAGTTGCTCTTTGGGTTCTCTGGCTTTTCTTCTATGCTTAAACAATTTCCGTCTTTGTCAAATTCTGCCACTCCATAGCGTTCGGGGTCATTTACATAATAGCCGAAAACAGTTGCGTTGCCGTTAATCTCAGCTTCTTTGACACTGTCGTGCAATAATGCGGAGAAACCGGCCCCGTGGAAGATGTTGTCACCGAGAACAAGGCATACGCTGTCGTTGCCGATGAATTTCTCTCCTATTATAAAAGCTTGGGCAAGTCCGTCTGGCGAAGGCTGTTCGGCATATTCAAAGTGAACGCCGTAATCAGAACCGTCACCAAGAAGCCTCTTGAATCCGGGGAGATCGTAAGGTGTCGATATTATAAGAATGTCTTTTATGCCTGAAAGCATAAGGACTGATATCGGATAATATATCATCGGTTTGTCAAAAATAGGTATCAATTGCTTGCTGATACCTTTTGTAATTGGATATAGACGGGTGCCTGAGCCACCGGCCAATACGATACCTTTCATCTTATTCTGTTAATTTTGATAATACTTAACTTGTCGAGCGCTTGTTTTGTCAGGTCTTTGTGATGTTTATCAGAAATTTATACATCTAATAGCCTGATCGAATATGTTTTGCAAAGGTATAATAAAAGTTGATAATAATCAAATTTTATTTTGATTTTTGATGTATTTGATGTAATTTTGCATTTATATTTGTTTTGCCGTGGCAAGGTCCGTGGCAAGTTGGTTTAAATTATTCAAATTGAAGATATGGGATTTTTTGGTAAATTATTTGGAAAAAGCAATAAAGAGGAACATAAAACAGGAGGTATGGAAGACTATATGACGCTTGTGCGTGTATATCTTCAGGCTGCAATAGCAGAGAATGCAGGAATCACTAATCTTGCGATGCTTCCTGATTTGAGAATGTTCAAAACCACTCTGCATGTGCCTACTGTGAACAACAAGCTTGGTGTAGGGGAGAAAAAGCACTGCAAGAAAATGCTTAAGGACTTGTATGGAACAGAGGACGACTTCTTTAAGGAAGTAGATCAGAGTATTCGTAAGAATTGCCGCAAGATACAGGACGTTCAGACCTATCTTATTCAGTTCCAAAACTTTACACAGGATATAATGATGCTGATGGGTAACCTGATGAAGTTTAAGCTCCGTATGCCGTCGTTTATGAAGAAAGCCATATACAGCATGACGCAAAAGACCGTTTCAGATATATTCAATAAAAATGATTTTAAGGATATGAGCGTTATGAAGACTGTTGTCGCTATCCGTAATTATGACAAACGTCTGGGCTTCAGCGAAAAATGGATCACTGATTTTGTGTTCCAGGTTGTGATGCTTGCTAAGAAAGAACCGCGTCCTTCTGACGACGATAACGCAAAGCAGGCTTCAAAATAACGCGATTACAATATGCCGTGATGAGATTGCCGCATAGTGTCTCATTATGGCATTAATTGTTGATTTATGTAAAATCGGCTGAATAAATTTTGCAAGTTGATAAATTTGTGCTAAATTTGTAGGCAAAACTTTTTGTGATGGCTGACAATGATAAAATAATGACGCTGTTTACAACACGTGTGAGGCAGATGATTCTTCAGTATAACCAATTGAAGAAAGAAAACGAGGAACTTTACGCGATGTTGGATTCACAGGACAAGGAACTTAAGCGTCTTAAATCTAATCTGGAACAGGCACAGAAAGATCAGGAAAGCCTCAAGATGGCCAAGATGATGGAAATCTCAGACGGAGACATCGAGTCTGCAAAGCGCAGGCTGGCGGCCTTAATCAGAGAGGTTAACAAATGTATCACGCTGCTAAGTGAGGAATAATAACGTAGCGATGGCTGAAGGAAAGGATAAATTAAATATAAGACTGCACGTTTATGATACGGAGATACCGGTGTATAACATCATACCGGAAGAAGAACCTTTTTATCGTAAGGCGGCTAAGCTTATTACAGAAACGGTTAATACATATTCAGAGCGCTTTAGAAACACCAAAAGCGAGAAGGATATTTTGTATATGGCAATGATAAGCATTGCGCTGAATCTGGAGTTTGAAAAGACTAACAACGACACAGCACCCTATGACGATATTCTCACAAAGATAACCAACGAGATTGAAGATGCTCTTGGAGTGTCTGATACCAACAGACGTGACGCAACCGACAAAAAATAACAAGTGAGAATATTAACATTATAAAAATAAACAAATGATATTAAATATTATTCTTGCCGTTGTAGGCCTCGTTATCGGTGGCTTGGGCGGATATTTTATATTCAGGTATGTTCTTACCGGGAAATATAATGAGATGATTTCGGCAGCTCAGAAAGAAGCTGAAGTGTTGAAGGAAAAGAAAAAACTTGAGGTTAAGGAGATTTTTCTTAATAAAAAGTCTGAACTCG
>HF992592.1:25948-29775 GCA_000436695.1 Prevotella sp. CAG:1185 | reverse complement strand
AGTCTGAACTCGAAAAAGAGGTGCAGAGCCGTAACCAAAAAATACAGCAGAGCGAGAACCGCCTGAAGCAGAGAGAACTCTCTTTGAATCAGCGTCAGGAAGAGCTTGGACGCAGAAAGCAGGACGTTGACCAGCAGCAGCAGCGTGTTGACAACGAGAAGAAACTTTTGCAGATCAAGCAGGAGGAACTCGACAAAATGCAGCTTCAGGAGCGTGCCAAGCTTGAGGAACTTTCAGGACTCAGCGCAGAGGAGGCAAAGAACCGCCTTGTTGAGAGCCTTAAAGACGAGGCCCGTACTGACGCCGCAAGCTATATCAACGAGATAATGGACGAGGCTAAGCTTAACGCCAATGCTCAGGCCAAGAAGATAGTAATACAGACAATACAGCGCGTTGCCACTGAAACAGCGATAGAAAATTCTGTCAGCGTGTTCCATATCGACAACGATGAGGTTAAGGGACGCATCATCGGCCGTGAAGGACGTAACATCAGAGCCCTTGAAGCTGCAACCGGAGTTGAGATAGTTGTCGACGACACTCCTGAGGCAATCGTTATTTCTGCTTTCGATCCTGTTCGCCGTGAGGTTTGCCGTTTGGCTCTACATCAGCTTGTTACTGACGGACGTATCCACCCGGCACGTATCGAGGAGGTTGTTGCTAAGGTAAAGAAGCAGCTTGACAACGAGATTATCGAGACAGGTAAACGTACAGCCATCGACCTCGGTATTCATGGCTTGCATCCTGAGCTTATCCGTATCATCGGTAAGATGAAGTATCGTTCAAGTTATGGTCAGAACCTTTTGCAGCATGCACGTGAGACTGCAAACCTCTGTGCTGTGATGGCTTCAGAACTTGGTCTTAATCCTAAGAAGGCTAAACGTGCCGGATTGTTGCACGATATTGGTAAGGTGCCTGATGAGGAGAGCGAACTGCCGCACGCTCTTTATGGTGCTAAGATTGCTGAAAAGTATAAGGAGAAACCGGACATTGTTAATGCCATTGGCGCTCACCACGACGAGATAGAGATGAACACATTGCTTGCTCCTATCGTTCAGGTCTGCGATGCTATCAGTGGAGCCCGTCCGGGTGCACGCCGTGAAATTGTTGAGGCTTACATCAAGCGTCTTAACGATCTTGAGGCTATTGCAATGAGTTATCCCGGTGTTACAAAGACATACGCAATTCAGGCAGGACGTGAGTTGCGCGTGATAGTTGGCGCCGACAAGATGGACGACAAGGAAACAGAAAATCTGTCTGGCGAGATTGCAACTAAGATTCAGAATGAGATGACTTATCCCGGACAGGTTAAGATCACTGTTATCCGTGAGACAAGAAGCGTTGCATACGCTAAATAAATTTTGAAAGTATATACATCAATATATTAAGCGTGAACAGAAAAATGTTCACGCTTTTTTGTTTTTATGTGTTACGCCTTCTATACATATTTATATATATGGCTGTGTTTAACATCAGGCCAGAGAGAAAGTCTTTTGTACATTTAGTGCCTTTGGCATCCGTTTGCCTGTTTTGTCATGCCAAGGATTTAAATCATAGCTAAAAATATTTTTCTTATTAAGTCGTCACTCGTCACATTATTATATAATATTCTGATTATTTGTGTGTTATGGCGTGATGAGTTTAATTTACAACTCATCACGCTTTTTATTCCTTTTCGCTTATTTGCCCTTTTCTGAAATTGGTTGACTTCAAACAGCCCTTTTCTGATTAAAGCTGTTTTGGTTAAACCAACAAACTATTATCTGTTGGCTCTGTTTCCTTTTCTGACTTCTGTTCCCTAAAATATGTATGCCGTTAGCCAAGATTACAAAATAAATTTCCGGCAGAATAGTATAACAAACGATACTTTTCTGCCGGAAAATAATATGTTAATTGTCAGCACAGCTGATAGCTGATTATTTAATCATTTAAAAGTCATACACGTTTTAGAACGTAGGAGTTTCCATCTGCGTATTGCTGATTGTAGGCAGCTTCTGATTCTTTATCTTCTTTCCTGCCGTGAAGTTCCATGTAACAAACAGCACTACGTGCGAATCCGGTGTAAGCAAAGTGCGTCTCTTCTCCCAGCCTTCACCGAACATAGTAAGTTTCTTTGTGTTGTAGAGTATGTTTTCGTACAGAAGGCTCACGTTCATCTTTCCTTTCATCAGCGACACATATCCGCTGACGTCCATTTTGAATCTCGCATTATTCTCGTAGCTTTCAGTCCTGCTTTTGCTCGATGCTGTCATGTTGAGCGTAAGTCCTAAATACTTGTTTATCTTGAAGTCGTTGTTGCTTCTGAACGTAAAAGTTCCGTGATTAATCTTGTTCTCGCCACTGCGTGAATGTCTGTATAGATATGCAACGCTTGTATTTGTGTGCCAGAAGCTGAATATACGCCCGGTATAGTTCATCGTGAGCGACTGCTGCATGCAGTAGGCAGAGTTTTCAGGCCTGGTGTAATATACGCCCGGGCGGTTTTCGTCCTTATGCATTATTACGCTCACAATGTCGCTTCCGTAGCTCATGCTATATGAGAAAGATAAACGTCTGTTTAAAGAGAAATACAGTTCTACATCGTCATACACCTCCTTTTTAAGATCCGTGTTGCCTATGCTGTAGAGGTCGTCTCCCTGCCATGTCACGTTAGGAATACGGTAGCCGTAGTTGGGCAGATAGAACATGCGGCGGTAGCTGATGCTCAAATATCTCATCTTGTTTTCGTCGATGGTCCACTGTCCTGACAGCGAGGGGCATATTCCGTCCTGCCATCTCTCAAAGTTGTTTGAGCTGTCCAGATAATCCTTGTATTTCTCGTTCGTTCCGCTGTATCTCATCCCGAACTTCAAGAACAGCGACTTGCTCGGTATCAGGCTGTATTCAGCCCATGCAGAATAGTAATCCTGATTCAGGCGATACTTGGCGTCGTCTATATATGACATCGTCTTTGTGCCTCGGTTGTTGTTCGTGTTGGACATATAGTAATACTCAAGACCGGCTGTCAGGTTCATTTTATCATTTAACTTGAAATAGGTGTATGGCGATACAGACACTACGTCAAAGTCATAATCCTGCCTGGCATTGTCAAGCATTCCGTTTTTGTTGTATTCCTGACCGTTGTCATATTTGCTTTTTGAATAGTCTATACGCATGTTCAAGAAGTTTTCACCTCCGTTGCCCAGTCCCTTACGGTATTGTGTGCCTATGCTGTATGCATGGCTGATGGGCTTAGTCTCTATATTGAGAGTGTCGTTTCCGCTAATGCTGTTCTTTGACGTTCTGTTCCAGCTTGCCGACACTCCGCCGTACAGGTCTATCCTGTCTGTCTTGTTGAAGGCGTATCTCAGCGACAGGTTGTCGCCTAAAGTCCTGTATCTGGTTATGTTGTGCTTATATGTGTAAGAGTCGTCACTGCTGTTATATTCCTTTGTGAGGATGTCAGGATATTTTCCACATTCAAAGGCCGTCAGATAGTTGTTAAGCGTAAATTTTCCCTTGGTGTAAAGCAGGTTCAGCCTCGGCGATTCGCCGTACAGATCCTCGGTGTTCATACCTCCGTATACGGTTGCCGAGCCTATTAGGCCTCCTTCTTGTCTAAGATGTATTTTCACCACTCCGCCCGTAGCTTTCTCGCCATACGATCCGTCGGCGAACGGAATTATCTCAATGTCTTCAATCATTGAAGGCGGTATCGACTTGAGCTGTTCGAAACTTATCTTTCTGTCTTCCAGATAAATAAGGGTGTTCTGCTTTCCGTTCAGGCTCAGACTGCTTTCCGTAACATCTATGCCGCGCACATATTTAAGAAAGTCTTGTGTGCTCTTTCC
>HF992592.1:0-25924 GCA_000436695.1 Prevotella sp. CAG:1185 | reverse complement strand
GTGCTCTTTCCCTTTGTCAGCGGGTTTCCTTTCACTTTCACAATGGTTTCGCCCGTCCGTTTCAGCCTGGTGTAGTTGGCCATTACGGTTATTCCTTCAAGCATCTCAGCCGAGTCGTCCATGCGTATATTCCCCAAGTCTGTATTGCCTTTCACGGTTATGTCGCTTATGTAGTCGGCAAGCCCGATATATGTTATCTTCAGCTCGTAATTGCCGTTGTCAAGGCCACTGAACGTGAACACTCCGTTGTCGTCAGACACAGTCATCTTCTTGAACGTGCTGTCGCTTTTCATGCTGAGGATTATGCTTGCGCGCATTACGGATATGCCGTCTTTGTCTGTAACATGGCCTGTCATGCTATATGTGTTTTCTTGAGCTCCGGCCATTAAAGGCATAAGCATGGTGATTATAAAAAGTAAAAGTCTCATATTATATATATTTTTTGTTTTACATAGTCCATGCCCTTTTTAGTCAGAAAGGATATGGTTAATTATCTTTGCATCTTTTATCTATTAGACGGATACGCATTACATTTTGTGACATCAGCAATAACGTTTTTCATAGCAAACTTGCAAAATTGCCGGTCCGTCTTATATCGTAGCTTTCGCAAAATAACCGATATTTTATGATAAAGGCAAATTTATTCAACTTAAAAAGTTCACAAAAACTTCACAAGAGTATTTTCGGAAGGCTGCAAACTTCACGAAACTTCACAAACGTGCTTTTCATCAATTTCAGCATCTTTACAATGCTTCTCTTCTATGTGTTCTATTAAATTTTGTGCTGTGAAATCTTTTCACAAAGACTTCACAGATATATTCTTGCTGTGGCGTAAATAGCTGTTTATAAGGATTTTATGAATTTATCAAAGTCTCTCGACGAGCCGTTTTTGCCGGTTATTCTGTTATACATCCGTTTTCGTATGTTTGCAATGTCCTGAAGACTGCGGCCGGTGAGCAGACTTATCTGCGAAGGTGCGAAGCCCAGCTTGACCAATAGGCACAGCTCGTATTCGCTTTCACTCAAAACGGCGTTAAAGTCAAATGTCTTGTGGGTATTATCTACTTACTTGACATTTGGATCTTTCACTTTTCACTTTTCACTTTTCGTTCTTCACTTAACCTGTAGCCACAAGACTAATGTGCCGGCAGATTTGTAATCTGCCGGAATAGAGTATAAGGATTTTCAATCCGCTTGCTTCCTATTTTAATTATTATGTAAGAATTTCGGATCACAAATTAGCTTCGCTGAGCGTTGGTTCTTATATTTGATGCTGTCGAATTTTTCGCTGCGCTCAACAACACGTGCATATCCGATAGAACATTAGACTTGTTAATTCCTGACGTTTCGCTTACTTCTGATATTTAAGTTAACGGCTAAAAGTAAAAAACAGTTCTTTACTTAATCATCTGTGCGTAAAAACATATTTTTCGTAATTGCGGCATAGCATGCCTGAGCATACTATGCCGCAATGCGTCGCGTCGTGTTGATGATAGAGCTTAAAGTTTCTCATTTATTTTATAACACCCGAAAATCAAACTAATATTTGCGGTTCATCAAGTTGATGTCATTCTGAATGTCCTTCACGATATTGTTGTCCAGGTCTATTTTCTTCTTCCGGTTCTTTCTTATTGTCCATCTGAACAATATATAAGGATGAAAGACATCTTTCTTGTTTAAGATTGACATTTCATACTCTTTGTCGCGTACACGCATCTTCGACTTCAGGTCCTTTGTAAGAAACTCTGAGCCAACCGACAGCGATATATTTGGAGTGATGTTATACGACACTAAGATATTGCTTGTCGTCGGTGTAAGATTGTGTTGTGCCGACACGTTCGTGTACGTGTAATTGGTATAGGCCACAGAACCGTAAAAGCCCCATTTGCCGGCGGTCTGAAACAGAAAGAGGTTGCCGATAAAGCTCTTCTTGGCATCCTGTCCGGGATAATATTCTACAAAATGCGTAAGTGTTGTACCTACAGTGGTGTTTTTATATCTGTAGTTAAACATAGCCGACAGATTGAGATTTGAATAGTGGCCAAGGTTTTCAAATGTTGAAGTATAAACACCATTGTCGTCAACAAAACCTATATTCTCGTATCTGTCCGTTATATAGCAGTAGTTTAAAAAGGCTCCTGCGTAAAATCCGTTTTTATAGAACGAGTATCTCAGCGAAACACCGTGAGTTTCCTGTGGTTTTAGATAAGGATTACCAACATTACGACGAAGCGAGTCGGTCGAAGTATCATACGGATTCAGCATAGCCACGTCGGGTGCGGCGCTGTTCAGCGTATAGCCCAGTTGCAGACTTCCTGCCTTTTTCATGTTCCATGTAAACGCTGACGACACATAAGGGCGATAATAATGGTCTGACACTCCGGCCGACTTGCGCCAGATGCCCTCATATCCGAGCGAAACCATATACATAAAATTCTTTATCATTCCGTTTGCCGATGCATACAGAAACTCGCTCCATTCATTATGCCGGTAGACGGGAAACATGCCGTATTTTTCGCTGAGCTTGTCGTTTATGTAAGTTGTCGCATTTCCAAACGTCAGCGATGTCTTGTCGTTTACGTCCCATGAAAATTCGCTCGTCTGCGACAGAGTGTTCTTGCGTGTGCTGAAGTCCGTCATGTCCTTCCATGTCTCTGCCGGATATATGTCGGTTGTGTTGTTTCTCAGATTATTATAATTATACGTGCCCGTAAGATAATTCTCAAGCATCATCTTGTCGTTTATCGTGTGTCTGTAGAACAGTGTGCCTGAATATACCCTTGACAGACTTTTCGACTTATAGTCGGAAGTCATGGCGTCATTGCCCGCATTTCCGTTAACAAGGTCTACGAACGTTCCGCTGCCCTCCGTCTCAGCGTGCGCGCTGTTGTTGTTTCCCTGGAAATAAACTGCGAGATAGTCTTTTTCAGTCGGCTTGTATTTCAGCATCAAGGTATAGTCAAGCGTCTTGCTGCTCGACAGCGTCTTTTCGTTTATGTCCTTTATATAGCTGTTACTTTTAGTCCAGATGCCGTTTTCTGATTTCTGGTCGTGTGTGTATTCAGGACCGAAGTCGGCATAGACAGAAAACTTGCTGTTGCCAATCTCAATTTTTCCCCACGTTGAGCCCCAATAGTGCGGAAAATCATTGCGCAGGCCATACTCATAAAACTGATACAATGTCTTTTGCGGTTTCAGGCGTATGTCCAATATCTTCTGCACACCCTCACGCATATATTTCGCATTCACTACATCTTTTATCTCCACATAGTCAATCCTTTTCGGGTCTATTGTCGTAATTCCTGAATTAACTCTTATTCCGTCAACAAGCACCAGCAGCTGCTTTCCGTCCATTGACTTCACCGTCTATGTTATATAATTACTGATAATGTCGGGTACTTCCTGCAACGCCTTATACGGATTTCCGCTTTCACGCGCTTTCTTAGACAGGTAATATATATGGCCGGTTGCCGTGGTCACTCGGGGACGTTCGGTAGTAACCAGCACTGAGTCGAGCTGTATGTCTTTCTCACGCAGCATAAAGTCCTCGCTCAAATCCTCGGTCAGGCTTATTTCTTTGTTTACCGATGAATATCCCAAGGCAGACAGTTCTATGTTATATGTATCAGGACTCAGGTTCTTTAAGGCAAATCTGCCTTTGGTGTCAGTAGATGCCAGCGCCACGATAGTGTCATTCTTCAGCAGCATTATCTGCACATCTTTAATAGGCTCACCCTTTTCTGTATTAATCTTTCCTGAAAAGGAAATCTGTGAATAGGTGCAGACAATGGCGTTAAGAAATAAGAGTACTAACAAAAATCTTTTCATAATATTAAAATTTTGTAATTAACGATATACTTTCTGCGCAACTGGATATGTAGCAACAAGGCTAATGTTCCGGCTGATTTTATAATTTGTACAATATTATAACTGCCAAAACCATGCCATAAAATGTATTTTGTTGTATATTAGGGAGATAGGCTGATATCCCATTTCTATATATGTCTAAAATTTGGACAGTGGTGTCTAATTTTTAGACAGTATGTATGCTTGGAAAAGAGAAAATAAGACTTCCTGTACCACTGGACAAATCAAATATAATATGGCATACCGTCGTTTCCGGCATTTTGGAAAGGACAAGATTGCTATGGACTTTTCCTTCTTCGCAATCGCATTTAATATCAAAAAACTATGCAAAAGGCTTCTGAATGGAGACTATAACAACTTACAGGCACTAATAAAACGCTTCTTAGAATGGATTTTATGGATCAAAACAAATTCTATTGCCTTTTTAGGCTATAAACAAATGAAAATCGCTATATAGCCACTTCATAAGAAAGTTCTGCTATATAGCGATCTTTTGTTAAAGAGGAGTATTTTGACACACCCTCAACATTAGCCTCCTATTTTTTATAGTAAAAACTTAGGACAAAATATTTTTTCAATCTGGAAAATTGAAAGATAATGAATGTTAATTATTTGTGATATTAATACAATGTAATTAACATTTGTTTGCCTATAAGGGCGCTTAACGAGGCAAAAAGCATGGATTTTGGGGTGTAAAAGCATTGTTTTCGAGTGATTAAAGGGCATGTTTGGCAGCGTAACTCGGCCACTTTTGCACCGTAAACGGCCGAGTAATATTTTTTAACTATTGAAGTGCTTATATGAAAATGACGTAACAGGTTGATTGATAACGACATAACAAAAATGCCGGATTTTTGAGGTTTTTTGTGCCAAATTACAGATTTGTGACGGACATTGCTGTTCTGAGAGCGTTAAACGGATAAAATTTATCAGAATAATTTACATAATAGCAGGCCCGATAAGTTTCTGCGGCTAATTAATTATAGGTATTGCGCATTCTTCTGTTTGCGGTTTAAGCGCTTATAGATATTTGCCGTTAAGCCATAATAAATAGGTATGGCAAAACACGTTTGGGAATATAAAAATACCTATTTATTATGATTGCGAGTGTCAGATAAATTTTGTTATTTTGCAAAAAAATACAACAAAGCCATAAAGGCTTTGCGCCTGTTGTACAGATAAACAATTAAGGAAGATGAAAAATAACAAGATGTATGAGGCCGACGACAAGATGATATCGCTGATTGCAGATAACTATAACATACTGCAGAGTCTCGGCAGGTTTGGCATAAATCTTGGTTTCGGCGACAAGACGGTGCGTGAGGTTTGCGAAGATCAGAATGTAGACACATATACATTTCTTGCCATAGTGAACTTCTCGATTAACGGCTACCGCGACTTCGACAGCAGTGAGCGTTTCTCTATACCTACACTGCTGCATTATCTGAAGGCGTCGCACGAATATTATCTTAACTTTCAGCTTCCGTCAATACGAAAAGAACTCGAGGCTGCGCTCGATGCCAATGACAATCTGGCAAGGCTGATAATGAAACTTTATGACGAATATGCCCATGAAATAAGACGACACATGGAGTATGAGGAAAAAACGGTGTTTCCGTATGTGGACGACCTGCTGAACAACAAGGTTAATGACGAATACGACATTGACACCTTTTCGAAACATCATGGGCAGACAGACCAAAAACTAAGAGAGCTGAAGAATATCATAATAAAATATCTTCCAAGCGACATACAGCACAACAACCGCCTTGCGGCCACGCTCTATGACCTTTATAATAATGAAGAATGGCTGGAAAATCATGCAATGGTTGAAGATTATATATTTATACCTGCCATACGCAGCCTTGAACGTAAGTTTAAACAGAGCGACGTGAGCGTGAAGATTTCTAAAATGATAAACAGCGGAAGAAACAGCAATGAGACGTTGAGCGACCGTGAGAAAGACGTTATTGTAAGTCTGGTGCAGGGAATGACCAACAAGGAGATTGCAGACCACTTGTGCATATCCACCAACACGGTGATAACCCATAGGCGCAATATTGCGCGTAAGTTGCAGATACACAGCCCCGCAGGCCTCACGATATATGCCATAGTGAACAATCTCGTTGACATATCTTCCGTGAAACTTTGAAAAAAGATTTAATCGCGGCTTGAATTTTTGTGTTAAAATCGGTACAATGTATCGATTTTTTGTTTTATATTTGCACTCGAAATAGAATTAAAAAGAAAACTTTTTGATAAAATCAATTCATAAAGTTGACCAAAACGGAAAACTTTTATGAAAATATTTTTGAAAAAGTTTTCCAAAAATCGAGAACATGGAAATAAAGAACTTTACAATCACGAAGCGCGACGGAAGCTCAGACCGCTTTAGTCTTGACAAGATAATGAACGCCATAATCAAGGCGTTCAATTCAGTTGACGAACCTGCCGACCTTGGCTGTATCTCAAAGATAATCAGCCATTTAGACATACATGAAGGCATAAAGGTGGAGGACATACAGAACCAGGTGGAAGAGGCTCTTATGAAAGAAGGCCATTATAAGGTGGCAAAGAGCTTTATGCTGTATCGCCAGCGTCACACTGAAGACCGCGAGACAATGGAGAAGTTGAAATTTTTGGCAGACTATTGCGACGCGTCTAATGCGGCAACCGGTTCAAAGTATGACGCCAACGCAAATGTAGAGCATAAAAATATTGCAACGCTCATAGGCGAGCTGCCAAAGTCGGGATTCATCCGTCTTAACCGCCGTCTGCTTACCGACCGCATAAAAAAGATGTATGGCAAAGAACTTGCCGACAAATATATCGACCTGCTCAATCACCACTTTATATATAAGAATGACGAAACAAGTCTTGCTAACTATTGCGCTTCGATAACCATGTATCCGTGGCTTATCGGCGGCACCACGTCGATAGGCGGAAATTCAACGGCGCCCACAAACCTTAAGTCGTTCTGCGGCGGCTTTGTCAATATGGTGTTCATGGTGTCGAGCATGCTGAGCGGTGCGTGCGCAACTCCCGAATTTCTTATGTACCTCAACTATTTTATAGGTCTGGAGTATGGAAAAGAATACTGGAAAGAGGCCGACAAGGTGGTTGACCTGTCGCTGAAGAAACGCACCATAGACAAGATGATAACCGACTGCTTTGAGCAGATTGTATATTCGATAAACCAGCCTACGGGCGCACGCAACTATCAGGCTGTGTTCTGGAACATAGCTTATTATGACAAACCTTACTTCGAGAGCCTGTTCGGCGACTTTTATTTCCCCGACGGCAGCAAGCCCGACTGGGCAGGACTGAGCTGGCTTCAGAAACGCTTTATGAAGTGGTTTAACAAAGAGCGCACCAAGGCAGTGCTGACTTTCCCCGTTGAAACAATGGCGCTGCTGACAAAAGACGGCGACGTGATAGACAAGGAGTGGGGCGACTTTACGGCAGAGATGTATTCAGAAGGCCACTCGTTCTTTACATATATGAGCGACAATGCCGACTCGCTGAGCTCGTGCTGCCGACTGAGAAACGAGATACAGGACAACGGCTTCAGCTATACGCTGGGTGCCGGAGGCGTGTCTACAGGTTCGAAGAGCGTGCTGACGATAAACCTTAACCGCTGCATACAGTATGCCGTAAACAACAAAATGGACTATAAGGACTTTTTGTCTGACGTGATAGACCTTACCCATAAGGTGCAGCTGGCATATAACGAGAATCTGAAAGAGCTGCAGCGCCACGGCATGCTGCCGCTGTTTGACGCCGGATATATAAATATAGGCAGACAGTATCTTACAATAGGCATTAACGGACTTGTGGAGGCTGCCGAGTTTATGGGCCTTCAGATAACCGACAATCCCGACTACCTGGCGTTTGTGCAGACGGTGCTTGGCCTGGTGGAGAAATACAACAAGCAATACCGTTCGAAAGACGTTCTGTTCAACTGCGAGATGATTCCTGCAGAGAATGTCGGAGTGAAGCATGCCAAATGGGATAGGGAAGACGGCTATTTTGTTCCGCGCGACTGCTACAACAGCTATTTCTATGTCGTTGAGGACGACTCGCTGAATATCATCGACAAGTTTAAGTTGCATGGCGCGCCGTACATACAGCATCTGACGGGAGGTTCGGCCCTGCACATGAACCTCGACGAACATCTGTCTAAGGCGCAGTATCGCCAGTTGCTCAAGGTGGCAGCCAAAGAGGGATGCAACTATTTCACGTTCAACATTCCTAACACTATATGCAACGACTGCGGCCACATAGACAAACGCTATCTTAAAGAATGTCCTCACTGCCACAGCAAGAACATTGACTACATGACGCGAATAATAGGATACCTGAAACGTGTGAGCAACTTCTCGGCTGCACGCCAGCAGGAGGCCGCACGCCGCTACTATGCCGGAAAAGACAAAATGACTGTGTGTGACTGATGACATGGCTGGGCGGACCGCAATGGCACGTCTGATGATGAAAATAGAAAATGTTGAAATAAAATAGATACCGAAACATGCTTAAATATGTTAACACGGGTGTGGTGTTTCAGGAAATACCCGATGAAGTGACGCTTGCGGTGAACATATCCAACTGCCCGTGCCGCTGTCCGGGTTGCCACAGCAGTTATCTTTGGGGCGATATAGGCGAACCGCTGACTCCGCTGGTCGTCGACGGCTTTATACGTGAGTATGGCGACGACATAACATGTATCTGCTTTATGGGCGGCGACTCGGAGCCTGAATATGTAGGCATGCTGGCGCGCTATGTTCACAAGGTATATCCAAAGATGAAGGTAGGGTGGTATAGCGGCCGCACAAGAATATCGTCGGCAGTGGACAAGTCGGACTTCGACTATATAAAAGTTGGCCCGTATATAGAGCATCTGGGATGCCTGAAGAGCCGCACGACCAATCAGCGCCTGTATAAGCGTGCCGTAGGCGACGGCTTTACGGATATAACATACAGATTCTGGAGTAAGAAAGACTGAAAATTTCTTTTAATTGATAACTTATAAAATAGCCCGGTACTCTTGTAGTATCGGGCTGTTTTTTGTTCTGTTATGGCAGGTAAGACTTTATGTCATGCAGGTGCCTTTTGCATAAATTTTATTTGGCATTATGTCTGGTTTAAGCGTGGTGCTACTCACAAATTTAAACTCGGTTGATATGTTGATGAATAATTTCACTGGGATTTTACTTTTCGAAGGCGGTTACATCGTATGCGTTTTGGTCAGGTTTGGCATGATATAATTTAAGGATTGATGCCATTTTTGTTTTAAATTTGATATAATTTCTTGTGTGTCTAGATTTAAAAAGTTATTTTTGTACTCATATATAAGATGCGTAGATGAACAAAAGTGTGCCTATATGGATGTTGTCAATTTTGGCAATGGTTTTCGGATTTGCGTCGTGTGACAGATACGGCAATTCGAAAACTTTTTTTGTGGCAGACAGTCTGTCACAGTCTAATCCTACAGCGGCAATGGCTTTTATCGACAGCGTTACAGGCAAAGTCTCCGGCCTTTCAGATGGAGACAGGATGCGTTTAAGTCTGCTTCGGGCGAAAGCACAAAATTTGGCAGGAATAGTTTTCACTTCAGACACAGCCATGCGTGAAGTGGTTAAGTATTATGAACAGCATGGCACCGGCGACGACCGCATGCTCGCATATTATATAATGGGCAGTGTATATCGCGACCTGGATGACTCGCCAATGGCTTTGCAGTATTTTCAGAAGGCGTCAGAACAGGCAGATACGGCAAGTTCAGACTGCAATTATCATCTGCTTAGCCGCATACATGGTCAGGCAGCGTGTCTGTTTCTTGCGCAAGAAACGCCTTACTATGCCTTAAAGGAGTTTGTCAAGGCCGAACGTTACTCATTGATGTCAGGCGACACATTGTCGGCATTGATCTTTTATGAACAGCGCGCCAATGCATATTATTTGTTAAATCAAATGGACTCGGTGATAGCTGTAAGAAAGCGTGTTTGTGACGAGTATTTAAAACACGGTTTCTTTGAGCAGGCTTCACTTGCTGTAGGGGCGCTTGTTCATCAGATGTTGCGTACAGGCAATTATGTTGAGGCGAGAAAATATATGAATATATACGACAGATATGCTTTCAGTAAAGGCGAGCAGTTTATGGTTAAGAGCGGGCGAGATGTGTATTTTTCGTATAAGGGTATATATTATATAGGTGTAGGTAAGACTGACTCGGCAGAGTATTTCTTTCGTAAGGCGTTAAAGTTTTCTTCGAGTTTCAGCAATACAGAGTCAGCATGCAGGGGACTTGCCGAGTTGTATAAGAAGAAAAATGTTGTGGATTCGGTGGTAAAGTACACCGAAATGGCCCGTATGGCCAACGACTCTGCCTATGCTGAAAAGTCAACAGGCAAACTGCTGCAAATGAAATCTCTTTATGATTATGGTCAGCAGCAGCGCATTGCCGCCGAAGCGCGCGACAGGGCAGACCATGCAAGGTTGGTAACCTTATTTATAATTTTCTCGTTTGTCATAGTGCTGATGGCATTTTTCATCTTCTATTACAGAAAGCTGCTTATTAAGGAAAAGGAGAATGAACGCATAACCAGAGAGTGGCATGAGATGGAAATGGAAAACCGTAAGTATAGGGATAATATAAAGCTGCTGAAGCAGACAAAGGAAGAACTGAATGTATTGCTGAAAAAATATGAAGGCGAGATAGAAAAACTTATACGCGACAAGTCGGAAACTGTTGAAGTGCTTCAAGGCAAAATTGACGAATATGCGAAAAAACAGAAAGACATATACACCAAGAAAAAGAACGTGGAAATATCCAATTCGCTTATTGTGATGAAATTTCACTATTTTGCCGAGAAGGTTATGACAACTCCTTCTTTTGAAGACTGGAAGGAGTTGTACCTGTTTGTTTCTAATGAATTACCTGAGTTGGCTGAATTTAAGGATGTGTTAAAACATGGCGAATATGAGGTTTGCGTGTTGGTAAAGCTGGGATTCGCACCTTCTGAGATAAGCACGCTTACCGGAAGAAAGCTTTCGGATATAGCAAATGTCAGGAAGCGTTTGCTCGTAAAGCTCGCGAACAGAGAGGGTTCCGCGAAAGATTTTGATAATTATATTAAGACTGAGTTTTGAAGATAACGCCAACAGTAATATTTTCCTTATATTTGATGGCAAGATTTTGTCTGTTTTAATTTTGTGAAGTTTTGTGAAGTTTTATTTGGACTATAATTTGTCAGATTAATACGTGTTGTCTAAATTTGCAGTACAAAACGACCAAAATAACAGATAAAATGAAAAGGTTCAGAGCATTTCTTGTATTTTGTATCTTTATATCACTGTTTGCAGTGAAGGCTACAGCTGTGGAGCCTGATGAATTTCATTATATAGGTATGGAACTGCCTTTGACAACATCAAAGGTTGATGAGTCAAGTGTGGGAAATCATGTGCCTCGTGTTCCGGCTAAACAGCTTTCAATAAGCATAGACGGAACGAGTCTGTATTTGTATGGACAGTTTAACGACATAACGCTAAGTTTGATTGGTGATGGCGGTGTTGAATACACAGAAAATTTGTCTACTGGTGCTTATGTAGTTAGTCTGCCTTCATATTTGAGCGGAATGTACGAATTACAATTAAATGACGGTGTATATCTGTACACTTGCACTTTAAATTTGTGAAACGGAAATATATGTTTTCGAGAGTTGAATTGATTCTTACAGATATATTAAGGTGACGTGTCGTAACAAAATATTTTGCAGATAGTTTCGCAATGTTGCTTGTGTGTCACGGTTAGCAGCATTTGATTGAAACTTTGATTTGATGATGTAGGTGCTAATATAATGAGATTGATAATTTCTATTCGGCACAAAACTTTTATATATATCTGACAAGGCAGCAGGTGTGCATCTATATTGCAGCCTGCTGTTTGTTTTTTGTCCTTTTCCGGTCTGATGAATGTGCTAACGTATTATTAGATTTCTTTGATGTTTACGTATCCGTTGATCACGGCGTAGATGGTTAGTGCAGACACACTCTTGACCTGTAGCTTTTCCATAATGTTGTGTCTATGGGTAATGACTGTTGATAGTCCGATATGCAATTTGTCGGCAATTTCTTTATTTATAAGACCTTTGACAATTAGCGACATTACCTCAATTTCTCTGTCAGAAAGCTGTTTTTTGTGCGCTGTCGTCTGTGATTGCGGCAGATGGCGTCCATCTGAATGTGCCATCTGTTCGAGCCACAGCAACGATTTTATAAGCTCGTGTTCCTTCTTGTCTGTGTAGAGACAATGAAAGCCCTTCAGTTGCTCATTCTGTTCTGCAGAGGAACTGGTAAGCATAATAGTTTTTTTTATGTTTCTCAGATAGAACTCCTTGTCGCGCAGGATGATATCATCAGACGCAAAGTAGTGGTAAAATTTATCCGGCTGCGAACATATTAGTTCATCTGTCGAGTTGAATATCTCCACAGACATCATGGGTATGATGTTCTGAAGTATGTTTTTTAGTCCGATTGCTGCAAGAGTATTGTTGTCAATGATGGATATCTGCGGAAATTTATTTAGCATGGGATAAATTTTATGATAGGTTTTATAAAAACAAATGTAGGGACAAATGTCCGTTTGTCCCTACTTTTTGTGTTATTGTTTACGTGTTTTGTTCAACGCGCTATAATATTTTTCGTTATGAAAGGAATCCTAACAGCGCACCGGCTGCTACGGCAGAACCAATAACTCCGGCTACGTTTGGTCCCATTGCGTGCATCAGCAGGAAGTTATGGCGGTCGTATTCAAGACCGATGTTGTTTGATATACGCGCACTCATGGGCACGGCACTTACGCCGGCGTTACCGATAAGCGGGTTAATCTTTTTGCTCTTAGGCAGGAACAGGTTCATAAATTTAACAAACAGCACACCTGATGTTGTTGCAACGATGAAAGAGCATGCACCAAGTATGAAAATGAAAATAGTGTTCATTGTAAGGAACTCGCTTGCCTGTGTTGAGCATCCTACTGTCAGACCGAGCAGTATGACAACGATATCATTGAGTGAGCTTCCGGCTGTCTTAGCCAGACGTGTTGTCTTGCCTGACTCCTTCAGAAGGTTACCGAAGAAGAGCATACCGAGCAACGGCAGACCAGAAGGTACGATGAATGTTGTAAGCAGCAAACCTATGATAGGGAACATGATGCGTTCTGTCTGGCTCACATGGCGTGCAGGTTTCATATGGATGACGCGCTCTTTCTTTGTTGTGAGCAGACGCATCAAAGGCGGCTGAATAACCGGTACCAGCGCCATGTAAGAATAAGCGCATACGGCTATGGCTCCCATGAGGTTAGGACTGAGTTTCGATGACAGGAATATGGCTGTAGGACCGTCGGCTCCGCCGATGATTGCTATACCTGCAGCCTGATTAGGCTCAAATCCCAATGCCAGTGCGAGCATATATGCACCAAATATACCAAACTGTGCTGCGGCACCGATAAGAATGAGTTTAGGATTGCTTATCAGTGCAGAGAAGTCTGTCATGGCTCCAATGCCAAGGAACACCAAAGGAGGATACCATCCCTGGCGTACACCTTGATAGAATATGTTTAAAACTGAATTATCTTCATAAAGTCCGATTTCGAGTCCGGCATCAGCTCTGAACGGAATGTTGCCCAAGATGATACCAAGTCCGATAGGAACGAGCAGCAAAGGCTCAAAGTTTTTCTTAATAGCCAGCCAAATAAAGAATATGCCGGCTGCAATCATGAAAATGTTACCCAGTTCGGCATTGGCGAATCCCGTATAGGTAATGAATTCATTGAAATTGCTTTGTATAAAGTCTGTAAATCCCATGGTAGTTAAATTATCCGATTGTTATTAATGCGTCGCCTTCCATTACGGTATCACCCTTGTTTACCAATACTGATGTTACCGTACCGCTGCATTCGGCTTCGATGTTGTTCTGCATTTTCATTGCTTCAAGTATAATCACTGTGTCACCGTCTTTCACCGTGTCACCGACTTTTACCTTGATGTCAGTAATTGTTCCCGGCAGCGGAGCTGTCACTTTCATGCCTGCGCCTGCAGGTGCGGCAGCTTTGGGTTTTTCAGGCATTGGGGCTGCTGCCGGCTTTGCCGGAGTAACCGGAGCTGAGACCTTAGGTCTGTGCGGCATAGTGACGGGATTTATCGGACGTTTCATCTCAACTTCAAAAGATATTCCGTTGACATTCACTTTTGCGATGTTACCTTCTACGTCTACAATTTCAACATCATAGTCAACGCCCTGTACTTTATATTGATATTTGTTCATTTCTTTTTCTTATTTAGGTGTGAATAAATAATATAGTTATATATGTTTCTCTTTAAGGCATTATCGGTTCTTCAGGATGAATGTTCCAATAAGTGTGGTGAGGCTTGATTGTTATCACATTGCTTTCAATGTCGTGTACGTCATCTTCATATTGTTTCAATGCCATGGCAATAACGGCAATGTAAATCTCTTTATCAATACCTCCGGTCTGCAGTCCGTCTTTAAGAATTATTTTTGTCTTGTGGCCGGTTTCTGCAATCTTTTCTCCCGTCTTAACGGCAGCTTTTATTGGCTGGATATTTCCGGCTTTCTTAAGAGCCTGCTTGTGGGCCATGAACAGACCTAAAATTCTGAAGAACACATAAAGTAGGGCAAGACATGAGAATACAATACCCATGGACAGCACAGTGATACCAAATCCGTATGGGTCTTCTCTTTTCAGCTTGGCAATCTTTGTTTCGTTTACGTGTATGTAGTTTTCAATTCCGGGAGTAACGCTTTCAGAATTTTTCACTACCCATTCTTTTGCACCATCCTTAACGCGGGCGTATGATTGATTGGCAGCAAGTGGCGGTACCGTTATCGAGTCGATAATGTCGATGGCGTTACCGTCGTAAAGCGCAATCCATGTGGGTTTGCAACTGTCAGTCTTAGCTGATAAATGGAGCATTCCGTGAGAGGGATTGCTGTTAAGGAAAAACAGCAAATGTTCGCGGGCAGACATAGATGTGCGGCTGTCTCCATTTGGAATGCAACTCATCATCTTGATGCGTTGAGGGACAGAAAGCCCCTTATTAAGAACTCTGCGGTCTGTCGTTATATACATTCCGCGCACATCGTAAGTGGAAAAAGAAGTGTTGGCCAATTCTACCCAGGCCCTTCTGTTTCCAAATTCGTCTTGGAGGTTAGCTGTGTTGTTTGTCAGCACTTCGTTTATTTTGATGTTTTTGGCTCCTTGGCCATACATCGTCAGTATGCCGGCAAACATGGTACAAAGCAGTAAACCAAACTTTTTCATATTAGTGTATTAAAATTTAGGTAAATTATATTCCGCAGAAGAACAGCACTATTATTTGCGCCGTAAAGATCCTAAGGAACATGCTCAGAGGATAAACTGTTGAGTAGCCTACAGCAGGTGCTTCCTTTGAACATATTGAATTTGCGTATGCCAATGCCGGTGGATCTGTGTATGTACCGGCAATCATACCCATAATGGTGAAATAGTTAAACTTGTATTTCTTGCGTGCAATGATGCCTATAATAAAAATAGGTATTATTGTAATAAAGAAACCGGTGTAAACATATTTTAGTCCGTCACCTTGTATTACAGTCTCAAGGAATCCGTCGCCGGCTTTAATTCCGACGCTGGCCAAGAACATCATGAGGCCTATTTCGCGCAGCATCATGTTGGCACTTGTGGTTGTGTATGTAACAAGATGCACTTTATATCCATATCTTCCAATAAGGATGGCAATGATAAGTGGACCGCCAGCTATACCTAATTTAATAGGTACCGGTATGCCGGGCAAAGCTATAGGTATGCTTCCGAAGAGGATACCTATGAATATACCAACAAATATGGTCGCAATGTTAGGAGCATCAAGACGTTTAATAGAGTTACCCATAACGGCAGCCACTCTGTTGACTGCATCTTCTGGTCCGACAACCATTATGCGGTCGCCGACTTGTAGTGACAAACTTGGACTTGCAAACAGGTCCATACCCTGACGTGTAACTCGGGTTACGTTTACTCCGTATGCGCTTGAGAAATGCATCTGGCCAAGCGTTTTGCCGTTGATTGCAGAGCGTGTGACAAGTATACGCTTGCTTACCATCGGTTCGTCCTGCTTTTTCCAGTCAATATTTATTACCGGGCCAATGAATGCAATAATGGCCTCTGCATCATTTTCTGCACAAACAACAAAAAGTTTGTCGCCAATATGGAATACGGTGCTTCCGTTAGGAATACTGACATGGCCTTCGTGTAATATACGTGAACATACGAAATCACGATTAAGAAAGTTGTGTACCTGCGCCAGTGTTTTGCCCTCAAGGTATGAGTTGGTGACTTCAATATCCATGAAGTGAGGCTTGACAGAATCGTTTTCTTCTTCCTCCTTAGTAAGTTCCTCTTCTTCTTTGTCAAGCTTTATTCCAAAAATATATTTTATGGCAATAGTAGCTCCGATAATGCCCAAGACGCCAAGTGGATATGCGCATGCGTATCCGGATGCGATCTGAGGCACTTCGCCTTTGCTGAAGATAGAGTAGAGAGTTTCGTTTGCCGCACCAAGACCAGGGGTGTTGGTTACAGCTCCATAGAGGGTACCCACCATCATTGGCAAGTTCTTCGGGTCGGAAGTGTCAAAGAAAATGTAATAGCATGCAAACATGACACCAACGTTGAGAAGAACCATCACGGTAGATAGAAGATTAAGGGTTATACCGCCTTTTCTGAAACTTTCAAAAAATCCGGGACCTACCTGAAGTCCGATCATGAAGACGAAAAGAATAAGTCCGAATTCCTGTAAAAATGACAAAATGTTGGCAGGTGCTGTGAAACCTATGTGGCCTGCTGCAATTCCGGCAAACAATACAAATGTAACACCAATGGATATACCTCCTACTTTAATCTTTCCGAGATATACGCCAATGGCAATGACAACTGCATAAAGCAACACAATGTGTGCCACCGAATCTGTGGTAGTAAATAAATTTATTAGCCAATCCATAACATGTTTTTATGATTGTGCAAATGTAGATAAAATATTACTCATTTAATAATTTTTGTGCAATTATTTTACAACTAATTTTCCCGTTTTTGTATTTTTCACGGTTAAAAATTAATTTATGTTCTTTTTTTGTCGTTTATTTGAAAAAAACACTATCTTTGCAAAATAGAATAGCGCGTTTTTCGTATGTGGCGATTTCATTTTGTCATTTTCGTCTTTCGCGTATTTGTCTTTAATGGTGAAATGTCCGCTGTCTTTGCTGGCTTAGGCTTGCAGCCCGGACGGACATCATAGCCATAGGAATGTTAACATTAACTGATATATAAAAAACATAAAACAACTTATATAATATTACACTTATGTCAAACTGCAAAGAAAAGCTCTTTACTGAGTTTGTTGCGCCTTCAAAACAGGAATGGCTTGATAAAATTCAGGTCGACCTTAAAGGTGCGGATTTTGATAAACGCCTTGTATGGCGTACGAATGAGGGTTTCAACGTGCAGCCTTTTTATCGTAGAGAGGATGTGCTTAAGTTGAAGACACCAGACGCTTTGCCTGGAGAGTTTCCTTATGTTCGCGGCAATAAGAAAAAGGACAACGAATGGTATGTCCGCCAAGACATTAAGGCTGACGATGCCAAGGCTGCCAATGAAAAAGCATTAGACTTGCTTAATAAGGGTATTGATTCGTTATGCTTCAAGATTTCAGGTGATGACGTAAACAAGGATTTTGTTGAGACATTACTTAAAGATATCGTGTGCGATGCTGTAGAATTAAACTTTAACACATGCAAGCGCCATACTCTGGAACTTGCTAAGATTCTTACAGAATATTTTGAGCAGAAAGGATACGACAAGGCTAAGATCGTAGGATCGCTCGACTGGGATCCTATGGAGAAAATCGTTATGAAGGGTCATGATGTTACACCTATACTCGATCTTGCTCCTGAAATAGTAAAGGCTCTTGCCGAATATCCTAATTTCCGTTGTATAACCGTAAATGCTGTTTCGCTGAACAATGCAGGCTCATACATCGTACAGGAGTTAGGCTATGCTTTGGCATGGGGTAATGATTATCTTAACAGACTTGTTGAGGCCGGTGTTGACGTTGACCTTGCTGCAAGCAAGATTAAGTTTAACATGGGCATAACAGAGAACTTCTTCATGGAGATTGCAAAATTCCGCGCAGCACGTATGTTGTGGGCTGAGATTGTCAAGCAATATGCTCCGAAGAATGACGAGTCTTGCAAGATGTGCGTAAACGCCGTTACATCTAAATATAACATGACTTTGTTCGACAGCTATGTTAACTTGTTGCGTTCACAGACCGAGACAATGAGTGCTGCTTTGGCAGGCGTTCATTCTATCGTAGTTACTCCGTTTGACGCTGTTTATGAGACACCGAACGATTTCTCAGAGAGAATAGCACGCAATCAGCAGCTCCTGTTGAAGGAGGAAAGCCATTTCGACAAGGTTGTCGATCCGGGAGCAGGAAGCTACTTTATCGAGGAGCTTACAACCTCTTTGGCTAATGAAGGATGGAAGATATTCCTCAATGTTGAGGATAACGGCGGTTTCCTTGAGGCTGCAAAGAAAGGTATTGTGCAGGATGATATCAATGCTACTAATGTCAAGCGCCATGAGGCTGCTGCAAAGCGTAAGGAATTTATCCTTGGTACAAACCAGTTCCCGAACTTTACGGAGAAATCAGACGGCAAACGCCCGTTGTCATGCTCTTGCTCATGCGGTCACGGATATGATACAGCGTTCAAGTCAATCAATTCAACTCGTTTGGCTGCCGATTTTGAAGACCTGCGCATAAAGGTTGAGAGCAGCGAGAAAGTGCCTGTTGCATTTATGCTTACAATTGGCAATCTTGCCATGCGTCAGGCACGTGCTCAGTTTAGTTGTAACTTCTTGGCATGTGCCGGTTACAAGGTTGTCGACAATCTTGGATTCAGCACAGTTGAGGAAGGTGTTGATGCAGCACTGAAGGCCGGTGCCGACATCGTGGTTCTTTGTTCTAGTGATGATGAGTATGCTCAATATGCAGTTCCCGCATACAAGTATCTTGACGGAAGAGCTATGTTTGTTGTTGCTGGTGCTCCTGCTTGCATGGACGACCTTAAGGCTGCCGGCATAGAGAACTTTATACACGTTCGTTGCAACGTTCTTGAAACATTGAAAGAGTATAACGCTAAATTGGGTATAAAATGAGAAAGAATTTTAAAGACATCGATATATTTTCAGGAATAGCTTCTGTTGATGGAAATGAATGGCAGAAAGCCAATGGAATTACTCCTGACTGGAAAACTCCTGAACACATAGAGGTTAAGCCCGTATATACTAAGGAAGACCTTGAGGGCATGGAACACCTCGACTATACAGCCGGACTTCCGCCGTTCTTGCGTGGTCCGTACAGCATGATGTATCCTTTCCGCCCGTGGACAATCCGCCAGTATGCAGGTTTCTCAACAGCTGAAGAGAGTAACGCTTTCTATCGCCGTAACCTTGCCAGTGGACAGAAAGGTCTGTCAGTTGCGTTTGACCTTCCTACCCATCGCGGATACGACCCTGACAACGCACGTGTTGTAGGTGATGTCGGTAAGGCCGGTGTGTCTATATGCTCTGTTGAAAACATGAAAGTCTTGTTCAACGGTATTCCTCTGAACAAGATGTCAGTGTCAATGACAATGAATGGTGCCGTTCTTCCTATCATGGCATTCTATATCGTTGCCGGACTGGAGCAGGGCGCTAAGCTTGAAGAGATGGCCGGAACAATTCAGAACGATATTCTGAAAGAGTTCATGGTGCGCAATACATATATCTATCCGCCTGCATTCTCAATGAGAATCATCAGCGATATCTTTGGCTATACATCAAAGCTTATGCCGAAGTTCAATTCAATATCTATCTCTGGATATCACATGCAGGAAGCTGGTGCAACGGCTGATATCGAGCTGGCTTACACTATTGCCGACGGTCTTGAGTATGTACGTGCCGGAGTAAATGCCGGTATTGATATTGATGCATTCGCTCCGCGTCTGTCGTTCTTCTGGGGTATCTCAATGAACCACTTCATGGAAGTTGCAAAGATGCGTGCTGCCCGTATGCTTTGGGCAAAAGTCATCAAACAGTTCAACCCGAAGAATCCTAAGTCGCTCATGCTGCGTACCCACTCTCAGACTTCAGGATGGTCGCTCACAGAGCAGGATCCGTTCAACAACGTAGGCCGTACATGTATCGAGGCCATGACAGCTGCCCTGGGCCACACACAAAGCTTGCACACCAATGCTCTTGATGAGGCTATCGCACTGCCGACAGACTTCTCTGCACGTATTGCACGTAATACTCAGATCTACATTCAGAATGAGACAAAGATATGCAAGCATATCGACCCATGGGCTGGTTCTTATTATGTTGAGAGCCTCACAAACGAGCTTGCTCACAAAGCATGGGAGCACATACAGGAGATTGAGAAACTCGGCGGTATGGCCAAGGCTATCGAGACAGGTGTGCCTAAGATGCGTATAGAGGAAGCTGCCGCACGCACTCAGGCCCGCATAGACAGCGGTGCTCAGACTATTGTAGGTACAAATAAATACCGTCTTGAGCACGAAGATCCTATTGATATTCTTGAAGTTGACAACTCTGCTGTTCGCAAGGAGCAGGAAGAGGGTCTCGCTAAGTTGCGCGCAACACGCGACAACGAGAAAGTTAAGCAGACTCTTGACGCTCTTACCGAATGTGTACGCACAGGCGAGGGCAACCTGCTTGAGAAGGCTGTAGAGTGTGCCAAGGCAAGAGCAACTCTCGGTGAGATAAGTGATGCCTGCGAGAAAATCGTCGGCCGTTATAAAGCAGTTATTAGAACAATTTCAGGCGTGTATTCATCAGAAAGTAAGAACGACTCAGACTTTGCTAAGGCATGTGAGTTGACAGAAGAATTTGCTAAGAAAGAAGGCCGCCGTCCGCGTATATTCATTGCCAAGATGGGACAGGACGGACACGACCGTGGTGCTAAGGTAGTTGCTACAGGATATGCTGACTGTGGTTTCGACGTTGATATGGGTCCGTTGTTCCAGACTCCGGCTGAGGCTGCGCGCGAGGCTGTTGAAAACGACGTTCATATCGTAGGAGCAAGTTCTCTTGCTGCCGGACACAAGACTCTTATCCCGCAGCTCATTGAAGAGCTGAAGAAGCTTGGACGTGAGGACATAATGGTTATTGCCGGTGGTGTTATCCCTGCTCAGGATTACGACTTCCTCTATAAGGCCGGTGTGGCTGCAATCTTTGGTCCTGGAACTTCAGTTGCCAAGGCTGCATGCGAGATGATGAACATCTTGCTCGATAAAGAATAAATTTATTGACAGCAGTATTATATAAACGTGGAGCCGTAGATTTTCTGCGGCTCCATTTTTATTTATAGGAAATAATGTTTCTGCATTGCGAAACGTGGCATATTGCATTACAAAAGGCATGCTTTTACATGATAAAACACGGCTTTTTATATCATAAAAGCATGCCTTTTGTAATGCAATATATATTCTATGGCAGATATGATAAAAAAGTTTTTTAGAAACTCATCACTCATCACATCTGCGTGTAACAATCTAAGATACAGGCATTTAAAGTGTGATGAGTTTAATTATCAACTCATCACACATGATTAGTAAAATGTTTGCGTGATGAGTTTAAAACTCAACTTGTCACGCTGTAACATCCAGATATACAATATGTTAAGCGTAAATGTGATGAGTGATGAGTTTATAAAAAAACTTTTTACGGTTATTGTATCACTTGCATTATGTAAGTGAGATTACATATTTTGCAGACAACAAATCTATGTATAGATATTAAGAAACGTTTTTTGCAAATAGAAAAATAAAAAAGGCATCTGTAGCAACTACAGACGCCTTTGTTTATGCTGTTTAAGAATATATTATTCGTTGATAGCAGCAACACCGGGGAGAACCTTGCCCTCGATAGCCTCGAGCAGAGCACCACCACCAGTTGAGATGTATGAAACTTTGTCAGCCATACCGAACTTGTTGATACAAGCAACAGAGTCGCCACCGCCGATGAGAGAGAATGCTCCCTTAGATGTAGCTTCTGCTATAGCCTCTGCAATTGCTCTTGAACCGTCTGTGAAGTTGTCAAACTCGAATACACCGGCAGGACCGTTCCACAGAATTGTCTTAGCATCCTTGATGGCATCAGCAAATGCCTTGCGTGTCTCAGGACCAGCGTCCATACCTTCCCAGCCGTCAGGAATGTTGTCAGACATGCAAACCTGTGTGTGAGCGTCGTTAGAGAAGTCGTCAGCAGCAACACAGTCAGTGCCGAGAACCAAGTTTACATTGTTCTCTTTAGCCTTCTTGATAACGTCGAGAGCAACATCAAGTTTATCTTCCTCGCAGATAGAATTACCAATCTTACCGCCCTGAGCTTTAGCGAATGTGTATGTCATACCACCGCAGAGAATCAGGTTGTCAACCTTGCCGAGCAAGTTCTCGATGATACCGATTTTTGTAGAAACCTTAGAACCACCCATGATAGCTGTGAAAGGACGTTTGATGTTGCTGAGTACATTGTCAACAGCTTTAACCTCTTTCTCCATCAGGTAGCCAAGCATCTTGTGGTCAGCATCGAAGAATTCGTCGATGACAGCTGTAGATGCATGTTTGCGGTGTGCTGTTCCGAAAGCGTCCATTACATAGCAGTCAGCGTAAGAAGCCAGTTTCTTTGCAAATTCTTTCTGACGCTCTTTCATCTCTTTCTTAGCAGCATCGTATGCTGGATCTTCCTTGTCTATTCCGACAGGTTTGCCCTCTTCTTCAGGATAGAAACGCAGATTCTCGAGCAGAAGTGCCTCGCCTGGTTTCAGGGCAGCAGCCTCAGTACTTGCATTTGCGCAGTCAGGAGCAAATTTCACTTCAACGCCAAGGTGCTCAGAAACGTTCTTTACAATCTGGCTGAGTGACATTTTAGGGTTAACCTTACCTTTAGGCTTGCCCATGTGGCTCATCATGATAACGCTACCGCCGTCTGCAAGAATCTTTTTCAGTGTAGGCAGGGCGCCACGGATACGTGTGTCGTCTGTAACGTTGCCATTCTCATCCAATGGCACATTGAAGTCAACACGGACAATAGCCTTTTTACCGGCAAAATTGAATTGATCGATTTTCATATTAGTTTCTATTTATTTTATAAGTTATAAACTGTCAGTTTTTATTTTGCACGCAAAGTTAACAATTTAAATTGATATAATATATAGCAGAAATAATTATTTTAAAATTTTTGACACGATGTTAACCTGAATGTAACCTCTGCTTTGCAATTAGGCATTAATCTTTCTTTAGCCAGGCTTAAATTCTTAGGATAAACTATCGTGGAATTGCTCTATAATATTGCAGATGCTTTTTTGTTTAATTGTTTTGTGTATAGCTGATTGTTGTTATGTGTGGACTATATATTATGGATTGTGACAAGTTATTTTGTGTAGAGACTGGGAGCGGATAACCAAAAATGGCATTGCCGTTTAGCGGCTGGCAATATGCTTGCTGTCTGATGGTATTTTGTTGACAGGTACTGTCGGTTGTCAATATAAAAAACATCCCCATCACGTCTTTTGTTGATAAGACGATGGGGATGTCTTTTGATTTATATTTGCAATACAATGTTTAGTTAACGTTTTCTCCAATGTATGCAGAATTGATTGACGGTAAGCTTCCTGCTATAATTTCCCATATACTTGCTGCTTTCCATGTAGAACCGTCACTTGCCTGAAGATCGTTTACGTTGTCTATCAGTGTGTTGAAATTAGTATTTCCGGCTTCAACGCAATGTTCAGTAGCTGTATTTGTATTGCCAACAAGCGTTATTCCGGTTTGGTTGTCAGAGAGTACGGCGTAACATGATATAACATGTCCGTTGGTATATCCTGCTATCGATCCTATACCAGATTCACCACCGCTGACGCTGCCGTCAAATTCCACATGTGTTGAATAGCAGCCGTAAACGTCAGCAGTATTGCTGTAGTTATAACCGACAATTCCTCCCATTGCTTCTGCTTGCAAAGATGTGTTTCCTATGGTTGAGAAGGCGGAGTAGCATGCGATAATATCGCCACGTGTATTGTAGCCAACAATGCCGCCAAGACGCACGCTTTTGTCTGATGTGTCTGATGTTATTTTTAATTTGTTTGCCACGCATTGGGCAACAATTCCGAAACTGTTTTCCCCGGCAATGCCTCCGGACCAGATTGCTGATATGGTTGCGCCGTCTACAGCACATTTCAGTAGTCTGCCGCTTGTCTTAATACCGCCTTCTTGCGATGTTGATCCAACAATGCCTCCGGCACGTGAGCTGGTGCCGTTGGCTATAATCGAAGAATTGCCAGAAACTGAGCAATATTCAATTTTTCCATAACTTAATCCGGCGATGCCTCCGGCTATGTAATTTGCACTTATGTTGATATCAGATACGTCGCAGTTGTTCACCTGTACGCTGTTATTTCCCGTTATTGCTCCTGCACAATATCCTGACACTGAAGCCTTGCTTATGTCGCAATTGTTGATTACGCCTAAGTTAGAACCAGCAACGACGCCTGCATATGATGAAGACGTGCTTCCATTTACAGATGCATTTGTAAACTTGATGTCATGCACTTTGGCACCGGAAGTCAATCCGCTAAAGAAGCCGATATTAACGGCATCGTTATTTATCTTTAAGTTGTTGACAGTTTTATTGTTTCCGTTGAAGTCGCCTGAATATCCTTCTTGCATATCAGTGCCTATTGGTGTCCAGCCTATATTAGACATCTCAATGTCGTTTTCTATGAAGACATTACTTGTCAGACAGTCGCTCTGCTTTGCCCATTCTTCCAGACCGGCAGCGTTGAAAATGTGGTATGTATCGTTTATTTTAGAGTATGAATCAAATGACGTGGCATTTATTTCACCTAAATTCAGAATGTGTCCGGCTGTAAGGCTTGTCGATTTGTTGCTTGAGCGTATGTATCCATTTCCGTTATTGTCATATAACGTTAGGGTAAGTCCGTTGTTAAGAGTGCCTGGTGCTACAACAAAATAGTAGGTGTTGCCTGAGGTGAAGTCGCCTGTGAGCGTCACTTCTGACGCTGCTCCATCTTTCTGTACCGATGCCGAAGGATCGTTAGATGCAGCATCTATTATAATGGTGCCGGCTAGAAGTTCTCCGCTATTGCCGCGGAACACAGCCTTTTTCACCACATTGTTGCCGCTGTTTAACTTGAATTTTATTACAGCGCAAGCGTTTTTGAATGTAAGTTCCCTGTTTGTAGTCGTTGCAACAGACGGATTCAGTCCTTGGGCGAAACTGCCTGTTCTTGTTGTTTGGGCTGGATTAAGTGATGTTGTTATTGTTGTGCCTGAGATTGTTGCCTTCTCATCATAAGGATATAAGGCATAAAACGCTGAGCTGTTTTCATTTGCCATGCCGGTAAATGAAACCGAAGTTCCACTTTGTGACGTGCTGAAACGATTGTTGTCTGATGGGTCGAATAATGAAATTTCGTCACCGGCCTCCCATTCTACCTTGTTACTTTCTGTAAGTTGAGTGCGCGTTATGCTATCGGAACCTGCGACAAAACTTGTATAAACTTTTTCATTGTTGCTGGTTTCTGTTCCTTCATCATCCGCACATGACGCAAGCGTGGTTAGCATGGTTGCAAAACACAGTGTACGGATGAGATGCTGTTTAGTCTTGTTTATCATCTTTTTGTCTAAGTTTATTTTTTTATTATTATTTTTTGTTTTTAGTGCAATTACCATTCGTAATTGTCTTCTTCAAATTCTTCGTGCGTGGAGGTTATTTCGTTAACGTCGTTGCTTCCGCAGATAATCTGCTCAGACTCCATTTCAATAGTTTTGCATGATGGAGACACGTAATTTTCTTTTTTAGTTTTCATATTCTTAAAATTTTAGATTTATTACTGTCCGATAAACAATTCGATAACCCATAAAA
>HF992591.1 GCA_000436695.1 Prevotella sp. CAG:1185 | reverse complement strand
TGGAGAGGAGTCCTACGACCTCCCGTTCGCTTGATTTCTATTATCACATCAATGGGGACACTTTCGAGAAGCAATACAAGGAAGTGCTGAGTGGTTACCGGGAGTGGAAGGACAGGGAGCATGCAGCGGAATGGCTGGTGTTTCCGGAAAACATAGGTCCCCGTCTCTGTATAGACGAAACCTCCATCAGCGACGGAGAGCTTTATACCATTGTATCCAATCCGGATGCCCGGGGAAAGAAAGGAAGCCTGGTCGCTATAATCAATGGCGTCAAATCCGAGTATATTATTAACATACTGAGGCGTAAGATTCCCTTTTCAAAGCGTTTAAAGGTAAGTGAAATAACTTTGGATATGTCCAACAGTATGGGGAAGATTGCCCGATGCTGTTTCCCTAAGGCCATCCGGACCATAGACCGTTTCCACATTCAGCAAATGGCCATCGAGGCCGTGCAGGAACTGCGTATTGCCCACCGTTGGGAGGCAATACGTCAGGAAGCGGATGACATGAAGAAAGCAAGATTTTGCGGAGAGACATATTCACCATTTGTTTTTCCCAATGGAGACTCTTTAAGACAGCTATTAGTACGCTCACGCTATTTGCTTTTCAAATCTCCCGAGAAATGGACACAAAGACAAAAAGAGAGGGCGGAAATTCTTTTTGCACAGTATCCGGATCTGCAGGAAGCTTATTCTCTGTCACATTCCTTACGGATGATCTTCTCAAGGAATACTCACAAGGATGCTGCCAGATTGTCTCTGGCAAAATGGTATGACAGGGCCGACAGGTCCGGATTCAAAAGCTTTCAGACTATTATTTCAACCTTGACAGAACACCATGACGGAGTCCTGAACTTCTTCGTAAACCGCTCTACCAATGCTTTTGCCGAATGCTTTAATGCCAAAATCAAACAGTTCAGAGCATTGCTCCGAGGAGTTATTGACATACCATTCTTCCTCTTTAGGCTGACTAAAATTTATGCGTAATATTTTCTTTCCCCACTATTTATCGGGTGAGCCATTAAATTTCTACAGCCCCTTAAACACTCCTTTAAAAAGCCACAAACCCTTGATAAAATAAAAAAGCTGTTTCCATCATAGAAACAGCTTTTCTGTTGTCGGGGCGACAGGATTCGAACCTGCGACCACCTGGTCCCAAACCAGGCGCGCTACCGGACTGCGCTACACCCCGCAACCAAATCTTTCAAATTTGCGATTGCAAAGGTAGTACTTTTTTTTGTAATACGCAAATTTTGTAGCATTTATTTTATAATATTTTGTTCTACAAAGATTTTTTTCAGTGCTTGAACACCTCTTTCAACTTGTTCTTTAGTATGAGTTGCCATTAATGCAAATCTTACCAATGTATCTTGCGGTGCACATGCAGGCGGTATTACAGGATTAATAAATACACCGGCATCAAAAGCAAGTTTTGTGACAAGGAAAGTTTTATCAACATCTCTTACGTATAGAGGTATTATAGGACTTTCTGTATCGCCAATTTCGAATCCTTCCTCGCGGAAACGTTTCAGTGCGTATTTTGTTACATCCCAAAGATGCTCAATACGTTCTGGTTCTTTTCTTATGATATGAAGGGCTTCCATTGCTGCCGCTGTAGCTGCAGGAGTGTTAGATGCACTAAAAATATATGTGCGGCATGTGTGACGCAGATAATTTATTGTATCTTTATCACCAGCAATAAATCCACCGATACTTGCAAGGCTTTTAGAGAATGTACCCATGATAAGGTCAACATCATCTGTTACTCCGAAATAATCACACACACCTCTACCTTCTTTACCGAATACTCCTAAGCCATGAGCCTCATCAACCATTACTGATGCGTTGTATTTTTTCTTGAGACGGATTATTTCAGGAAGATTGGCTAAGTCTCCTTCCATAGAGAATACACCATCTACGACAATGAGTTTTATTGATTCCGGACGACATTTTTGAAGTTGTTTCTCCAAGTCTTCCATATCGTTATGCTTATATTTTAAGCATGTCGCAAATGAAAGGCGGCGTCCGTCTACAATACTTGCATGGTCGCGGTCGTCGCATATGATATAATCTTCACGTCCGCATACGACAGCAAGAACTCCGGCATTGACAGAGAATCCAGTTGAGAAACACAGAGCTTCATCCTTGTGCTCAAATTCAGCAAGCTCTTTTTCTAATTGGACGTGTAAATCCAACGTTCCATTCAAGAAACGGCTACCTGCACAGCCACTTCCATATTTGTCTAAAGCTTTTTTGGCTGCAGCCTCAACTCTTGGATCGCCAGTAAGTCCGGTGTAGGCATTAGAACCGAACATAAGTACTTCATGACCGGCCATTTGAACTTCTGTGCCTTGTTTACCTGTTATTTCACGAAAGTAAGGGTAAACACCAGCTTCCATGAACTTCTGTGGTTCACGGTAATTTTTGTATCTTTCTTGTAATAGTCCCATATTATAAATAGGTGTAGATTTACTACATTGTTTTGATTAGGCTGCAAAGATACAAAAAAATGTGTAAATCATAAGAAAAAAAATAGAAAAGTGCTTTAAAAGCAAAAATATTATATGTGATAAAAATGGATTGTTCCAAAATATTATTATTTTTGCAATACTATGGCAGATAAAAGGAATATCATATTTATAATGAATCCGATTTCTGGTACTACACGTAAATCGGGTGTCAGCAAGATTATCGAGAATACTCTTGATAAGGAATATTATGATTTTTCAATTGTTGAAACCAAGTATAGAGGTCATGCATCTGAAATATCAGAGACGGCAAAGAACAATGGTGTGGATATTGTTGTTGCTGTAGGTGGGGATGGCACTGTTAATGAAGTTGCACGTTCTATTGTAAATTCAGATACGGCATTGGGAATAATTCCGTGTGGGTCTGGTAATGGTTTGGCTCGGCATCTGATGATACCAATGGATCTTCATAAGGCTGTTGAAATAATAAACAAGCACATGATTCATGATCTTGACTATGGTATTATTAATGATAATCCGTTTTTCTGCACATGTGGTATGGGCTTTGATGCATTTATTAGTATGAAATTTGCAGAGTCGGGAAAACGTGGCCCTGTCACATATCTAGAGAACATCTTACGTGAAGGTTTAAAATATAAGCCTGAGGTATATGAAATAGAAGATGAGAATGGCAAATCGTCTTATAGGGCATTCCTGGTTTCATGCGCAAATGCTTCTCAGTATGGGAATAATGCATATATTGCCCCGCAGGCTTCAATGAGTGACGGACTTCTTGATGTTATTATAATGGAACCATTTGACATGTTGGATGCTCCGCAAATCAGTATAGACATGTTTAATAAGACTTTAGACCGCAACTCGAAGATAAAGACATTCCGTACACGTCATATACATATTCACAGGGAAAAACCTGGATATATACATTATGATGGCGATCCTGTTATGGCTGATGCTGATGTTGATATCTCTGTTGTCAATAAGGGAATAAAAATGGTTATTAATCCTTATGCGGATAAGACTAAGAGACAGCCTAATATGGTTCAAAATGCATTCAGCGATTTCTTTAATGATATAAGCAACATGCGTACAGACATAAGCCGTCAAGGACGGCATATCCATATCTTAAATAAGATTCTTCTGAAACGCTTGAACAATCTTTAATATATATTGCTGTATTTGTTGCGAATATATCTTATCCATCATTTTGTGTTGAGTCTTATGATTCTTATTCCTGTCATGCTTTTTTGTTTTTGCAGGTATTTATATAAGGTCATCGGCTCTTCAACAACTTTGTGATGCAGACTTGACGCATTTAACATATGCAGACCGTCTTTGTGCCAAATGGCGAAGCCTAAATGTTGAATGTCCAGTCCTTTTAGGCTTGTAGTAGTTGCAATAATATCTCCATCGTGTATAGTATTTCTTAACAGAGTGGTATTTTTAACTTCAGATTTGGGAATAAATTTATATGATTTTTTGTTGATATTAATTTCTGATTTTTTAATAATGCTTATGTATTGTGGATTATCTTTAAGCATCTTATATTTTGACGGATTTTGTGACATATAGTAGACATTTATCTCTTGTCTTTTTGTAAAAGGAGGATTAGGGGATTGAATCTCACGGCATATGCCTTTTGCTGTGTTGTCTTCAATCCAGTCTGTAAAATAGTGCAGTCTAAGTGTGTAGTGAGGTTCGGCTCCTTTTCTGTATCTAATTTTTCTTATGTTGTCGCAGAAATTTCTGAATGTATATTTCTTTTCCTTTATACACATAGTCAGTGCGGTTACATTTTCTACATATGTAGTGCAATCTAGTTGTCTGAGGTTTATAACAAGTTTTTCTTTCTTATTTACCTCAAGGGTATAGGCTACGTAAGGAATGCCTTTCAGTTGTTTTGCAAAATATATAATATAATTAGTGTTAGCTGGTTGTTTTCTTGCATTGTTTAATAATTTCATCACTAACATACTGTCTGATTTCTGATAGTCTGTTTCATAAGCATTTGCTGTTATGGCCGACAGTAGAACGAGAATAAATAACAATGATCTTTTCATATTATTTCTTTCCTATGTTTATTCCAAAATATATATTTAATGAGCCAAATACATTATTGGTTGAGAATTGGCTTTTTCTGTAATTATATGAGTGTAGTATTGTGCTTGCTCCTGCATAGAACTTTGTGTTGTTCCATACAATACCAAATCTTCCTACACCGTCTATGTTTATATCTCCGAATTTAAAATCACGTAATGAAAATTCAGATTTATAATGTAAATCACCTGTAGACTTCTTGTATGCAAGAGCAACAGACAATGAGGCTGCAAAAAGCCAGTTGCGTGCAAATACCCAATTGTAGGCATATCCGCCAGAAATTGAATAAGACGAATATCTGACTTTGTTAAACATTAGGCCAGAATCGAGCTTTACGTTTTGATATTTATCGTTTAAGTTACTTTCTACAACTTCTTTGAGATTTTCATAGTCGAGGTCAAGCTGATGGGTAGTGTATCCTATACCAAGTAGCGGTGAACCGCAGCTTCGCTTTTGGCATGTACTTTGGCTGAACGCTGCTGGATATGAAAACTTTTTGTGATTGAAAATATAATATATATCAAATCCTTTGATTCCTACGGACAATCCTGAGAACGGAATGCCTTTGAGAACCCTGCTGCTCATGCCGTCTTCAAGATACGCCTCGCGTATTCGGTAGTCGTTGCCCGTTTTTCTGTAATATAGGTCTATTCCAAACATTGAACTGTAGAGACTCAATTCAAATTCTTTCTTTTTATTGTCGTTGCTGATATGTCCAATATCGAAAGTATATCCAAGAAATACCCATCTCCATCCTACATAAGGTCCGATTCTGATTGTTGGTTTTGGGGCAAATGTGATATATTGGCCCGATTTGCTCTCCAACTTATATATTTCATATGTATTGGTGTTTTGCAGCATCAGGGTGTAATTATAATGCTGAGGTTCAATATAATTGGTGTCTATGTCATTAAAGTTTTTAAATATTTTAGTGAAAACTTTTCCTATACGTCTGAATATAGTATTCTTCTTTTCTACTTTGACAGTATCATTGCTTGGATATGCCAGGACTGCTGTCATGGTGAATAGGAATAAAAACATCAGACGTTTCATGCCGGTGAATTTAAAATTTTCCTAAAATACGATCCATTACCCAATTTACTGGAGTTGCTGATACACTAGTACATGAACAAGCGCCAAAACCTTGTAAATCTTCAACCACAGCCTTGATGATAGGCAACTGGACATATGGAGGGTTGTCTACTGTTATGCTTGTTTCACTTTCATTAGTTACAAGATGAATCGGATCATAATTATAAACTGAAAATCCGAGTTTACCTTTACTTCCAACGATGTCTATTCTGTCTTCTTTTGCCGATTTATGTCCGACAAAGCACCAAGACCCGCTTCCAGGAACTCCGCTTTCAAATTTAAAGCATGCGCTGATACTGTCTTCTGTTTGATATAGTCCGGCACGGTTAGCGCATATACCTTCGGCTTCAGTTATTACACCAAATAAATCTTGCATCAAGTCTAATTGATGTGGTGCAAGGTCGTAAAAATAACCGCCGCCTGCAATATCCGGCTGAAGTCTCCATGGAAGTTTCTCCTTTGATGAATAGTCCAGGTCGCGCGGCGGACATGAAAAGCGAATTTGAACATTCATTATGTCACCAATCGTACCGCTGGTTATTATTTCTTTGACCCGTTTAAAGTATGGCAAGTATCTTCTGTAATATGCCACGAAGCATGGTATTCCTGTTTGTTCACTCACTCTGTTGATTCTAACACAGTCGTCATAGTTGGCAGCAAGAGGCTTTTCTACATATACAGGTTTGCCTGCCCTCATAGCCATTATAGCGTAAATGGCATGGCTTGACGGTGGCGTTGCTATATATATAGCATTTATGTCAGGGTCGTCAATCAGTTCTTGGGCGTCAGTATACCATTTGCTTATGTGGTGGCGTTCTGCATATGAGCGTGCTTTTGTCTCATTTCTGCTCATGACAGCTATCACTTCAGAACCTTCAATCTCATTAAATGCTGGTCCGGATTTCTTCTCGGTAACTTCACCGCAACCAATGAACCCCCATTTTATTCTTTTCATAATATATCCTTATTATTGATAATGGTTAGAATAAAGAACAGTATTGTTTTAATTAATGATTTACAACTGCCTTATTTTTTTATCTATGATAATGCTAAAACTTATCATTCTTAGCGTGGTGCGTATACCTGATGCTTAGAATGGTGCAACTTATCTTCTGCAAAGTTAGCAATTTTTATCGATAATACCATTTCATATATGCGGAATATTATTACCTTTGCATTAATTAATAAAAAAAGAAATGAACGATCTTAAACAAGAACTTTTAAATAAAAGCCGTAGTTATACAGCTTGTATTTCGGCATCACATAGAATGCTGTTTGACAATATTCGTCAGATTTTCAGACATACGTGGCTTTACACATTGCTCTTTGCGCTTTCGATAGCGTTGACGTCAATGTTTTATGTAAAAGTGCTGACCGGTGGAGGCTATGCGTCTCCATCTTTCGTTTGGCTTATCGTCGCCGGTGTGCTGATGGCTTGTCTTCAAATAGTATATGTTGCGCGAGTGTTTATGCTTGTAGGTGGACAGACCATGAAGTGGAATGTCGTGAGATGTTTAAGGCTTTTTATCGTATATCTGTGTTTTTCTGTGGTGGTTTCTGTCGTACAGTGGGCGCTTGTCTATATGACTGTCGGAGGAAACGCCGTTGTTACTCCAGATAAACTGGCAGAAGTTATGCTCGTTATTATTTGTTCTTCTGTATTATTTGGATGTGTTTTTCTTCCTTTTATCTACGTCTTCACAAAATATGTGCTTGAGCCGGAAAGTAAACTAAGTAAGGTTTTCTTTAAGGCATATAAAGTAGGATGGCGATATTGGGGCTTCATTTTCATTACGTTATTGCTTGCCGCATTATGCGCAGCTGTATGCATGTTCTTTGTTTCCATTCCGATGGCTATAATCTCGATGGCTGACACATTGTCTGTTATGGGAGTTAATTATCTTGGAGACCCTTCCGGGCTGCCTGCGTATTTTGGCGTTTTGCAGTATGTCGTTGTTGCGGTTTCGTCTTTTATATGCCTGTACATAAATATTTTTGTCATTTTTGTATGCTATTTTATGTATGGAAGTATTGAAACTCGTGAAAAGGAGAGAAAAGAATTTTTAAAGTTAAAGCAATGAATCCACAGAAAGTATTATTTGTAGACCGTGACGGAACGCTCATTGAGGAGCCGGAAGACGAACAGATTGATTCTTTTGATAAACTCAAGTTTGTTGATGGAGTATTTAAAAATCTTGGGTTTATATGCTCAAAACTTGATTTCCGCTTGGTTATGGTAAGTAATCAAGATGGCTTGGGGACAGACTCGTTTCCTGAAGATACTTTTTGGCCTGTGCATAATTTTGTTATGAAAACATTGGAAGGTGAGGGTATTGTTTTTGATGAAGTGCATATTGACAGACATTTCCCCGAAGATAACAGCCCTTGCCGCAAACCAGGCACAGGTATGCTGACTGAATATATAGATAATCCTGATTATAATATTGAAGGCAGTTATGTCATTGGTGACCGCGAAACAGACCGTAAGTTGGCTGAAAACTTAGGTTGCAGAGCTTTGATTCTTGGTGATAATGGCATTGACTGGAATAAAATTGCCGAGATATTGTTTGCTGGTGAACGTATGGCAACAATAAAGAGAACTACAAAAGAAACCGATATTGAAGTCTGCTTAAATGTTGACGGCTCAGGACGTTGCGACATCTCAACGGGTATTGGATTCTTTGACCATATGCTCGAGCAGATTGGCAGACACGGAATGATGGATTTAACTGTACATGCCAAAGGCGATCTGAATGTTGATGAGCATCATACAATAGAGGATACGGCAATAGTTTTGGGCGAATGCTTTAAGAAAGCATTGGGCGACAAGCGCGGTATGGAGCGTTATGGCTATTGTTTGCCAATGGATGATAGTCTGTGTCAGGTTGCTGTTGACTTTGGCGGCCGACCATGGTTAGTATGGGATGCAGACTTTAAACGTGAGAAAATAGGAGATATGTCTACTGAAATGTTCTTGCACTTTTTTAAAAGCTTTAGTGATTCGGCTGAAATGAATCTTAACATTAAGGCAGAAGGTATCAATGAGCATCACAAAATTGAAGGAATATTTAAAGCTTTCGCACGTGCATTGAGGATGGCCGTAAAGCGTGATATATATCATTTTGAGTTGCCTACAACTAAAGGAGCATTATGAATTAGCTCCGTTAGTTGTAGATTTTTTTGATATTCTAAATTTACATATTGTTGGTTTAGGGCGCTTAGATATGTTATTTTGCTAGAAAATAATTTCATCAAAAATTAGATAAATAGGTATTTGCAGATTGTTTTAATGCTGTTTATTTGCGATAAATTATGGCTTTTGATATGTCTTTAGGCTGAATAATCCTTTAAATGGGGCTTCTTTTCTGTTTAAATGCAGTGTTTTGCGATGCAAAACACGCTGAAATGTTATGCAAAATACGGCCTTTTACAGCATAAAACATGATGTCTTATTCAGATTTAGATGTACAATGGTTGCACATGGCCTTAAGTTTTAGACGTAAGGTCTTGAAATGGTGATAATTAGCACATGCATATATTATAGACATGGTTTTATATAATAAACAAGGTGTGATTAATTTTGGAATGAAAAATGGTATACTTATGAAAATCATAATGGCAGGTCTTTTTAAGTTTTGGTAGCATTATGATTGTTACTATATTGTAATTTTAGTATATGAATTAATTATAAGAATACATTCTGCCTTGGATGAGTATTATAAAAAAACTGTCAATATTGTTATTTTATAATTGTTTCCCATTGTTGCGTTTTTCAGAATACATCAGCGACTTGCAGCAACTTATTATTTGATATGGTTGTATTGGTTTAAACGTTATATAAATGATGGGTATATATAAAACAAAAATTGATTGTCTCACGACAACCAATCTTTTTATTAACCTTAATAATCTAATACCATGAAAAACACGATGCAAAGGTATTTCTTTTACCAGTATTATCCAAATAAATTCTACTAAATATGCGCGTTTCTAACATTTTTTAAAAAATTGTCCATTCCATTTAAAAGAAATTTTCTTTGTTATCGCTTTCAGCTCGTTTATTTTATCTTTTGGGATAAACGGAAGACTCAAATTAAATGTTATTATGTTGTTTTGACTTTTAAAGTCGGCATATACAATAACCGGCTCAATGTAATTGCGTAATTTAGTAAAATTCTCTTCTGTAATGGTGTCAGGTTTCTGCACGAACATATTCATTAGTGAGTCTGTATCGGGGTTCTCCGGCAGTCCGAAAGTTGAATTAATAGGCTGCCAGTCTGTTGAGTAAAATCTTATTGAACTGTCCTTTATTGGACTATTTACAGTCTTAATGGCACATATAATTTGAGTTGAATCGCTAGTAGGCAGCAAAATTAATTGCATGTCGGCCACTTTACTCATGCTAATTTTAGCATAGTTACTGCTGATTGTATCAATTGACGTAGTGCCGTTAAAAACATTTTTAATTTTTACAGTATCTTTTTCTCCTGTAAATTTTTGTAGTTCAGCCCTTTGATCATCGTTAATATACGGAATAACGCTTTCAGGCATGTTTCCAATAATTTCTTTTATTGTTTGTTGAGCCATGGCGGAAACTGAGCCGCAAAACAAGAAAATAATAAATGCTAAAAGTTTCATCTTGATTTATACTGATTTTATTGTTTATACTCTGTAAAGTATTAATAATGTCTATGCTATTTCACATTCTGCCTTCACGAAGATCTTTTACTCTTACCGCTTTACCGTCAGATACAGACAATGTTCCTTTCTTCACGAATTTGACTCTTGGTGTAAGTAGAATTTCGTCTTTCAGTGCTCGTTGTATAGTCCTGGCCATTTCTTGTAATTCTGGATATGTGTCAGACTTCATGTCCTCGAGTTCTATTTCCACTGTCATCACGTCGTTGTCAGCTATTGTATCAAGCGTTATAAGATAATTGCTGCCAATGCCGGGGTATTGTATAAGAATCTTTTCGACTTGCATGGGGAATACATTTACGCCTTTAATAATGAACATGTCGTCAGTTCGTCCTTTTATTCTATCAATGCGTCTGTGTGTCCTTCCGCATTCACATTCGCCGGGTATTATTCTAGTAATGTCGCGTGTGCGATATCTTATTATCGGCATCATGGTTCTGTCGAGAGTAGTTAGCACCATTTCTCCTGTTTCTCCGTCGGGAACGGGTTCAAGAGTTTCCGGGTCGATGATTTCAACAATATAATTGTCTTCCCAAAGATGCATACCGTTTTGCTGCTTGCATTCGAATGCGACACCAGGACCATTCATTTCTGTCATGCCATAGCTGTTATATGCCTTAACACCAAGCAGTCTTTCTATTTTTAGTCGCTGTTCGTTAGTATGCGGTTCTGCTCCAATGAATAATGTGCGCAGCTTGGTGTTTCTCGGATCGATGCCTTCCTCTTTAAATACTTCGGCCAGACGTATTGCATAACTTGGTATGGCGTGAAGGCATGTTGTGCCAAAATCGCGTATAAACATCACTTGTCTTTTGCTGTTTCCGGCTGCGGCGGGAATTGTTGTGGCGCCCAGTTTTTCAGCTCCGTATTGGAATCCAAGTCCACCGGTGAACATCCCGTAGCCAGAGCTGTTTTGAAACACGTCCGTATTTCTGCAGCCTACCATATACATGTTTCTTGCTATCATATTAGCCCATGAATCGATGTCATGCCGTGAGTATACCACTACCGTCGGATGACCGGTAGTTCCGCTTGATGAATGTATTCTTACAGCATCCTTCATGTCGCCACACACAAGTCCGAATGGGTAATTGTCCCTTAAGTCCTGTTTGGTGGTAAATGGAATCTTTCTGATGTCGTCAAGTGTTTTTATTGAGTCCGGTGTTATGTGAAGTTCATCAAACTTGTGTTTATACATCTTTGAGTTTAGCGCAATGCTTATAGTCTGCCTCAGTTTTTTTAATTGCAGTTGCTCAAGTTCTTTTCTGGGCATAGTTTCTATTTGAGGTTGCCAATACTCTTCGTTCATATAACCGGTATTTTTTGTAAATTATGTTTTTAGTTTGCAATATTACACTTTTATTTTGATATTAGCAATAAAATTTCAGAAAAATACTTTTACTGTAATTTTTATTGCGTTTTTCCTTTCAATTATTATGGTTTTGTGCCACTTTGAGTATTATCCTAAATTTATTAGGATATTATGGCTGATTATTCGGAGTTTTTTAATAATTTTGCAATTTGAAATAGTGTGTCATTAAAAATAGTGTGTTAGAAAAATATGAAACCTACTGCTATATTATTGCTTCATTGTCCAGACCAGCCGGGCATTATCACAGAGATAACGAAGTTTATTACAGATAATATGGGAAATATCGTATATCTGGATCAATACGTTGACCGGCAGGATGGGATGTTTTTCATGAGGATAGAGTGGGAAATGGATGAATTTGTTATTCCGAGAGAAAAGCTTGAGGAATATATCCAGACATTGTATGCCACAAGATATCATATGACTTTCAACTTGTATTTTAATGATGTTAAGCCTCGTATGGCTATATTCGTAAGTAAGATGAGTCACTGCCTATATGATCTTCTTGCGCGTTACAATGCAGGTGAATGGAATGTCGAAATTCCATGTATTATAAGCAATCATGAGGATCTTAGATATGTGGCAGAGCAATTCAATATTCCATATTATGTATGGTCTATTAATAGGGATCATTCTAACAAAGATGAGGTAGAGCAGGCTGAAATGGAGTTATTGAATAAAGAAAAAATTACATTCATTGTCCTTGCCAGGTATATGCAGATACTTAGTGAGAGAATTATAAAGGCTTATCCTCATCATATAATCAATATCCACCATTCTTTTTTGCCTGCTTTTGTCGGTGCGAAGCCTTATCATCAGGCATGGGAACGTGGAGTTAAAATTATTGGTGCTACAAGCCATTATGTTACTACAGAATTGGATGCAGGCCCGATTATTGAACAGGATGTCGTTAGAATAACACATAAAGACACTCCTGAAAGTCTTGTCCTCAAGGGACGCGACTTGGAAAAAATAGTCTTAAGTCGTGCTGTGACCAAGCATATTGAAAGAAAAATTCTGACATATCATAATAAGACCATTATATTCAGCTAAAATGAAGGTAGCTATCGTGAAATATAATGCCGGCAACATTTACAGTGTCGTAAATAGCTTGAGAAGACTTGGCGTGGAACCTTTACTGACAGACAATGCCGAGCAGATAAGTTCTGCTGACAGAGTGCTGTTTCCAGGTCAGGGAGAGGCTCGTGTAGCCATGACCTATCTGAAGGAACACAATCTGGACGCTGTTATAAAGAATCTGAAGCAGCCTGTACTAGGTATATGTATCGGGCAGCAACTGCTGTGCCGTCATTCTGAAGAAAATGATACAGATTGCCTTGGAATATTTGATGCCGATGTGTTGAAATTCAGACCTGAGCGTCATGAAGATAAAGTTCCGGCGATGGGATGGAATGATTTGTATAATTTCAAATCGCCTTTATTTAGAAATATCGAAAAGAATGATTCCTATGTATATTTCGTTCACAGCTATTATGTTCCGGTATGCGAGTATACAATAGCTGAGGCTGACTATATTCAACCTTATAGTGCGGCTATAAACAGAGGAAATTTCTATGCAACACAGTTCCATCCGGAAAAGAGTGGTGCTGTTGGTGCGCAGATAATAAAGAATTTTTTAGAGATTGACGACAAATGATAGAATTGGTCCCGGCTATAGATATAATTGACGGTAAATGCGTAAGATTGACAAGAGGCGATTATAACAATAAAACAATATATGAAGAGTCGCCTGTTGATATGGCGGCCCGTTTTGAGTCGCTAGGGTATAGTCGTCTTCATGTTGTTGATCTTGACGGCGCTAAGTCAAAGCATGTCGTTAATATAGAAACACTTAAAAAGATAACCGAAAAGACCCGTCTGAAGGTTGATTTCGGTGGAGGAGTAAAGAGCGATGATGATATAAAAAAAGTCTTTGACAATGGTGCGTCGATGGTAACTGTTGGTTCTGTTGCCGTTACACATAAAAAAATGTTTACTGACTGGCTTAATTGCTTTGGGGCAGACCGTATAATACTGGGAGCAGATGTACGTAATGGTAGAATAAGCATAAACGGATGGAAAGAGGACACGGAAGAGGATATTGTTTCGTTTTTGAAATATTATGTAATGGCAGGCGTTAAGAATGTCCTGTGTACTGATATTTCGAAAGATGGAACTCTTTCTGGGCCGGCTGTTTCTTTGTATAAGACAATATTGTCGTCTTTTCCAACAATAAACCTTATAGCAAGCGGTGGCGTTTCTTGTGTAGAAGACATTAAAAAGTTGGATAAAGAAGGATTACATTCCGTAGTCTTCGGTAAGGCAATTTATGAAGGCCGGATAAATATAGAGACTCTTAAAAGTGAGTTGACTGAAAATGAAAATATAAATTTGGAGTAAGAATATGGCAAAAGGACTGGCTAAGAGAATTATTCCATGCTTGGATGTAAAAGACGGACAGACCGTTAAAGGCACGAATTTTGTTAATCTTCGTGATGCAGGTGATCCTGTCTCTTTAGGAAAAGCCTATAGTGACGCAGGTGCGGATGAACTTGTGTTTCTTGATATTACCGCAAGTAATGAAGGGCGTAAGACTTTTACGGATGTCGTGACACGCGTAGCTGAAGAGATAAATATACCTTTTACTGTAGGCGGTGGAATAAATGATTTGGCTGATGTCGAAAGATTGCTGTATGCCGGTGCGGACAAGGTTAGTATAAATAGTGCGGCATTGCGTAACCCTGAATTAATAGACAGCATTGCGTTACGATTTGGCTCTCAAGTGTGTGTATGCGCGATTGATGCAAAATATGAAAGTGATACAAATGAATGGATCTGTTATTTGAATGGAGGACGAATACCGACAAACCGGAATTTGTTCGACTGGGCTTCAGAGGTTGCTTCACGCGGAGCGGGAGAAATCTTGTTTACGAGTATGAATCACGATGGAGTAAAAAATGGTTATGCCAATGATGCATTGGCTAAGTTGGCTGATATGCTGAATATTCCGATCATAGCGAGTGGTGGTGCAGGTAAGCTTGAACATTTTAAGGATGTCTTTACATTGGGTAAGGCTGACGCTGCTTTGGCGGCGAGCGTTTTCCATTTTGGAGAGATAAAAATACCTGAGTTGAAGAAATATCTTTTTAATGAAGGCATAAATGTAAGATTGCAGGGCATTCATTAATGAATATAATTGTAAAAATATTGATGGATTATGATTATTGATTTCGAAAAGATGAACGGTCTTGTTCCTGTAGTAGTTCAGGACAGCAGAACATTAAAGGTTTTGATGCTTGGATTTATGAACAAGGACGCATATGATAAAACGATAGAAACAAATAAGGTTACGTTCTATAGCAGAACACGAAATTGCTTATGGACAAAAGGTGAAACATCTGGCAATTATCTTAATGTCGTAAGCATAAGCAATGACTGTGATAACGATACGTTACTTATTAAGGTAATACCGGATGGACCTGTTTGTCATAAAGGTACAGATACTTGTTGGGGAGAGAAAAATGAGACTAATCCTTTGATGTTTCTAACAGAATTGCAAGATTTTATAGAAACACGTTACAAAGAGATGCCTGATGGCTCATATACAACAAGTCTTTTTAAAGATGGTCTTAACAGAATGGCACAAAAAGTTGGTGAAGAGGCATTGGAGACCGTTATAGAAGCAGTAAATGGAACTGATGAACGTCTGATCTATGAAGCGTCGGATATGTTTTATCATCTTATTGTATTGCTTACGAGTAAGAATCTGCGGATTGAGGATATTGCTGAAGAGCTAAAGAAACGTCATAATCCAGATTGGCATAAACATTAAAATAATAAAAAAATATAGATTATGTTCATTGATTATCAAAACGTAAATATATATCAAGATGATGTATGTGTGCTTGGCAATGTGAATTTTCATGTTGATGAAGGTGAGTTTATCTATATCATAGGAAATGTTGGAACTGGAAAGAGCAGCTTGCTTAAGACCTTATATTGTGAACTGGATATAGATGAAGGTGATAAAGCTAATATTCTTGGACGTGATTTGTTCAAAATAAAGCGTAAGGAAATACCAGCTCTCCGCAAAGAACTAGGTATCATTTTCCAGGATTTTCAGCTATTGCATGATAGGAGTATTTATAAAAATTTGCTCTTCGTATTAAAATCCACAGGTTGGAAAAATAAAAAAGAAATAGATGAACGTATTGATGAAGTGCTTGATTCTGTAGGTATGTCAGACAAAAAATTAAAGATGCCTTATGAACTTTCTGGTGGAGAGCAGCAACGTATTGCCATTGCACGTGCTATACTTAATAATCCGAAAATGATTATAGCTGATGAGCCAACCGGAAATCTTGACCCGGAAACAGCTGATAATATAGTTAGCCTCCTTAAGCAAATTAGTCAGACGGGGACGGCTGTTGTAATGTCAACTCACAATATATTAATGCTTGACAAATATCCAGGTATTGTATATCAGTGTAAGGACGGAAAAATTAGTGATATAACAAATACTTATAATAAAAGTCTTTTCCATGGGGAAGACTAACATTTGAAAATCAAAATAAAAAATACAATTATGATAGTAATGAAGTTTGGTGGTACATCTGTTGGCTCACCAGAGCGTATGAAGGATGTTGCCTCATTAATAACAAAGAGTGGAGGACCTGTTTTTGTAGTGCTGTCGGCTATGTCTGGTACGACAAATTCATTGGTGGAAATATCTGATTATCTATATAAAAAGAATCCGGAAGGTGCAAATGACATAATTAACCGTCTGGAAAAAACGTATATGAAGCATGTAGATGAGCTTTATTCTACTGAGAAATGGAAAAATGAAACAAAAGAATTTCTTCAGAATGAATTCAATTATCTGCGCTCATTTACTAAAGATCTCTTTACTAGTTTCGAGGAAAAAAGTATTGTTGCTCAAGGAGAAATTATGAGCACCAATATGGTTACTAATTATCTGAAGGAGTGCGGATACAATGCAGTACTACTTTCTGCATTGGATTTTATGCGTACAGATAAAAATGCTGAGCCTGACTCTGCATACATAAGAGAAAAATTATTGAAACTTTTAGAGCAAAATCCTGGTCAGCAAGTCTATATCACACAGGGCTTTATATGTCGGAACGCTTATGGCGAGATTGATAATTTGCAGCGCGGTGGTAGTGATTATACAGCGTCTTTAGTTGGTGCAGCCATAAATGCAGACGAGATACAGATATGGACAGACATAGACGGAATGCATAATAATGATCCTAGAGTGGTAGATAAGACGGAAGCTGTCAGACAACTTCATTTTGAAGAGGCTGCAGAACTTGCGTATTTTGGTGCAAAGATATTGCATCCTACATGTGTACAGCCTGCAAAATACGCCGGTATTCCTGTGCGTCTGCTTAACACTATGGATCCTTCTGCTCCTGGCACAATAATAAATAATGAAACCGAAACAGGTAAAATTAAGGCTGTTGCTGCAAAGGATAATATTATTGCAATTAAAATAAAAAGTAGCCGTATGCTGCTTGCTACAGGGTTCTTGCGTAAAGTTTTTGAGATATTTGAAAGTTATCAGACTGCAATAGATATGATAACGACAAGTGAAGTCGGTGTGTCTATGAGTATCGACAACGACACACACCTTAATGACATTGTTGCAGAACTAAAAAAATATGGAACGGTTACTGTTGACAGGGATATGTGTATTATCTGTGTTGTTGGTGATTTGGATTGGAGTAATGTAGGTTTTGAAACTATGGCAACAGACGCAATGAAAAATATTCCGGTGAGAATGATTTCTTATGGTGGAAGTAACTATAATATCTCATTCTTGGTAAAAGAGTCTGATAAAAAACGTGCTTTGCAAAGTTTGAGCGATACATTATTCAATAAAACGAAGTAATTTAATATAAGGAAATAAAATTTGAGATGAAAGGTGTTTTTCCTATAAAGACATTTGAAACGACGGATACGCCATTTTATTATTACGATACTGATTTGTTGCGCAAAACATTGCGTGCAATAATTGATGAAATTGGCAAATATGAAAATTATAATGTGCATTATGCCGTAAAGGCTAATGCTAATCCAAAATTGTTGAACATAATTTGCCAGGCAGGATTAGGTGTTGACTGTGTTAGCGGTGGAGAGATTATGGCAGCATTAAATGCTGGATTTTCACCGGATAAGATTGTTTTTGCAGGTGTTGGTAAAAGCGATAAAGAAATAAAACTTGGATTGGAGAAGGGTATTTATTGCTTTAATGTTGAGAGCATTCCTGAACTTGAAGTGATAAATCAGCTTGCTGAGCAATGTGGAAAGGTCGCATCAATAGCTTTACGTATAAATCCAAATGTGGGTGCTCATACTCATGCAAACATAACTACGGGACTTGCTGAAAATAAATTTGGCATAGCAATGTCTGATATGGATGATGTTATTGCCAAGGCTTTAGCAATGAAAAATGTTAAGTTTATGGGCTTGCATTTCCATATAGGCTCTCAAATCCTTGATATGGGAGATTTTGTCGCATTGTGTAATCGTATTAATGATTTGCAGGCACAACTGGAAACTCATCATATCAAGATTGATTTGATAAATGTTGGCGGTGGCTTGGGTATTGACTACAATCATCCTAATCGTGTTCCTATTCCTGATTTCAAATCTTATTTTGAAACTTATGCAAAACATCTTAAATTGCGTAAGGGCCAGAGTTTGCATTTTGAATTAGGACGTTCTGTAGTGGGGCAATGCGGTTCTTTGATTACAAAAGTCTTATATGTTAAACAAGGCTCATTCAAGAAATTCGCAATAGTTGATGCCGGAATGACAGACCTTATACGTCCTGCACTTTATCAAGCTTATCATAAGATTGAGAATATCTCAAATGATGAAAGCCTTGAGACTTATGATGTTGTTGGCCCTATCTGTGAGTCGAGCGATGTGTTTGCAAAAGCTATAGACTTGAATGAATGTCATCGTGGCGACTTGATTGCTATACGTTCTGCTGGTGCTTATGGAGAAATCATGGCATCACAATATAATTGCCGTCCTTTACCTAAGGGATACATTAAAGAAGAGATGATTTAATCCTTCATTAAAAACTTTATTATAATAATTGTAACATGCTGATATTAGACAATATAACAATAGTTATTTGTATAATTTTGGTGGTTTTCGCTATCTGTTCTTCTTTGTTTGATACGTTTTTTAGAAAACTTTCAGATGAAGAAGATGCGGACGGCGTGGAAAATCAAAAACCTGTATCTGTTATAATAATTTCAGATAATAATGGCCGTGAACTAGATGATAACCTCAAATGTTTCCTTTCACAAGATTATCCGGCAGGATATGAAGTTATTGTTGTTGTAAGCCGTGATGAAGATGGAACGTCGGATGTATTGAATTCGTATAGTAAATATCAAAATTTATATACGACCTTTGTCCCTGACACTTCGCGCTATATGAGTAGACGAAAACTTGCAATAACTTTAGGTGTTAAGGCCGCGAAGAATGACATGATATTGTTGACAGATGCTGTATGTAAGCCAAATTCAGACAAGTGGATTGCCAGTATGACTTCAAAGTGTAGAAATGGTGTCAGTCTTGTTATAGGGTATAGCAACTATTCAGACGATGCAAGTAAATTTAAAATATTTAGCCGTCTGCATAGAGAATATGCGTTTATGTATGAGGCTTCCAAGGGTATAGCTTACAGCACTTGCGGTAATAATCTATTATTCAGAAAAAGTGTCTTTATGGAAGCACGCGGTTTTCAGGGAAATCTGAAATATGTCAGAGGCGAATATGATTTTCTGGTGAATAAGTATTCTGACTTTGGTAATACTGCGATAGCAATATCTCCGGATTGTATGTTGATTGAAGAGGCTCCTTCAAGAAAAACATGGAAAAATAAAAACATGTTTTATGTTGAAACAAGAAAGCATCTTCTTAGAAGTTTTAAACATAGACTAATTTTTAATATGGATATGTTTTTTCTTTATATTTGCTTGCTTTTCGCTGTTTCGTCTGTGATATATTCAGTATTATGTTATAACTTACTTGTTATTCCATTTTCATTTATCGCACTTGTTGTTCCATTTATTGTTAGGATACTCAGTGCAAAGCGTGTGATGGGATTATTTAATACCCATGTCAGCTTGTGGAAAGTTATTCCGTTTGAGCTTGCATTGGTATGGCATAATATGAAATCTGCATTCCGTTACAGAATGTCTGATAAATATGAGTATATAAGTCATAAATCTTAGAAATTATGAGAGTCTTGCATTTTATACCGCATTTTGCTGATATAGCCAAGTCGGTTGGTCTTCAGTATAAGTTGGCTTTAATTAAAGCTATGGCAGAAAGTGCAGACGTTCATTTGTTGTGTGCTGACCATCCAGACATAGAAATGGGAAACGTACATATTCATAAGTTTTCTCCTTTGAGGAATATGTTTGGCGGTCGGCATTCTTCTTTTGACCGGTTCTTGTCTGAAATACATCCTGATATAGTTCATATACATGCTTGTTGGAGCATATATGCTTATTATTTTTTAAGGCGTTGTGAAAAATATCGTATTCCTGCGATAATAACTTTTGACCGGCAATTGGAGTCGTGGCATGTATTTGATAGATATTGGCTTAAAAAGTTTATTAAAGTACTTGTTTATCAACGTTATATCATGTCGCATGCAAATTCTTTTCATTCTGTATGTGACAATGAGGTGCTGAGCATTTCTGATTTTATAGGATTTCCAAGTTGGGTTTGTAAAATGCTTGGGCTAAAGTCTGAGATTAAGGAAACTCATCATGTGGATCTTGGTAAAATAAATGAAAATCAAGTAGAATCTGAATATGATATATATTCAGCCAAATGTGGTCGGGAGTATAGGCATGTTATAAATGTTGAAGCATTTAGTCATGTCTGTGGTAAATCTGCTGATATAATGTCTGATGAAATGTTGAGTGCTTATCAGGTGGTGTTAGACAGCAATCCTTTTATGTGTATGAATAATGATGATTGTATCATTGAAGATATACTCATGACTGCTGGTGTAGACGGAAATACTAAAGTCTTAGACTCATCTGACAACAATAAGAGTTTATTTGATTCGCTTACAATTAGTTCTTGGAGAAGAATTCTTTTGCATTCTATGAATGAAGGAATATTGGAAAACGTATTGTCAGGTGTTAAATATTATAATTTGTCTCAACCATTTTTACAAGAAGATATATGTAGTCTGTTTTGTTTGCCAACAGCACATCCTCAAATTGTTACAGATTCCAGACGCATATCTAAATTTAAATCTGACACAAGTTTATCTGAAGTAGAAAGGAATATTTGCGTAATGATTGCATCTATTTTGTATGCCTTACGGAATGATAGATATATAAGGAGGGCAGATGTGATAGATTTATATCGTTGCTTGAAATACAATAATTATGACGAAGTTTTGTTATATAATAAAATTCGTGAGTCTGGCATGAAGAAAGACACGGCCCGTCTTTTTCAGATAATGAAAGAGCGATATGGCTTGGGGGAAGGCTTCATGTTTATAGAGCCTCTTGAAGACAGTGGAACAAGTAAATTAAGAAAAATGTTTTTTAAAGCCAATATACAATGAAAACCATGCATTATGAAATTGAAAATGATATAAGGTATTTGCAGCTTTTGTCTCAGACATTTCCTACGATAGCTGATGCCAGTACCGAGATTATCAATTTGCAGGCTATATTGAATTTGCCAAAAGGAACAGAACATTTCTTGGCAGATCTACATGGAGAGTATAAATCTTTTCAGCATGTACTGAAAAATGCGTCAGGCAATATTAAACGTAAAGTAAATGAGATTTTTGGAAATGAATTGCGTGAGTCTGAAAAGAAAGAACTTTGCACGCTAATATATTATCCGGAAGAGAAACTTGAATTAGTCAAGGCGAGTGAACCAGAACTTGAGGATTGGTATCATGTTACGATACATCAGCTTGTGAGAGTCTGTCGTGATGTTTCAAGTAAATATACACGTTCCAAGGTTAGAAAATCATTGCCAAAAGATTTCTCTTATATTATTCAGGAACTTCTTCATGAACGTTCGGATGATGTCGACAAAGCTGCTTATGTAAATGTCATTATTGACACTATAATAACAACAGGACGTGCTGATGACTTTATTATAGCAATATCACATGTTATCCAGCGCTTGGCTATAGATCTCTTGCATATATTGGGCGATGTCTATGACCGTGGTCCTGGCGCACATAATATTATGGATGTGTTAAGCAGTTATCATAATTGGGACATACAATGGGGAAATCATGATATCCTTTGGATGGGTGCATGTGCAGGAAATGACGCCTGCATTTGTAATGTGATACGCTTATCATTGCGTTATGCCAATCTCGTAACGCTTGAGGAAGGATATGGTATCAATCTTGTGCCTCTTGCAACTTTTGCCATGGAGCATTATGCGGATGATCCGTGTGAGGAGTTTATGCCCAAGACAAATGGTGGAAGTGCGGATATTGATGAAAAGACAAAACATCTTACAGCATTGATGCATAAGGCGATAACGGTTATTCAGTTTAAAGTTGAGGCTGCCATAATACAACGCCATCCTGAATGGAATATGCAGGACCGCCTTCTGTTGGAAAAAATTGATTATAATAATGCAACATGTGAGATAGACGGAAAGTCTTACGATATGAAGAGTTGTTGCTTTCCGACAATAAATCCGGCTTCTCCATACCAATTGACTCCAGAAGAACAGACATTAATGAAGAGACTTCATCATTCTTTTACTGTAAATGAGAAACTTCATAAGCATATCAGACTGATGTTGAGTCATGGTTCTTTGTATACTATTATAAATGATAATCTTCTTTTTCATGCGTCAATACCATTGAATGATGATGGCAGTCTTAAGGAAGTTGAGCTTTATAATGGACAAAAATATAAAGGTCGTGAACTGATGAACCACACAGAGCAGGTAATAAGGAACGCTTTTCAGAATGACTCTGATCCTCAGGAAAAAGAATTTGCCGTTGATTATTTCCTTTATCTTTGGTGTGGTCGTGATTCAGTGTTGTTTGACAAGTCAAAAATGGCAACATTTGAACGTTATTTCCTTACTGATAAATCAACATATAAGGAAGAAAAAGGAAATTATTTTAAACTTAGGGCTGACGAAAAAGAATGTGATGCTATCTTGGATGCCTTTGGAGTTAATGGTCCGAACAGGCATATCATTAATGGTCATGTGCCTGTACATGTGGCAAATGGTGAGAATCCGATAAAGGCAAATGGTAAGCTTATGGTCATTGACGGAGGCTTTTCTCAGGCATATCATGCAGAGACAGGCATTGCAGGATATACTCTAGTTTATCATAGTCGTGGATTCCAACTGGTGCAGCATGAGCCTTTTACAAGTACTGAAGATGCTATTTTGCGTGGATCTGATATTAAAAGCACTACACAAATAGTGGAAATGTCTGCCCATAGAATGCTTGTTGCCGACACTGATATTGGTCGTGATTTGAAAAAACAGATTGTAGAATTGCAAAAATTGCTTTATGCTTACAGGCACGGATTTATTAAAGAACTGCGTTAAAGCATATTGTGAATGTTTGAATTGCACTTTCATATTGAAATAATTAATATTATTATAGGTGTCATTGCAAAATAAAAAAAGCAATATATTAATAGAATAGTGCTTTTGATATGCAAATAATTATAATTTAAAAGCATATGTTTTGAGGCTTAATTTGTTGCCTTTTACATCGTAAAACCATACCTTTTATAATCCAAAAAGTATGGTTTTATTTTTTATAATATGCTATGTTGGAACAAAGTGTTATTATAAGTCTTGTTTAAATGCTCATTAAATACTTTGAATGATGTCATATTTGCGCTATTTGTCTGGGCAAAAAGGCTAAAATAAGTTACAGTATAGCTTGTATAACCTTATAAATCATGTATAATGTCATTTTTTTCTTTTAATTTCTATAGATATTGCAAAATAATTATTTATTTTTGCAGAAATAAAATCAAGATATGAGAACAGTCAGACCAAAGAAAAATTTAGGACAGCATTTTTTGACAGATCTTAATATTGCAAAGGCAATAGCTGATACGGTAGATGCGTGTCCTGATATTCCAATATTGGAGGTTGGTCCGGGAATGGGAGTCTTAACTCAGTATCTCACTGCAAAGGAAAGAGATGTCAAAGTTGTTGAAATTGATTCCGAGTCTGTCGCATATCTTAATGAAAAATATCCGGCATTAAGAGATAATATAATCGGTGAAGATTTTTTGAGGATGGATCTTACAACTGTCTTTAGCGGAAGAAAATTTGTTCTGACAGGTAATTATCCATATGATATTTCCTCACAAATATTCTTTAAGATGTTGGATAACAAGGATTTAATTCCTTGTTGTACGGGTATGATTCAGCGTGAAGTTGCTCAGCGCATGGCATCTGCTCCAGGCACAAAGGCGTATGGAATATTAAGCGTATTGATACAGGCATGGTATGATGTTGAGTATCTGTTTACTGTAGACGAAAATGTTTTTAATCCTCCGCCAAAAGTTAAGAGTGCAGTAATCCGCATAACACGTAATAACGTTACTGATTTAGGCTGCGACTGGCAGTTATTCCGACGGGTTGTCAAGGCAGTGTTCAATCAGAGAAGAAAGATGCTTCGTGTATCCCTAAAGCAGATATTGGATAATGTTACTGATGACGGATTTTATAGTCAGCCCATAATGACGAAAAGACCTGAGCAACTGACGATAGCGCAGTTTGTAGAATTGACTAACATGGTGAATGTCGAACTGAATAAAGTGAATTGCTGATGATAAATTGAAGCGGACATTAGCATCATGTTTTGTTTAATCTTAGATTTTGACATTTAATTTTGTAACAAAAAATAAAGATATATGTTAGACGTTAAGGCAACATTAAAAGAAAGTGAAGAAAGAATGGAGATGGCAGCCATGTTCCTTGATGAACAGTTGTCACGTATACGCGCAGGACGCGCTAATATAGCCATTCTTGATGGTATAAGAGTCGATTCTTACGGTTCTATGGTTCCTCTGAACCAAGTAGCTAATGTCTCAACTCCTGATGCCCGTACCATTGCGATACGTCCTTGGGACAAAAAGATGATTAAGGACATAGAGAAAGCTATTATGGATTCTGATGTTGGTATTACTCCTGAAAATAATGGCGAGATAATCAGACTTGGAATACCACAGCCTACAGAGGAGCGCCGTAAAGAACTGGCTAAGCAGTGTAACAAAATCGGAGAAAAAGCCAAAGTGGAAGTCCGTAACGTACGTTCTGACGTAAAGGACAAGCTGAAGAAGGCTATCAAGGACGGTCTTTCTGAAGATAATGAAAAGGACGCTGAAGCTGAACTGCAGAAAATCCACGATAAGTTTATAAAGAAAATTGATGATTTGCTTGCAGCAAAGAACAAAGAAATAATGACAGTGTAACGGCAGTGAGAGGACTTGTAATAAAAAATACAGGTAGTTGGTATTCTGTAAAGACCGAAGAAGGACGCACTGTAGAATGTAAAATCAAAGGAAACTTTCGGCTAAAGGGCATCCGCAGCACCAATCCGGTTGCTGTGGGTGACCATGTTGAAATAATCTGCAATCAGGAGGGTACCGCTTTTATTACAGACATCGAAGATCGCCGAAATTATATTATAAGAAAATCGCCAAATCTTTCAAAGCAAAGTCATATTATTGCCGCAAATGTTGATCAGGCGTTTTTGGTAGTTACAGTAAATTATCCAGAAACTTCCACAACGTTTATTGACAGGTTTCTTGCTTCTGCTGAGGCTTATCGTGTACCAGTATCTTTGGTTTTTAATAAGTCTGATTTATTGTCAGACGATGAATTAAAATATCAGAAGATGATGGTGACGCTTTATGAAACTATCGGTTATTCATGCTTTGAAGTGTCTGCGTTAGACAGCAATACACTTGACTGTCTTAAGCCATTGCTGAAAGATAAGGTAACATTGTTTAGCGGCAATAGTGGAGTGGGAAAGAGCACATTGCTTAACCATATTATTCCTGGCTTAAACTTGCGTACAGCTCAAATTAGTGAAGCGCATAATACAGGAATGCATACCACGACATTTAGTGAGATGTTGCCTCTTTCTTATGGAGGATGGGTTATTGACACTCCAGGAATAAAGGGTTTTGGAACTTTTGATATGGAACCAGAAGAGATTTGCGGATATTTTAAGGAGATTTTTAAGTTCTCCAAAGGTTGCCGCTTTAATAATTGCACGCATACTCATGAGCCTGGCTGTGCGGTACGAAAAGCTGTTGAAGAACATTATATTTCAGAAAGCAGATACAACTCGTATCTCAGTATGCTTAAGGACAAGGAAGAAGGCAAATATAGAGAGGCGTGGTGAATGTTCCGCGCCTTTTTTGTTTTCTTCTGTAAATACATATTCTTATTTAATTTAAATACTATGACTAATGCAAGCTCCGAGCTGTCAATGGCTTGGGATATAATAGAAAACACAGGAGCAAATCTTTTTCTAACCGGAAAGGCCGGAACAGGCAAAACTACTTTTCTAAAAGATGTAAGAGAAAAATCTACTAAACGTTTGATTGTATTGGCTCCTACCGGGATTGCTGCCATAAATGCAGGCGGTGTTACAATTCATTCATTTTTTCAATTACCTCTGTCACCTTACGTTCCGGGTGCGACTTTTGGTGGAGAAGAGCAAAAATATTATCGCTTTAGCAAAGTAAAACGGAATATAATCCGTACAATGGATTTGCTTGTTATCGACGAAATAAGTATGGTACGTGCCGACCTCCTTGACGCCATAGACTCTGTCATGAGGCGGTATCGTGAGCACGACAAGCCTTTTGGAGGTGTTCAGCTGTTGTTGATTGGAGATTTACAGCAGCTTGCTCCTGTTATAAAGGATGATGAATGGAGCATGTTGAGTAAGTTTTATTCTACGCCATATTTTTTCTCAAGCAATGTTCTTAATGCCGCAAATTATCATACAGTTGAATTAAAGACTGTCTACAGGCAGCAGGATGAGGATTTCATATCAATATTGAATCAGATACGTGAGAATCGTGCTACAGATGAAACCTTGGCCATTCTCAACAAACGCTATATTCCAGATTTTGTACCAGACAAGAAAAGTGATTATATCCGTTTGACTACTCACAATTATCCAGCGCAAATGATTAATGATAAGGAGTTGTCGCTATTGCCTTCAAAAGAATATGTTTTCAAGGCTGAAGTTGAAGGTGATTTTCCTGAGACTTCTTATCCTGCTGATGATAATCTTGTGTTAAAACAAGGTGCTCAGATAATGTTTATCAAGAATGATCCTGAAAAAAGATTCTTTAACGGAATGATAGGCGAAGTTGTTTCGCTTGATGACACACATATTATTGTACGTGGTAAGAATGGAGGAGAAAGTTTTGGTCTTGAAAAGTCTGAATGGACAAATTCAAAATATACTCTTGATGATGTAACAAAAGAAATTAAAGAAACTGTTGAGGGCGTTTTCCGGCAATATCCGTTACGTTTGGCTTGGGCAATAACTATTCATAAAAGTCAGGGACTTACCTTTGAGCATGCCATAATTGATGTGTCTCATTCGTTTGCCCACGGGCAGACATATGTGGCTTTGAGCCGTTGCAGGACACTTCAGGGCATAGTGCTCAGTGAACCATTGCAGCGTGATGCCATTGTTTGCGACAGAACATTGGATACGTATATAAATACTATTGAGGAACGTGTGCCTACAGTAGAAACATTGGCAGAACTTCATAATTCATACATAATTCAACTTCTTGATGAATTGTTTAATTTTACTGTGATGCGTTCGTCGTTTAATATGGTGCTGAGGACGCTTGACGAACATCTTTATAAAAAATATCCCAAATTGTTGGAAGAATACAAACAGGCTGCTTTATTGTTTGACGATATTATTGATGTGTCACATCGTTTTAGAGCACAATATTTAAGAATGTTGAACAATGTACAAGATATCAGCAACGATGAGATTCAAGGCAGGATACATAAGGCTGCTGCATATTTTGTTAGAGCAATAAAGCCATTTACATTGCTTTGTAACAAGACAAAGGTTGAGATAGAGAATAAAGCAGTCAAGAAACAATTTGACGATCGTTATGGAGTTTTCTATAAAGATTTTATACTTAAGGAAAAACTGCTCATGCATGCAGAAGATACAGAAACAAAGTTTTCTATTTCTGATTATCTTCATGTAAAATCAAATATATTGTTGAGTCTTGATGATAACTCAACAAAATTAAATCGTATAAAAAAGCCGAAAGCAGTGAAGGAACCACGTGTTCCAACATATAAAGTAAGTTTTGATATGTTTTCTTCTGGTAAGTCAATTGAACAGATAGCAAAAGAACGCGGACTTGTCTATGGAACAATATTCGGCCATATAGCCAGATATGTTGAGAAAGGGGATATCGACATTTCTAAAATTATTCCTGAACAGCATTTGGTTATGCTAAAGTCATATATGTCAAGCCATACAGAAAACACTTCTGTCGGTGATATATATTCTGAGTTGGGACCTACTGTTGATTATAATGAAATACGATTATACTTAAAAATGTATAGTCATTAAATAATCCTCTTGGCATATAAGAATATAAAATAACTTATTTACGTTGCGTAATTCAGTGGTTTTTGATATGAAATCCATTGAGTTTTTGGATTAAACTCAATGAGTTTTTTCCTGGTAATATATGTACCTTTATTTGTAGGTGAAGATTCGGTAGTTTTACCTTTATCAATAATAGTATAAAAATACCCGGACATTATGAAAATTATTAATGTCCGGGTATTGTTTTATTAGAATAATCCCAAATATAAGTTTATTCTTTATATTTACGCTATGTGATAAATTATTTAATCAATGAAACAGATCTCTTAATGAATGCATCGAGAGCAGAACCTTTCAGCATGCCGTTCTGAAGCAATGCTAAGTCAATAAGCTGATGTACAATCTTATTGTCTTTTGCATAGTCTGCAATAATCTGATTCTTTTTCTCGCGCTGCTCGTTCAATGTCTTCTCTGTATTTGAAAGGTCATCTTTCTCTTCCTGAGTGATTTCTTCAGGTTTTTTCTTGCTTTGATTTTGATGTAATGCTGCAAGACGAGCCTGCTGTCCTTTGATTTCGCTAATTACTGGAGTAAGAGCATCATTGCATTTGCTTGTTTCATCATCGAGAATGTTCTTGATAAGCTGATGGTCGCTATTCAGCACCAGACTATAGCTGTCAGGCATCTGAGCATAGAAACTCATTCCGCTTTGGAAACGGCTGATGTCTTTCATTCTGCGCATATATTCACTTTGAGTAATCATTACAGGCATATTGTTTTCTCCAAGTGCCTGAACTTCTATGTTAAATTCAACTTTGTTGAGTTTTGGCATTTGTGAACGGAATGCAGCTGACAGATTGTCTGCTTTATCGCTATCAAGTTCTGTCTTTTTGACATCCTCTTTAACAATGAGTCGGTCTATGATATCACTGTCTACGCGCATAAATCTGCTCTTTTCGAATTTCTGTTCAAGCATTGAAACAACAGGAACATCAAGCTGACCATCGAGTAGTAATACACTATAGCCTTTGTCTTTGGCGGCTTCAATGTATGAATACTCCTCTTCCTTGTTGTTTGCGTATAGATAAATCAGTTGTCCGTCTTTATCAGTTTGTCCGTCTTTTATGAGTTGCTTGTATTCTTCAAATGTAAAGTATTTGCCATCAACATCTTTCAACAGCGCAAAGTCTTTTGCACGATCATAGAAATCTTCTTGAGACAACATACCATAATTTATGAATAGCTTCAAGTCGTCCCATTTGCTTTCATATTCCTTACGGTTTTCCTTGAATATACTGTTAAGTCTGTCTGCAACTTTCTTTGTAATGTAAGTTGAAATCTTCTTGACATCACTGTCACTTTGCAGATAGCTACGGCTAACGTTCAATGGAATGTCTGGTGAATCTATAACACCATGAAGCAATGTAAGGAATTCAGGAACAATGCCTTCAACCTGATCTGTGACAAATACTTGGTTGCAGTATAGCTGTATCTTATTGCGCTGTAAGTCGATATTAGACTTTATGCGGGGGAAATACAGAATACCGGTAAGATTAAACGGATAATCCACATTTAGGTGAATCCAGAACAAAGGCTCATCCTGCATGGGGTACAGTTCATTATAGAACTTCTTATAATCCTCATCCTTCAGTGTGCTTGGTGTCTTTGTCCATAAAGGCTCAACATCATTTATAATGTTGTCTTTATCTGTCTCAACTTGCTTTCCGTCTTTCCATTCAGTCTTCTTACCAAAGGCAACAGGAACAGGCATAAATTTGCAATACTTGTTCAACAAAGCCTGTATGCGTGCTTTCTCTAGAAATTCTTTGCAGTCATCATCAATATGAAGTATGATATCAGATCCTCTGTCTGCCTTCTCTGCATCTTCTATTTCGTATGCAGGACTTCCGTCACAAGTCCATTTTACAGCCTTAGCATCTTCTTTGTAACTTTTTGTAATGATTTCAACCTTGTTACTTACCATAAACGAACTGTAGAATCCAAGTCCGAAATGTCCGATAATGGCATTGGCATTATCTTTATATTTGTTCAAGAAGTCATTAACTCCGGAGAAAGCAATTTGATTAATATATTTGTCAATTTCCTCTTCAGTCATACCTATGCCTCGGTCACTGATAGTCAGTGTCTTATTCTTTTCATCAAGCGAAACACGTACTGTCAGGTCACCAAGTTCACCTTTGAATATTCCTTTGTCTGCAAGAGTTTTTATTTTTTGTGTTGCGTCAACGGCATTACTTACCATTTCGCGAAGGAATATTTCATGGTCTGAATACAAGAATTTTTTGATGACGGGGAATATGTTTTCAGTTGTAACCCCAATATTTCCTTTTTGCATAGTTATATATATTTTTGTTGTATTTTTTGTTTTAATTAATCGTTAAATACTAATGCAAATATTGTGCCATAAATTATTGAACCGTTTCATGTTTTGTCTATTTATATAGTATTCTTTTATTAAAAATAAAATGTCCCAACTATTCTGTAAAGTAGACAAACCATGCTCTTAAACAATTGGATTGTTGTTTTGTATTAGCATTTTAAAGTCAATGGTTTTTGAATTTTTACTTTTGTGGTCTAATTTAATGTGCAAAAATGAATCGGTGGTAATCTCAAGTCATGAAACTTCAATACATATTGTGAGTGTGTTGCATTTCAATATTAAGAAACTTTTATTGCCGTTCGAGTAAAGATAGCATGTTGTTATTATAACCAATTGTTTTGTTTCCTTAGTCTATATTGATACGTGAATTGAACGCTATGTTATGATGTCTTACTAATTGAATCGGCATGAATGTCTGTCCGATTATAATAACGTTTAATAATTATTGCTGTAGCTTATTTTGGTTGCATGGATGTTGCAAAATAATTTGAATTTGTATAAGCCGAGAATAAATAAGTGTATTTATTGTAGGTATAATTATAAATAAAGTATCTTTGTAGATATAAAGCTAATGTAATGCTATGGAACAACTTGAAACTAAATTTTCTACAATTGGCAAATTTTATAAAGAGCATTTTAATGATTTGCGGGCTTTTGTTGTAAGTAGAATTAAGGAAAAAGAGTCTGCAGATGATATCGTACAAAATGTGTTTATAAAATTATTGTCAATAGACAGAATGCTGACAGAAGAGACTCTTTCAAATTTGGTTTATACTATTGCACGAAATTTGATATACGATTATTATCGTCATAAGAAGTATGTTAATGATTATTCTTATTATGTTGTTTCAAAAACAGATATAACATCTTGTGATGATTCATCAAAATATACAGTTGCAGATATAATAGAGGTGTTGGATTTTGGTATTCAGAGATTAAATGAGAACCAACGTAAGATTTATCGAATGAATATATATGATGATTTGGAAGTTTCCGAAATATCAAAAATGTTGAACATGAATTATAAAAGTGTTGAGAACAAATTGGGGAGTGCGCGCAAGGTTATTAGAAAATACATGAGTAAAATGTTAGCTTAATATTGATTGATTTTTGGTATGTATAGTTCTTGTATATCATTGATGTTTATACAAGAACTTTTTTATGTTGGATTTTTTTTATTAATATAAAACGGGATAAAATCAAATAATGTTTTATCCCGTTTATATTATTTATTCGTTCTATATTCGATAATTAATCAAGCCATTTTACGTAGCAGAAGTCCTGACGATGAGGCAGTTCACTATTCTTAGGATACATTCTTACCGCAGTTCTGTATGTACCAGCTTCTGATGCTTCAACAATTGCTTCAAATGTATATAGGTTTCCTTCATGTCCTACAAGTTTGAATGGGAATACATTTGATATGCGTTCTTCGCCATTCTTGTCTGAAATTACAGAAACGAATTCTAGTCCAATGGCATCATTTAAGCCCTGTTCGTCGATAACGTATCTTATCTTATAGGCTACTCCTGTTTCCATTCCTGTATTCGGGAACATAGATTCTTTTGAAACAACATGTATTGAATCCCAGCGTTCAGCTACACTTTCTTTCCACTGTGCTATGTCTTTTGCCAAACGATTGTCGTTTGCAGAAAGTTTTTTGAAACGAACAGCCTCTTTTGTATAGAACTTATCATAGTAGTCATCCAACTGTCTCTTCATTGTGTAATGAGGAGCAATTGTGGCAATCGAGTTCTTTATAACCTTAATCCAGCCTTCGCTATAACCTTTTTCATTCTTGTTATAGTATAGAGGTATAATTTCATTTTCAAGTAAACCATAGATTGTTGCTGCATCCAACTGATCTTGATAGCCTTGATTCTTATATGTACGTTTCTCTGTCAGTGCCCATCCGGCTCCTTCACGGTAACCTTCAAGCCACCATCCGTCAAGAACTGATAAGTTGACAACACCATTCATTTCTGCTTTTTCACCTGATGTACCAGATGCTTCTAATGGACGTGTTGGGGTATTCATCCAAATATCCACACCAGAAACAAGACGACGTGCCAATTGCATATCGTAATCTTCAAGGAATATTATCTTTCCGAGGAATTCTGGACGCTGGCTTATTTCGAATATCTTCTTGATAAGTCCTTGTCCGGCTCCATCTGCAGGATGAGCTTTTCCTGAGAAGAGGAATTGTACTGGATGTTCAGGATCATTAACTATTTTGGCAAGACGATCGAGATCTGTAAAGAGAAGGTGTGCACGTTTGTATGTGGCAAAGCGACGGCAGAAACCGATCATCAGAGCATTAGGATTAATTTTCTCTAGTAGAGATACAACTCTTGAAGGGTCGCCTTGGTTCTTAAGCCAAGTTTCACGGAACTTATCACGTATGTAATCAGTGAGTTTCTTCTTTAATGTCATTCTTGTATCCCAAATGACATCATCAGGAACCTTATAGATTGCATGCCAAATATCTTCATTACTCTGGTCTGACATGAAAGATGAATCAAAATATTGTGCATACAATTTACGCCATTCAGTTGCTGCCCATGTCGGGAAGTGAACGCCATTTGTCACGTAACCAACATGATTCTCTTCTGGATAGTAGCCTTTCCATATTCCAGAGAACATTTTCTGGCTTACCCATCCGTGCAATTTACTTACACCATTAACCTCTTGGCATGTGTTGCATGCAAATGTTGACATACAGAATTTTTCGTTATGGTCATCAGGATTTGTACGGCCCATTCCGATAAATTCATCCCATGATATTCCAAGAATAGATGGGTATCCACCCATATATTTACCAAAAAGTCCTTCGTCAAAATAGTCATGACCGGCAGGAACTGGAGTGTGTACGGTGTAAAGAGATGATGCACGTACTAGTTCCATTGCTTGGTTGAATGTTAATCCACTTTGAACATAGTCGCACAAGCGTTGTAAGTTGCATAATGCTGCATGTCCTTCGTTGCAGTGATATACGTCTTTCTTTATACCGAGTTTTTTAAGAGTCAATATACCTCCGATACCCAACAATATTTCTTGTTTCAGACGATTTTCCCAATCACCACCATACAGAGAGTGTGTTATTGGTTTGTCGAAGTCAGAGTTCATCTCATTATCTGTATCGAGCAGATAAAGAGGAATACGTCCTACATTAACTCTCCATACATAAGCGTGAACTTGATAATTCATGTAAGGTACATCTACAACTAGCGGATTTCCTTCAGCGTCAAGTTGACGTACAATAGGAAGTGAGTTGAAGTTCTGTGCTTCATAATTTGCTATTTGTTGTCCATCCATGCTTAGGGACTGCTTGAAATAGCCATAGCGATAAAGAAAACCAACTGCACACATGTCAACATTGCTGTCAGAGGCTTCTTTAAGGTAGTCGCCTGCAAGCATTCCTAAACCTCCAGAATATATTTTTAGAACTTGATTAATTCCGTATTCCATACTGAAATACGCAACAGATGGGCGTTTAGAATTTGGCTTAACGTCCATATATTTGCGAAATTTAGAGTATACGTCCTTAACTTTTTTCATTATCGTTTTGTTACCGACAATTTCCTCTTTTCTATCATAGCTGAGACGTTCTAGTAAAACAACAGGATTGTGACCAACTTCTTCATAGAGTTTTTCATCTAAACTGCGCCACAAGTCTCTTGCTTCATAGTTCCATGCCCACCACATATTGTGAGCAAGTTCATCCAAACATTTTAATTGTTCCGGTAATCTTGATTTTACCGTCATCTCTCTCCATTGTGGAGCGTTGACATAGTCTGCTTTTATTTTCATCGTTTATTTGAGTTTAAATATATTCAATGTATAATAGTCTATTGCTTTCTTGACTCTGCTCGTCTTAATGCAAAGTCGTAAGCTTGATAGTAATACTTTATAAAATTATTCCAAAGAGCTTTCTTTGATAGTTTTTCTGCATTGTTGCGAGCTTTCTTTATTTGTAATTCTGACATGTTTGAAAATTCTGCAACAGTGTCTTTTATTTTATCAGCAACTTCAGAATAGTTATAATCTGTTCTATGAATAACTTTAACTCCATCGCTTATTTCGCCATATCTGCCAATTTCAGAGTTTACCCATAATCCAAAGCCGGCTAAATCAGATGTTATGCATGGTACTTTAAATGCAATAGACTCTAATGGAGTATATCCCCATGGCTCATAATATGAGGGATAGATGCAAATATCATTACCTAATACTAAATCATAGTATTTCATGTTAAAAATTCCATCTGCACCATTAAGGTAACATGGTAAGAAGATAAGCTTAACTTTGTCTTCCTTTTTATTTTGCATATCCAGGAACTTTAACATATTCAAAACATTGTCCTGACTCATGTTGTGAAGCCAGTGCGTTATCATCGGCACGGGTAAAGGTGTATCGTATTTCTTTCCTGATATCAGACGATCTTTTAAGTCTTCTCGCGGTTCGCCTACCCATCCTGGAACTTCGATGAATGCAAGAACATTCTTGTTTAGGCGGTTGTCTCTCTGAAGTCTGTTCATAGCTTCAATGTATACGTCAACACCTTTGTTCCTAAATTCATATCTTCCGCTTGTAGACACAATAAGTGTATTGTTGTCTAAATTAGTACCTAATAATGCATTGGCTACGTTAAGTATATGTTCACGTGCAATTTCTCTTTTCTTGTTGAATTCGGCTCCTTTGGGTACAAAGTCATTTTCAAAGCCGTTGGGCAAAATAAAATCTACAGGTTTGTCAAGTAGTTCTTTACATTCATTTGCAGTAATTTCACTGACTGTAGTAAAGCAATCTGCGTATTTTGCAGTTTGTTTCTCTATAGAATGTTTACTTTGCATATTTAGTTCGTTAGACATCTGATCGCCATTGTATGCAAATAGATAGTCATAAAGCGGCTTGTTGTTTCCTGCAATACTTCTTCCTATGCTAGTTGCATGGGTTGTAAATACAGTGGCTATTTGTGGAATTTTATAGCTCAAGTATAATAATCCAAGTCCTGTCATCCACTCATTTCCGTGATAAATGACTTTTTTTGATTCATCTAAGTAGAAATTGTAGAAACTTTCAACAACTTTCGCTGCAGCGTAAGAGAACATCGATGCTTCATCATAGTCTCCATATGCATGAAGGCTATCTACTTGAAAATGTTCCCATGTCCAAGTATAAATGGAGTTTTTATCTTTGTAAAATTGATTGAAATTTACTAATATTGCAATAGGTCGTCCTGGTACATTCCATCTTCCTATTTTAAGAACAAGGCCTTCTTTTTTAGTTTGTGCGTTCCAATCAGAAAATATCTTATTATCTTCTGTGAAATAAGGATTTTCTTCTTTTATTACATCTGGACCGATAAAAATAATTTTGTTTTTCAGTAGATTCTGCAAGGTTTTTGCTCTTGTAGAAAGAACTGTATATATACCTCCGACTTTATTGCAAACTTCCCAACTAGATTCAAAAATATAATCTGGTGTTAATAATGTTGTTGCCATAATTTTTTTGTAAATATGGGCGCAAAGATAATAAAAATTCAGGCAAAAACAAATTTTGTATTCTATATTTTTTAAGAAATAAGGGGTTTTATTGATTTATAATTATATATATGTTTTACATAGCTACGAAATCTGCAAATCACTAGATGCTAACCTTTTACCATTATTTATACATAATTGTTAAATGATTAAACTTTAGTGTTGATTTGAGAAAATGAAACATGGCATAATATTTGTATGAAATAAAATGTTTATCTTTGCATGCAAATAATTATTATAATAGGAAATAAATAATACATGACCAGTCAGTTTTCACCAAAAGTATCTCAAATACTGGCATTCAGTAGAGAAGAAGCAGTAAGGCTTGCTAGCAGAACAGTAGGTCCAGAGCATTTGTTGCTTGGCATACTGCGTGACAAGAATGGCCCTGTGCATGAATTATTCTTGAAATTAGATATTAATTTACAGTCTGTAAAAAATGAGTTGGAGCAGAAGGTGCGAGATGATGATTTTATGCAACCTTTAAATACTCAGGAACTTGTTTTAAACGAGAAAGCCAGCAACATATTAAAACTTGCTGTGCTGGAGGCTCGTATACAGTCTCGTCAGATGGTTGACGAACAACATTTGTTATTAGCCATTTTGCATGATCATGCAAATAATGGTGCAAAAGAAGTTTTAGAATTTAACAACATGAATTACGAAGACGCTTTAGCTTATTTTCAAAAAAAATCAGGCTATACAACTAATGATGGTATTGATATGCCGGATAAAGACGATGATGATGATGGTATGCTCAGTATTAATGGCGGAAATTCGCAGAAGTCAAATCAGCAGAGTACAGCAACAAGTGCGCATAGGGTACAGGGTAAGACTCCGGTATTAGATAGTTTTGGTACGGATCTTACTAAATGTGCAGCTGAAGGTAAACTCGATCCGGTGGTTGGACGTGAACGTGAAATTCAGCGTGTTATAGAAATATTGTGCCGTAGAAAGAAAAATAACCCGATATTAATAGGTGAGCCAGGAGTAGGAAAAAGCGCTATTGTCGAAGGACTGGCACAATTGATTTATAAGCATCATACATCTCCTGTATTATTCAATAAGCGTATTATTAATCTTGATATGACCGCAATTGTTGCCGGAACAAAATATCGTGGTCAGTTTGAAGAACGTATACGTGCATTAATTAAGGAGATCGAACAGAATCCAGATGTAATTATATTTATTGATGAAATTCATACGTTAGTAGGAGCAGGTTCAACTCCCGGTTCTATGGATGCTGCTAACATACTAAAGCCTGCTTTGGCAAGGGGAACTATACAATGTATAGGTGCGACAACTTTAAATGAATATCGCAATTCAATAGAGAAAGACGGAGCATTAGAGCGCAGATTTCAGAAAGTTATCGTTGAGCCCACCACTTCTGAAGAGACAATTGCTATCTTGAATAATATTAAGGAACGTTATGAAAACCATCATCATGTTACTTATACTGATGATGCCATCTTGGCGTGTGTCAAATTGACAGACAGATATGTTAATGATAGATTCTTTCCTGATAAGGCAATAGACGTTCTTGATGAAGTTGGGGCTCGTGTCCACCTGCAGCATGCTCAAATGCCTCCGGAAATAGGAGAAAAGGAGAAAGAAATTAATGATGTGAAAAGTAAAAAACAGGCTGCAGTAAGAAATCAAAATTTTGAATTGGCTGCTAGTTATCGTGACAAGCAGACAGAACTTGAGGCAGAGCTTTCTGATTTACAAGAGAAATGGGCTAATAATGAAATTGGTAGTCGTGATGAAATAACAGAAAATGATGTCACTGATGTTGTTTCAATGATAACAGGTGTACCTGTACAGAGAATGGCTGAAGCTGAAAGTATGCGTCTTAAGAATATGGGCAAAGAACTTAAAGCTGCAGTGATAGCTCAAGATCGGGCCATTGAAAAGATGGTTAAAGCTATACAGAGAAATCGTGTCGGATTGAAAGAGAAAAATCATCCTATAGGTGCATTTATGTTTCTTGGTCCGACAGGTGTAGGTAAGACATATTTGGCAAAAAAACTTGCAGAATATATGTTTGGCAGTTCTGATGCACTTATTCGCATAGACATGAGTGAATACAGTGAAAGCTTTAATACCTCACGACTTGTTGGTGCTCCTCCGGGATACGTAGGTTATGAAGAAGGAGGGCAGTTGACAGAAAAAGTTAGACGTCATCCTTATTCAATAGTTTTGTTAGACGAAATAGAAAAAGCACATGGTAATGTTTTTAATATGTTATTACAGGTGCTTGACGAGGGACGACTCACAGATGGAAATGGTAGATTGATAGATTTCCGTAATACTGTCATCATTATGACAAGTAATGCAGGAACGCGTCAGTTAAAGGAATTTGGACGTGGGGTTGGCTTCACTGCAAGCGGATTAAGTGGAAATAGTATAAACGAAACAGATAAGGAGTACGCTCGCAGTATCATACAAAAGAGTTTGAGTAAGCAATTCAGTCCAGAATTCTTAAACCGTCTTGATGAGATTATTACATTTGACCAACTTGATCTTAATGCAATAAAGAAGATTATTGATATTGAGCTTCGCAGCTTGATGGATCGTACAAAAGAATTGGGCTATGGTATAAAACTATCTGATGAGGCTAAGGAATTTGTTGCCTTGAAAGGTTATGACGTACAATTTGGTGCAAGACCGTTGAAACGTGCAATACAGAATTATATTGAAGATGGTATTTGTGAAATGTTGTTGGACGGAAAACTCAAGGATGGTGATAATATTATAATTGGAAAAGATCCAGATAAAGAACAATTGACATTTGATATTGAAAGTGTAAATTAGAATTATCATTTACAAATATTGGTGTCCGCTAAAACTTTTTGCTGAACATTGCAA
>HF992590.1:14345-22109 GCA_000436695.1 Prevotella sp. CAG:1185 | reverse complement strand
CGTGCCACCCGAAGCCAAACCCTCTGACCGTCAGTGAGAATGCTCAAATTCGCTTTATTCTGCGTTTTATCCTATTATTTTCAGCTAAAAATACTTACATTTCTCAGTTCGCCTGTAACACGTGTTTCCTGCATCACCTCGGGTCAGTAACTCATGACTCTCTTGCGCGCTGCTGATATTTGGAACATTACTCTGGATGTGAGGCATAAGCAAAGTTACGTCAAAGGCTAAATAAAGGTTTTTCCGCTGATAATGAGAATGTTATGATAAAGTTAGCTGATACGCAGCGACAGAATTATTGTTCATGTTTTTTTCTTAATATATATTAAGGTGTAAAGATATCTTTGTGCCCGGTCATAGTGCTCATCCCCTCAGTCTTATTATCCTTTTTACATGTTTGTAATATTCTTGAAACGTTGATTACCTACTTTTGCAGGCGATTAAGGATAAAGGCAAAAACAAATAAAAAACATAGTAAGGCAATAAGATGAAAAGGTTGTGTTTGCTGTTGGCTTTGGGCGCAGTTATGCTCCAGGCTGAAGGTAAAGTTATTAAGGGAAAGATTAGAGACGCGCACACAGGAGAAGAGATTATCGGTGCGAATGTTATCGTCAAGGAGGCACCTACTAAAGGTGCTGTCAGCGGTCTTGACGGAACTTTTAATTTATCTGTTGACAAAAACAAATTTACGCTTGTTTGCAGCTACTTAGGCTACAAGCCCGTTGAAGTGAAAGTAACTTCAGACGAGGAGTCGGTAGACATACCTATGACCAGCACCGACGTTGAGCTGGCAGGTGTGGTTGTCAGTGCTTCCAACCACGGACGCTCTGAGACAGCAGCCCGACTGATGGAGAAAAACGCAGTGAACGTAATGAACGTGATGAGCCAGAAGTCGATAGAGCTCAGCCCCGACCTTACCGTTGCCAACGTAATTCAGCGTATGAGCGGCGTTACGATGGAGCGCAGCAGTTCGGGCGAAGGCCAGTATGCCATATTGCGAGGCATGGACAAGCGCTACAACTATACACTGGTTAACGGTGTGAAGATACCAAGCCCCGACAACAAGAACCGCTTTGTGCCGCTCGATATATTCCCCTCAGAACTTCTCGACCGACTGGAGGTTACCAAGTCGCTTACGGCCGACATGGAAGGCGACGGTATAGGCGGAGCCATAAACATGGTGATGAAGGACGCACCGTCGAGCCGAATGCTCAACATCAACGTGTCGACAGGCTACAACTCTTATTTCTTTGACCACGACTTCCAGTCGTTCAACTACGGCGACATAGACAAGAAAAGCCCGTTTGAAAAATACGGCAACTCATATCCCGTTGACGCCACCGACTTCACCAAGAGCAACCTGCACATGAAGTCGCGGAAGCCGTTGCCCGACCTTTCGCTGGGCGTTTCTTACGGTGACCGTTTCTTCAAGAATCATCTCGGCGTCATGGCTGCCCTCAGCTTCTCTAACCGCAACAAGGGCAAGATAAGCGACATGTACGACAGCAACCCCGGCAGCGACGGCGTTCAGATAATAACCAACCGCGACTTCTCTGAGCAGCAGACAAGACTCGGCGCCCACCTGAAGCTCGACTACGATATCAACGACCGCAACAAGCTCACGTGGTATAACGGATACATGGACTTCCGCAACGCACAGGTGCGCGACGCTGTGGCCGACGACGAGGAAGAGATACGTATGCGCTGGCAGCATCAGAGCATAATCAACTCTACGCTGCGCGGCGAACATAATCTGCTCAACAACGGCGCGCTTGGCGTTAAGTGGGGATTCAACATTGCAGAGGCAAAGAACGAGACTCCTGACAATGCCTACATAAACCTGATGAGCAACAAGACAGGAACGTCGCAGTGGGTAAATAAAGACCTGGGAGCAATACGCCGCTGGGAGCACAACAGCGATAACGACATAGCCGGATATCTCGACATAGACTATAAACTGAAGACTGACAACGGAGGAGTGTTCGACTTCATGGCAGGAGGTATGTACCGCGACAAGAAGCGCAAGAGCTTCTACAACGAGTTCGACTTTCAGCCCTATGACGCCGACAAGACTCTGACAGAGCGCTATGACCAGTTCCGCGGCGACGACTGGAACAACTTCGACGAGATTGACTTCCGTCTTGTTACAGCCAGCTATGCCAATCCGCTCAACTATGACGCCACAGAGCGCATAGGCGCAGGCTACGGACAGGTGCGATACACACGCGGACGCTGGCAGTTTATTGCCGGACTCAGAGCCGAGCACACCGACCAGGGCTACACTCTCTATTATCCCGTTGACGGAGCAGCCAACGGCGGAAACCAGAACTATATTGACTGGCTGCCCGATGCACACATCAAATACGAGGTGCACAAGAACGCCAACCTGCGCCTTTCGTATTACAGAGCCATCAACCGTCCGAGCTTCTTCGAGATTGTGCCTTATCACATGATCAACGAAGACTACACCGAGAGCGGTAACCCCGACCTGAAACACTCTACGGCCGACAACTTCGACTTCAGATATGAGTATTTCCCCCGTTCGAGCGAGCAGTTCATGGTTTGTCTGTTCTACAAGAAGATTTACGACCCTATTGAGTACGGAATGGTGGTCAAGGGCCAGGACTCTTACTACACCCCCGGCAACTATGGCGACGCAGCCAACTGGGGTGTTGAGATTGACTTCATGAAATATTTCAACTGGTTCGGCATCAAGGCCAACTACACCTTCACCCATTCAAGCATCACTACTACAAAGATGCGCGAGGTGGAAGACGCTGCCGGAACAATCACTACTACTTATGTAGACCAGACCCGTCCGCTCTTCGGTCAGGCGCAGCACGTGTTCAACTGCTCGCTGCTCTTCAAGGACGCAAAGAGCGGATGGAACGGACAGCTGGCATTCTCTTACACAGGCAAGCGCCTCGCCGTTATCGACCGCATGTATGAGAACGACCGCTGGGATGCAGGCATTGCACAGCTCGACCTGAGCGTTGAGAAGGCATTCAAGAACGGACTGAGCATATTCCTCAAGGGACAGAACCTGCTCAACACGCCGCTCATACGCTACTATCACGCCAACGACCGCAATGCCAAGGTTGAGAACGTGCGCCGCTATGACGGCGGAATAGTTGAGCGCGAGGAGAAGACAGGTGCCTCATTTATGCTCGGCGTAAGATACAAGCTCTAAATAAAAGAATATACACATAAAAAATCAATTCATATTTTATTAATTATCAACACTAATAAGTTCTTTATGAAAAGGATTAAGTTTTTGGCAATGATGCTTATTGCCATTTCATGCATGGCCTTCACAGCCTGCAGCAGTGATGACGACGAAGAAGGCTCAGCTCTGAGCAAATTCACAATCTCACAGACATCTCTGAGCATGACTCCGGGCGAGAACGACACGCTGACATGCACGTTCTATCCCGAGAATGTAAGCAACCGTAACGTTGCATGGAGTTCGTCAGACGAGAGCGTTGCGACAGTAGCCGACGGCGTGATAACAGCCGTAGCTCCGGGTTCTGCCACTATAACAGCCACACCCGAGGGCAACCCCTCACAGGCTCAGACCTGCAACGTAAGCGTTACGATGAACCAGGTTAAGGTCAGCGGAAAGGTAGAAGGCACATGGAATGCATACACAACATACGTAGTAGAAGGCCAGCTCGAGGTTGAGGCTGGCAAGAGCCTCACGATAGAGAAGGGCGTTCAGGTGATATTCAACTCTAACGACGGCAACGGAGCCGGCATTGAGTTCACCGTTCACGGCAACATCTACTGCAACGGTACTGCCGACGCACCTATCCTGTTCTCTATTCCTGAAGAAGCACGCACATTCGACAATGTGCTCGACTGCAAGAACCTTTGGGGCGGATTTATGCTCAACAGTTCTGATCCTAACGCCGAGGCTCTGTTCAACTATTGCGAGATTGAATATACAGGAAGCCTGATGACAGCCAACTCTCCTTCAGTTATCAGCGGTATCTACACAGAGAACGAGGACAACGGCGTGCAGATAACAACAGGACCTGACTTCAAGGGAAGCCTCGTTGTTGAGAACTGCTCAATACGTAACGGATATGCCGACGGAATATATATGCAGGGCGGTAAGGGAATCATTACCCACAACACATTCTACTGCAACGGAGCCACAGGCGGTGAGGCCGTTAACGTTAAGGCAGGAACATCTACAACTGTAGCTTACAACGTTATGTACAGTCCTAACACCAACGGACTCAAGCTGTCAAGCTCTGGTCAGGACGATACAGCAGGCCGCGGACAGGCCAAGTGTGTGGCTTACAACAACACCATTATTAACGCTGGATGGCGCCGCGACGGTTCTAAGGGCGGATGCGTATATGTTGAGAAGAACATTCTTGCTAATGTGTTCAACAACCTGATGGTCAACTGCAAGTTCCGCGCAATGACTCCGAGCTGGGGCAACCCGGGCATAAAGGACGGATGCGACCTCAACTCTGTTATTGACTACAACTGCTACATCTCAGGAAGCGTTGAGAGTCCGTTTGCTCAGGACAAGGAAGAAGGTGGCGTGAAGACTCCGTATGCAGGATACAACATGGCACACGAGAACTATTATGACGCAGTAGACGCTCACAGCGTTATCGCCAAGGCTGCCAACGACATCAACATACAGTTCGCCGGATTCGACTACAACGCTGTAGGACTTGATAACGTAACCTTTGATTCTGCATGGAACTTTGCCGTAACATCAATGGTTGACGGTGCTACCGACGGCAACAGCCTCTACACACTCTCAGGCATGGACTTCGTGAACACAGGTCTTACAGTAGGCGGCAAGGTTTATAAGGCTGAGGCTCCGCAGAAGTTCTTCGGCGCATACGGCAAATAACATCTGACAGATGTCTGATAAAGGAATATGACAAAAAGCTGATATATAATTAATCCTACAGACACTTGACTTTAAGACGGCAATTATCCTGCTCGTGCAGGATGGTTGCCGTCAATTTTTTTTGTTAACCTGCATTTGCAGCATAATTTACAAAAATGTATTGAAAATAAGTGCCGGTTTGTTACTTTAACTCAAAATAATGTGCTGTGTGTTTGCCGTATTATATTTTTTCGTAACTTTGCAGACCACAGCAGATTTTTTATTTTTTTATTCTGCCAAATCATGACAAATAAAGATGGATAATAAAGAATTAAATAAAAACAACGAGTTCGTAAGACAGGTGGCTGAACAGAAATATGAGTTCGGCTTCACCACCGATGTGCATACGGACGTAATCGACGTGGGCCTTAACGAGGACGTGGTGCGCTTGATTTCGCAGAAGAAGGGCGAGCCCGAATGGATGCTCGACTTCCGCCTGAAGGCCTACAACTATTGGAAGACGCTGAAACAGCCTACCTGGGGACATGTTCATGTGCCCGAGATAGACTATCAGGCTATATCATATTATGCCGACCCGCTGGCAAAGAAGAAGGACGAGGGCAAGAAAGAGATTGACCCCGAGCTGATGAAGACTTTCGACAAGCTGGGCATTCCGCTCGAAGAGCGCCTTGCCCTTAGCGGTCAGACGGCCGTAGACGCCATAATGGACTCGGTGTCGGTGAAGACTACTTATAAGGAGAAACTGGCCGAGAAGGGCATCATATTCTGCTCTATAGGCGAGGCCATAAAGAATCATCCCGACTTGGTTAGGGAATATATCGGTACGGTAGTGCCTTATCGTGACAACTTCTTCGCTGCATTAAACAGCGCCGTGTTCAGCGACGGCTCGTTCGTATACATTCCTAAAGGTGTGCGCAGTCCGATGGAGCTTAGCTCTTATTTCCGCATCAACGCAAGAAACACGGGCCAGTTTGAGCGCACGCTGATCATTGCCGAAGACGACAGCTATGTGTCTTATCTAGAAGGCTGCACGGCTCCGATGCGCGACGAGAATCAGCTACATGCTGCCATCGTTGAGATTATCGTCAAGGACAACGCCGAGGTGAAATATTCTACGGTGCAGAACTGGTATCCGGGCGACGAACACGGCAAGGGCGGAGTGTTCAATCTCGTTACAAAGCGTGGCGACCTGCGCGGAGTTAACTCAAAGCTGTCGTGGACTCAGGTTGAGACAGGCTCGGCTATCACGTGGAAATATCCTTCGTGCATCCTGCGCGGCGACAACTCTGTGGCTGAGTTCTACAGCGTGGCCGTTACCAACAATTATCAGGAGGCCGATACGGGTACGAAGATGATTCACTTGGGAAAGAACACCAAGAGTACTATAATAAGCAAGGGTATCAGCGCCGGACACAGCCAGAACTCTTACCGCGGACTGGTGCGAGTGTCGCCTAATGCCGACAATGCCCGCAACTATTCGTCGTGCGACTCGCTGCTGTTGGGCAGCGACTGTGGTGCCCACACGTTCCCGTATATGGACATACACAACGACTCGGCGATAGTGGAGCACGAGGCTACGACGAGCAAGATAAGCGAAGACCAGCTGTTCTACTGCAATCAGCGAGGCATACCTACAGAGCAGGCCGTGGGCCTTATCGTCAACGGATACGCCAAGGAGGTTCTGAACAAGCTGCCTATGGAGTTTGCTGTTGAGGCTCAGAAACTGCTCAGCGTGTCGTTGGAAGGCACAGTGGGATAGTAATTCAAATTAAAAATTAAGAATTAAAAATTAAGAATTGGCGGGGTAGTGCCGTAGGGGTTTATCGGTTCATTAACGATATATATAAAAAATGTTGTTATGATGAATACAAGACCTTTGATTGTTTTAGTCTTGCTGCTTTGTCTGTCAAGACTTGTGGCAAACGCTCAGGACGATGACTCGCGGCGATGGGCAATAGATTTCAGGCTCAGTCCTGTAAAGCCGGTTGTAACGCTCAACGAAACTCCTGACAAGTATTACGACCCGATAAAGACAGGAGGCGGTCCTAACTTCTCGGCTCACATAGAGTATTTCATTCCGCAGACAGGCTTTTCGGTTGTCGGAGGATATGACCACGAGGTGATGGACTCCTACTCAGGCGACGTATCGGCCGATCTGTCGCAGATTATGCTTGGCGGACGCTGGTATTTCCTGTCAAAGTCGTGCCCGCTGCAGCCTTATCTCGGTGCAAGCACCTTCTGGAACGTTGCCGGGCGTAAGGATGCAGGCACGGTGAGCACGTCGGGAATGTATGGCAGCTATGAGCGCAAGTACAGCGTGAGCAGCCCCGTGCTTAGTGTGGCGCCGGTGGTTGGCCTCGACATTTATATGTTCTCGTGCGTGGCTCTTGAGATAGACTACGGCTTCCGCATGGCTGTCGACGGACATACATCGTCGCAGACGATATTCGGAAAGGACACAACACCCTATGCAATGCGCTCGCCGATGCACCGCCACGCGCTGTCAGTGGGACTGAAAGTTACGTTCCCGTTCAAGTTCACAAGCAGTGATGTCACCGGACTGCTGGACTCTCTGCTGACATATCTATATCTGAAATAAACAATCACGGCAGGCGCAAGCCGTAAGGCCGGAATAAATTATAAACAAGAATTATGTTAGAAATAAAAGACTTACACGCCAAGATTGGCGACAAAGAAATATTGAAGGGCATCAACCTCACCATAAAGGACGGTGAGACGCATGCCATAATGGGACCTAACGGCTCGGGCAAGAGTACATTGAGCGCCGTGCTGGTTGGTAATCCGCTTTATGAGGTTACATCAGGCTCTATAACCTTCAACGGCAAGAACCTGCTTGAGATGAAACCTGAGGACAGAGCACACGAAGG
>HF992590.1:0-14325 GCA_000436695.1 Prevotella sp. CAG:1185 | reverse complement strand
AGCACACGAAGGACTCTTCCTCTCGTTCCAGTATCCTGTGGAGATTCCGGGCGTGTCGATGACCAACTTCATGCGTGCCGCAATAAACGAGAAGCGCAAGTATGAGGGCAAGGAGCCGCTCAACGCTGCCGACTTCCTGAAGTTGATGCGCGAGAAGAGAAAGATTGTTGAGCTTGACAGCAAACTGTCTAACCGCTCTGTGAACGAAGGTTTTAGCGGTGGTGAGAAGAAGCGTAACGAGATTTTCCAGATGGCAATGCTCGAGCCTAAGCTCAGCATTCTGGATGAGACAGACTCAGGCCTCGACGTTGACGCGCTGCGCATTGTTGCCGAAGGCGTCAACAAGCTGCGCACTCCGGAGTCGAGCTGCATCGTAATCACTCACTATGAGCGTCTGCTCGACATCATCAAGCCAGACATTGTTCACGTGCTCTACAAGGGACGCATCGTAAAGACCGCCGGTCCGGAGCTGTCGAAGGAAATCGAGGCACGCGGATACGACTGGATTAAAGAGGAAGTGGATAAGGATTAATTTTTTAATTCATAATTCACAATTCATAATTTATAATTGGCTGATGCCGAATTTTATTTGATAATTCTTAATTCGTAATTCATAATTAATAACGGATGGATAGCGAAAAACAATATATAGACCTTTACAACCAATGTCGCGACATGATATGCGAACACAGCTCGGCGCCGCTCAATGCCGTGCGTGATGCTGCGTTCGAGGATTTCAAACGGCTTGGATTCCCGACAAAGAAGGTCGAGAGATATAAATACACCGACATTCCGTCGCTATTTGAACCTAACTACGGACTTAACATCAACCGTCTGAACATACCGGTTGATCCGTATGAGGCTTTCAGATGCGACGTGCCCAACCTCAGTACATCGCTCTATTTCATTGTGAACGACGGCTTCTACGGTAAATCTACGCCTAAGGGCCAGCCGCTTCCCGAGGGAGTGATTGTCGACTCGCTGGGCAAGGTGGCTGCCGAAAGGCCTGAACTGATTGAGAAATATTATGCCAAATTGGCAAAGACTTCTGAAGACGGCATAACGGCTCTCAACACTATGCTGGCACAGGACGGACTGTTGGTTTATGTGCCCAAGGGCGTTGTGGTAGGCAAGGCCGTGCAGGTGATCAATATCCTGCGCTCTGACGTCGACCTGATGGTTAACCGTCGTGTGCTGATAATAGTAGAGGAGGGGGCTGAAATCAAGTTGCTCTTCTGCGACCATGCTGCCGACGACCGTAATTTCCTTACAACCCAAGTTATTGAGGCTTATGTCGGCGACAATGCCGGACTTGACCTTTACTGTCTTGAGGAGACTCACGCAAAGAATGTGCGCGTGAGCAACCTGTTTATTGAGCAGCAGCGCAGCAGCAGGGTTAACCATAACATAATAACACTGCACAACGGAATAACACGCAACCGCACTGACCTTGTGTTTGCAGGTGAGGGTGCCGAGTGTAATCTCAGCGGATGCGTTATAGCCGACAAGAAACAGCACGTTGACAACAACACGCTGATAGACCATAGCGTGGCTCACTGCACGAGCAACGAGCTTTATAAATATGTGCTTGACGACAGCGCAACGGGAGCCTTCGCAGGTCGTGTGCTTGTGCGTCACGGCGCTCAGAAGACCATTTCGCAGGAGACAAACCAGAATCTCTGTGCCACCAAGGAGGCGCGTATGTACACCCAGCCTATGCTGGAGATTTATGCCGACGACGTGAAGTGTGCCCACGGCAGCACCGTAGGTCAGCTCAACGACGCGGCTCTGTTCTACATGCGTCAGCGCGGTATCAGTTTGAAGGAGGCAAAGCTTCTCCTGGAGTTTGCCTTCGTCAATGAGGTTATCGACCGCATAAAGCTCGAGCCTCTTCGCGACCGCTTGCATTATCTTGTAGAGAAACGTTTCCGCGGAGAACTGAATAAGTGCGAGGGATGTAAGCTGTGCAGGTAAAATTCGGTAGTTAGAAGTAGTTAAAGGAGTTAGAGTAGTTAAAGTCATTACCTTTGTTGATGTCGTCATTCTTTATGTAACAATGTTGACTGGAATTTGGCTTTGGCTGCTCTAATTCTGAAAATAAGCTCGGATACTTGCATATTTTCAATGCTTGCAATAAAAAACTTTAAGGCTTGTATACTTCAACTGCTCTGACTTCTGTAAATTAATGAATATTTTTGTTTGTCTTTGGCCACGTTACTTTAGTATAAAATTATTTAGGCTATTGACTTTAACTACTCTAACTTCTTTAACTACTTTAACTCCTAAAAAATGTTCGACGTAACCAAAATAAGAAAGGACTTTCCGATACTCAGCCGTAAGGTTTACGACCGTCCGCTGGTATATCTCGACAATGCGGCTACTACACAGAAGCCGCTGTGTGTGCTTGATGCCATGCGCGAAGAGTATCTCAATGTCAATGCAAATGTGCACCGCGGCGTGCATTACCTTTCGCAGCAGGCAACCGACCTGCACGAACAGGCACGCGAAAAGGTGCGTAAGTTTATCAATGCCGGTTCGGTTAACGAAATAGTCTTCACGCGCGGAACCACCGAGAGCCTTAACCTTGTGGTTTCGTCGTTCTGTGACGAGTTTATGAGCGAGGGCGACGAAGTCATCGTGTCCGTGATGGAACACCACTCTAACATTGTGCCCTGGCAGCTTCAGGCAGCACGTAAGGGCATATCGCTGAAAGTGATACCCATGAACGACAAGGGCGAACTGCTGCTCGACGAATATGAGAAACTGTTCACCGATCGCACCAAGATTGTCAGCGTGGCTCAGGTTAGCAACGTGCTTGGAACGGTTAATCCGGTGAAGGAGATTGTGCGCATCGCCCATGAGCATGGCGTGCCCGTTATGGTTGACGGCGCTCAGAGCACTCCTCACTTTGCCGTTGACGTGCAGGATATCGACTGCGACTTCTTTGCTTTCAGCGGTCATAAGATGTACGGCCCTACAGGCGTGGGCGTGCTATACGGAAAGGAAGACTGGCTCGACCGCATGCCGCCGTATCAAGGCGGAGGCGAGATGATTGAGAGCGTGAGCTTCGAGAAGACCGTCTTTGAGCATCTGCCGTTTAAGTTTGAGGCAGGAACGCCCGACTATGTTGCCACTCACGGCCTTGCCACAGCCATCGACTACATCAATTCGATAGGCATCGACAACATATCGCGCCATGAGCAGGAACTCACCAAATACGCCATGCAGAAGATGCAGGAGATTGACGGCATGAGAATCTTCGGCACTGCCGATCATAAAGATGCCGTTGTTTCGTTCCTTGTTGGCGACATTCATCATCTTGACATGGGCACGCTGCTCGACCGCCTCGGCATTGCCGTCCGCACCGGTCATCATTGCGCCCAGCCCCTTATGATACGTCTTGGCATACAGGGCACAGTGAGAGCTTCGTTTGCAATGTATAACACAACAGAAGAGATTGACGCTCTTGTTGAAGGAATAAAGCGTGTCAGCAAGATGTTCTGACATAATAGTCTTATAACATCCGGACAATATGCATAACTTTAGCCATTCTGAAAATGGTAGTGTTGCATGTTGTCCGGATTTTTTTTATTATGGTAAAACGTGTATAATGCTAAAATATAATCCTTCATGATTATTATCCACACCGTTCTTTATTCTGGTATGATTAATAACTTTGAATGTCTTTGTAAAGCATGTCCAGACAATGATACGTATAATATGTCGGTTGTTGAGGCATTATTATGCTTATTCTTTCATCACCGAGCGGCATTTTTTCAGCGCGAATATAAACCATGCGCAGGCTGCCACATGCAGCAGAATGTGCATGTCGGCAGGCATTACGGTTGCAAAAAACGCGAGCTGGGCTTCGGTTATGGCCTTGGTCTGCCTCATGTCAACGTCGCGTTCAAGCACAAGTGAATAATATCTGCCGAGCAGTCTGAGCGGTGCGCCGGCTATGTGGGCAGCCTTCTTGATTATCGCTGCCAGTCGTCCGTAAGTCTGACCTGTCTGTCCGAGTGCTATTTGCTTTTCCATAATCGTTATGTTTTAAGTGTTTATTGTTTCGTTGTAACTATGTAATTCATGGTTGGCAGCCGCATTTTGGCGTTGCTTTCCGAATGCAAAATAAATGCATGTTTGTGCACAATAAGTTCAAACTTGAAACGTTATCTGTTAAATAAGTGTAAAATCCATGCCCGTTTGCGTGCAGTCTGCTGAAGGGCAGGACGATGCAAGGGCATGGCCGACAATAAAAAAGGAAGAACAAAGATGCTGAAAAGTTCGTTAAACAAAGGACTCATTGAGGCCGGATGCGACGAGGCCGGGCGCGGATGTCTTGCCGGAAGCGTTTATGCTGCGGCAGTGATACTGCCTGAAGACTATGTGAACGACGACCTTAACGACTCTAAACAGCTTACGGCCCACCGCCGTTATGAGCTGCGCAAGATCATTGAGCGCGACGCCGTGGCATGGGCTGTGGGCGTGGTTACGCCAGAGGAGATTGACGAGATAAACATTCTCAACGCAAGCATACTTGCCATGCACAGGGCATTAGACCAGCTGAAGGTGCGCCCCGAGGCCATAATCGTTGACGGCAACCGCTTTAAGCCTTACCACTTTATACCTTACACAACGGTGGTGAAGGGCGACGGAAAGTTTATGTCGATAGCAGCGGCGAGCATTCTCGCTAAGACTTATCGTGACGACTATATGGACCGTCTGGCGGAAGAATATCCGCAATATGACTGGAAGTCGAACAAGGGATATCCCACCAAGAAGCACCGCCAGGCCATAGCCGAGCACGGCATAACGCCATATCACCGCAAGACGTTCAGGCTGCTCTGACGCCGGCGCCTTGTGCCTATGCCCGTGCGAGGGCGTTGTTATTTTTTATGCGCGGGCATTACTGATAATACTGTTGGCCCTGGGGCCGCCATATCTAACCGAAAGACATACACCATGCGACATGACAAACTTGAGCGCGAGCTGTATCTGCTGCAGCTGCTCACCGAGAACCGCACCTACACCGTTGAGCGGCTCTGCGACAAGGTGGGCATATCGCGCCGCAACCTTTACTATTATCTCGAGTTCTTCCGCGACAGCGGATTCAAGGTCTACAAGCACGGCAACTGCTACTGCATAGACCGCAACTCGCCTTTCTTCAACAAGGTGATTGAGCGCATATCAATCACCGAGGAAGAGGCCGTGCTGATAAGGCGGCTGCTCGAGAAGGCAGGGCAGTGCGACGTGCTTGCCGACAACCTGACGAAGAAACTTGAGAGGTTTTATGATTTCGACATAATCAACAACGACGAGCTGCGCGAGCAGAAGGTGTATAATATAGGTGTGCTGTACGATGCCATAAAGCTCAAGCGCCAGGTGGTGATACACGGCTATGCGTCGCCTCACAGCCGCACGACGAAAGACAGGCTCGTTGAGCCGTTCAGACTGATGAACAACAACAACGAGGTGCGCTGCTACGAACCGTCATCGAAACTAAACAAGACCTTCAAGGTGAGCCGTATGCAGGAGGCAGAGCTGCTCGACTCAGAGTGGGCTTTTGAAGACCGCCACCGCGAAATGTACACCGACATATTCATGTTCAGCGGCGAAGAGCAGATGCCCGTGAGCATGCTTCTTGGGCAGTTGTCCTATAATGTTCTTAAGGAGGAATATCCTGCCGCCGAGGCTTACATAACGGCTGATAAAGACGGCCGGCACAGGCTCGACATGCCCGTATGCAGCTATGCCGGCATAGGACGGTTTGTGTTGGGACTTTTTGACGACATAGAGGTGCTTGGCGACGACGGCTTTGTGAATTATCTCGATGGCAAAGTCAGAGCCATGACAGAAATCATAGCCGGACGCAGCTGAATATTTTACGATGTGAGCCTACTTTATTAACTTGCGGTTAAAAAATTGCCAAAATTCTATTTTATGCCATTATAAGGCTACCTGTGCGCCTCTGAAGTGTATGTTGATTATCCATAATGACTTGATTTTTATGCTCTTGTCGTAAAGCTGTTGCGTCATTGTGGCTATTTGTTGTCTAAGCATTCTTTTGCGTGTTTTATTGTTGTCTTTTCCGTATAAATTGTTAACTTTATTGGCTTAAATTTATAAACCAATAATTATGGAGAGAAAGACTATTAGTGAGATTTATGGCTTATGGCGCGATATGAAGTCTCGTTTGGTCAAAGAGTCTACAATCGCGACGTATGTAACGAATGCTGAAAAGCACATTCTGCCTGTGCTGGGTGACAGAACTTCTGTAACCGAGAGCGATGTTCAGAAGTTTGTTGTCGAAAAACTTGACAGTGGTCTGAGCCAGCGCACCGTAAGGGACATTTTGCTGGTGTTGAAGATGATAATTGCTTACGGGGCGCGCAATGGATGGATTGAGCCTGCCGACTGGAACATAAAGTTTCCTGCCGACGGACATAAGGCAGAGTTTCAGGTGCTCACTCTCAGTCAGCAGCGCAGGCTTATGTCTTTTTTGGAGACACACTTCTCGTTTCGCAATCTCGGACTTTACATCTGTCTTTGCACAGGGATGCGCATAGGTGAGATATGTGCCTTGAAATGGGGCGACATATCGCTGCCTGAAAAATTCATAAGAGTGAGGCGCACCATAGAGCGGGTGTACGTCATGGGCGGCGGAAAAAAGCACACAAAGCTGATTATAGGCACGCCAAAGTCGGCAAGTTCGATGCGTGACATACCCATTGGCAGCAACCTGCTGCGTGTGCTGCGCCCGATCTACGGACTCGTTTCGGCCACGGATTTCGTGCTTACCAACAGCGACAAGCCGCTTGAGCCGCGCATGTATCGCCACTATTACAAGCGCTTTATGGATAAGCTCGGCATGCCCGACATGAAATTCCACGGCCTGCGCCACACCTTTGCCACGCGATGTATCGAGAGCAACTGCGACTATAAGACGGTTAGTTCGATACTTGGCCACTCGAGCGTAAGCACCACCCTCAACCTGTATGTGCACCCCGACATGGGGCAGAAACGAAAATGTATCGACAGGATGCTTAAGTCGGTAAGATAATTTTTTATGGCAGACATTCTTTTATTACCGGCAGTTGGTTTGGTGCGGCGGCATTACATAAAGTGTATGGTCCGGTAGCAAGGATGACTTTTCTTTTTCAGGATAAAATTGATGATATTAATTGATGCCCTGACGGTAAAATGTCAGGACAAAATAAATTTGCAATCTAGAAAACTCAAATATAACGAATGTTAATAATATTATGTTGAGGCATTATTATATTTAACATACGTTTACATAAACTCTCCTTCTTTGCTCAAAAATCATTGGTTATTATGAGCTAAAGCACTGCTTTAGCGCCGTAAAAGAGGCCACTTTGCAGAGCTAACTATGCCATTTTGCACCGCTAAGTGGCCCACTTCTGAATTATAAACAATTTGTTCTTGCTGAATAATTTGCATAAAGCGCTGATTGTCAGTGGTTTATACAAAACAACGTTTTTTGTTGTTATTTTGGCCAAACTGCCGTTTCATGAGCGGCATGCCGATTCTGAGAGCGTTAACTGTCAGAAGTTTTGTAATAAAATATTTATCCTATGGCAATTTCAGTAAGCAGTGCTGATGCCACTGATTGCTTTGTGGATTATATAAAAAGACTGTCCCTGGATGAACCTGGGGCAGTCTTTTTTATATTTATTGTGAAAATACCTATTGCTGAATTTTATTTCTTCACAAATTTTGCTCTCTTAAGAGTTGGCTTCTGTACGGCAGTCTTGCGCACGCTCTTCTTGATGTTGAGCTTAGAATAAGTCTTGAACATTTTCGGGCTGAGCATCTTGTGTCCTTTGAACGGACGTACACCCTGTGCCTGACCAACTGTAAATGTTTCGTATGCACCGCCTAACCAGCCATAGGCGCTATTCTGGTAGATGTAGTAAACTGTACCGAATACGAATGTGTTGCTCTTCTCATCATAGTAGCTTGATATTGCTTCAGGCTCGTCGAACAATACAGCTGCGTCGCCTACATACAATGTTCCGTACTGCTGGTGAGAGAATCCGGTGTTGACATCCTTGAATGTAATCTTACCCTGTGCATCCATCTCAAATGTCAGGCTCTGACCGTCGGCAATCCATGGCTCAATCTTGTACTTAGAAGGATTGTTCTGGTCTTGATACATTGTTGTTGAGTATTGCTCGGTAATCTGTCCGATGATAGGATTGCCTACATAGCTTCCGTCACTATATGTGATGAATGCCGGCTCAACATTGTGAGTGAATGTTCCTGTGTAGATAGGCTGCCAGTTGCTTGCGCTGCTGTCAAGTGAAACTTCGAATGTTGTGGCTGAGCTGCCCTGCATGTTGCCTTCCTCATCGAATGTAACGATAATCATAGTGTATTTGCCGCTTTCAGTGATAGGAACTCTTACGCTTCCGCTCTCTGTTATACCAGTAGCTTCAACGCTTCCGTCTACGATACCGTCGATGATAGCCTGAACGTCATCACCGTCCATTGCAACGATATATTTGGCGTTGGCAACGTCAGCGCCAAGTGTTATATTACCGTCGGCATAGTTGTTGCCTGCTACGTCGGTGAACTTACCTGTGTAGGTGAAAGATGAAGAGTAGTCGGTGAATGCGTTACCCGGCAGGGCTATTGCCCATCCCTGAGTGTCAACATATCCTCTTGGCTCCATTGAGTCGTCAAAGTTTACGTAAACGCTCATCTGTGGCAGTGAAATGATGCCGTCCTTGAGAGTTCCGAACAGTTCTGGGTTGCTTGCCTTCAATGACTCGAGGCTGCTTCCTTTGGCTATCTCGTAGTCTACAATGCTGAACAGGTGCATTACTCCGTAGCCTGATGAAGCCATGCCGTCGTCAGTGCCGGGATAGTAGTCGCCGCTGACATATACGTAGTCAGGATCGGTTGCGTTGATGACAATGCTTGTATTTGTCTTGTTGGCCCATCCCATGGTTCCTGTTTCAACGTAGGTTGTATAGAATGATGTGTTGGGTCCATAAGGACTTACAATGCGGTACATTCCATCCTTGTTGATGTTCTTCTCGATTGTTACGTTGTATGTCATTGCCTCAAGTCCGTAGAAGTTGGCGAATGTAACATCGTGATACAGACCTGTGCCGAGAGTCTCCCATTCAGAAAGTCCTATATTGAATGTATAAGAGCTGTTTCCGTAAGGAGTGGTATAGTCAGCATTTGTGATAGACAGCTTCACTTCGTCATAGCGTCCCATCTCCATTGTTGAGGGGTCGTAGGTGATTGTCAGGTAAGCAACTGAATCACCGTCGGCGAAGTTTACTGAATTAGGCACGCTTACTGCGCAGTTTTCTGAAGTGCTGACCTCGAGGTCTACTTTCAGTTCTCCGCTGCGCTGTATACGGTTGATAGGTATTTTTACCTCATTTGCGTTTGGACTCAAGTTGATATTAGACGAGAGTGTATTGCTGAAATACACCTGCTCGCCGTCTATCGTTGCGCCAGTATACTCAAACTCTTCGGTACATGAACCCAGCACGAGCGCCACAGCCGAAAAGATAAGCATCATGGAATATTTGAATATCTTGTTCATGATATATCCTTTTTAATTGTTTACTTAATTTATTTGTTCAAATACTGCTGATCGGCAAGAGTAGGATTGTTGTATCCGTTCACTGCAGCGTTGTTCATCTCCTCAGTCTGGCTTATCTGCCAGTTCATCCATGAAGGACGTGTCTTGGTATTATACAGATAAGGTGCAGTGTGGTTTGTACCGTCATAATTCTCTGTTACAGGCATGTTCAGACGCTTGATGTCGAAGAAGTACTGACCCTCACCCCAAAGCTCGATAGCTTTCTGGAATACTATCTCGTCGATAACGTTGGCAGCTTTGCATGAATAGTTAGGATTGCGATAGCGCTTCATGAACTGCTCGAGTAGCTGCTTGCCCTGTGCCTCGTTGTTGTGCGCGGCTGCTTCAGCCTCGATGAAATACATCTCCTCGATACGCATGAACGGAACGCCTACCACGTTGCCAACAGTGTAGTCGTTGGTGTTGCCGCCGCCCGGACGGAACTTCAGTGATGCATAGCCCGGAAGCTGTGCTCCCACCTCAGCGTTAATGTATGTGTTTTTTCCGTCGAGAGAGTGTCCTTCCGGAGCTTTCCACAAAAGCTTGCGCCAGTCGTTGTCGCTGATGCGGTTATACATGTTGGCGTCAATCTGTATGTAGCTGCCCAGCTGGGTACCGGTATATCCGTAGCTGATCTCGTTACACATGTTGGCAGTCCAGCAGTACATGTTGTTCACATATCCTGTGTAGTACTGTGTACCCCACATCCACTGGTTGATATCGTTGAAACCTGACGATGTGTTCAATGCTTGTGCCTGTGTTATAGGTGTTGATGTAGAGTTGTCTATGGCAAGGCGTGCATACTTCTGTGCGTTAGGATAGTCCTCAAGCCACATGTAGCAACGTGCCATCAGACCGTATATACAGTCGAGGTGAGGCAGTGTCTTGCTGTTGTCGCTGAGATGGCCAATCATGCTTGCAGCCTTGGTCAGGTCGCCGAGGATAAATTCTTTCATCTCATCTTTTGGCGCACGTGGGTTGTTCTGCCACTCGTCCTCTGTCATGCCTTCTTTTACGATAGGTACAGTTTTGCCTGTAATGTCATTTCCCTCCGGGCTCAGTCCCTGAGTGATGTCGTTAGGCAGCCATTCATATTCGCGTGCCATATCGATGTAAAGCATTGCGCGGTATGCCAGTGCTGCGGCATAGTAGCCTTTGTTTGCCTCGTTGGCAGTCGTGTCAATTTTCTCTATAGCGTTTGTTGCAGCTCCTGCATACTGCATCTGGTAATACCAAAGGAACTGGTTTACAAAGTATTCGCGTGACAGATAGATGTCGGCAAGCCAGTTCTGGAATATACATCCGTTAGACTTGTCGCCGTATGCAACTTCTCCTGACTGGATGTCGCGGATAATCATAAGTGCCGGGTATCCGAAACTGGCAGGATAGGTTGACGAACTCCATATGTTTGTGGCATAAGAGTTAAGACCATTCACCAATGACGCCACGGCTGTTTCAGAGCCCGAAACCTGGCTGTCTGTAGCTCCGCTTGTAGGCTCCACCTCGTCTATACAGCTGGTGAATGACATTGAGGTCATCAGTGCCACTGCTGTACCGAGGCATATAGTCATTATTTTTTTCATGATGTTCTTCTTGTTTTAATGTTTTTAGAAAGTTACAGTAATACCGCCTGATATTGTGCGCATTGCAGAGTAATATGCTGTAGATGCACCGCCTGTGATGCTCTGGCGAGGATCAAGACCCTGACGTTTAGACCACAGCCACAGGTTTGTTGCCGTGAGGTAGAGGCGAAGTTTGCCAACACCAATCTTGCTTGTCAGCTTGGTCGGGAATGTGTAGCCAAAGTTGAGGTTCTGCAGGCTCAGGTAAGAAGCGCCGATGAGGAAACGGTCTGATGTTGTAGTAGCGCTCGGATCATCGATAATCAGCTGAGGAATGTTGGAGTTAGGATTCTCCGGTGTCCATGAGTTCAGCAAGTCTGCGTGAATTGCGTTACCGCGGCCTGTTCCGGTGATACCCATCATGCCTGCATAGTCTGAGTCGTAAATCTGACCGCCGAGCTGATAGTTGAAGTCAACTGACAGGTCGAATCCTTTGTAAGAGAAGCGTGTTCCAAAACCTCCGTATGCCCATGGAAGAGCTGTGCCGCAGAGATAGTATGTAGCGTCACCCGGAGTTGTTGTCGTTGTGATGTTGCCGTCAGCGTCTGTCTTGTAGAACAGTGACTGTCCCTTCTCGTTCACGCCTGCATATTTAGGCATGTAGAATGTGTAGAGAGGAAGACCCTCGCCGTAGTAGTTCATGCCGCTTTGGTAACCCTCTGAGCCTTCAACAACAGTTGTCTTGTTTTCGTCAGCGATAGAAGTAATCTTGTTCTTGTAGGCTGTGAAATTAACGTTCAGTCCCCACTCGAAGTCCTTTGTACGGATAGGTGTACCGTCTAACTCAACCTCAACACCCATGTTCTGCATGTTACCGATGTTGTCGTAGTATCCGCTCCATCCAGAAGAAGCAGGAAGTGCGAAGAATGCGAGCATGTCGCTTGTACGGCGGTAGAAGTACTCGATGCTACCAGAGAGGCGTCCGCGGAAGAATGAGAATTCGAAACCTGTGTTGAAGTTTCCGTTCTTCTCCCATGTGATTTCTTTGTTGCCCTTGGTTGATGCAACTGATACACCTGCGCCTGTGCCGGCAGGAACAATGCTGTATGTGTCAGTGTAGAGGTAATTTCCTATGTTGTCGTTACCTTGCTCACCATAAGAAGCCTTGAACTTCAACTCGTCAACCCAAGGAGCGTTGAACCATTTTTCCTTGCTGATGATCCATGCGCCACCAAATGACCAGAAGTTACCCCAACGGTGATCCGGGTGGAAGCGTGAAGAAGCATCACGACGATAAGAAACAGAACCGAAGTACTTGTTGTCGTAGTTGTACTGAGCGCGTCCGAACCAACCTTCAACGTTGTAGTCGGTTGTATATGAATCCATTGAACCGTTGTTTACTGCACCTGAAAGCTCGTTGTTGTTTATCGAGAATATGTTGTTCTTAGATGCAGTCAGCACGTAGTAGCGTGTGCGGTAGTACTCATGACCGAGCATAACCTCTACGTCGTGCTTGCCGAACAGGTGATGCCAGTTGAGCAGCTGCTGATAGTTGTATGACCATTTGCGGGCGTGTGACTTTTCTATTGAACCGTTGTTTGCGGCGAACTGACCGTAGAACGGGTTGTAAGTTGTAGTAAATCTTGTTTCGTCGAGCATTACAGTGTTGACAGAAGTGAACTTGAAGTCGTTGAGGAAACGGATTTCTGCCGTACCTGTAGCGTCGAGGCTGTTACCATCTTGCTCGTTCTTGTTGAAATAGTTGGCAAAGATCGGGTTTGAACCTGTCATGACAGGACGTGTGAGACCTGTGATGGATCCGTCACCCCAGTCGTACTGTGCAAGGCCTGTCTTTGAATCCTGAAGTATGTTTCCGTTTGCGTCGCGGATGTACAGAGGATAGATAGGTGCCATATTCTTAACCATGAAGATGTTTCCTACAGTGCTGCCGCCATCGTCTGACAAAGAGTTGGCATTGTAGTGTGAATAGTTGAAGTTACCTGACAGTTTCAACCAAGATCTGAGCTGGTAGTCAGCTTTCAAACGGCCTGTGAAACGTGCGTAGTCAGAACCGATACTGATACCTTCGTTCTTCAGGTAACCTGCAGATCCGTAGAAAGAACCTTTGTCGTTGCTTCCTGTTGCAGTGATGTTGTATTCCTGACGGAGACCTGTCTGATAAGCAGCGTCACGCCATGAGTCAGGATAAAGCATATAGTCTGTTCCATTTACATTGATAACGCGGCCGAGTGTTGCGTTAGGGTTCAGTTTGCCGTTCAGACCAATGAAGTCCTGGCCTTCAGGTACTGTGTAAACGTTGTAACCCAGGTCATAACCGCCGGAGAACATGTTGTTCAATGCCCACTTGTGCGCTGTCATGTTATCGTTGCCATTATTTAGGCTGTAGTTCTTCAATGCCTGATAGTAAGTCTCGTAGTAAGCTGCAGGACTTTCTATAGTGTTGTAGAACTGCACGCCACGGCTGTTGGCACCCCACTTGGCGTCAACTGTTATGGCAGAAGTACCCTCGCGGCCGTTCTTTGTTGTGATGATGACAACACCGTTGGCACCACGCGCACCATAAAGGGCTGCTGAAGCTGCATCCTTCAATACTGTCATTGAGGCAATATCGTTTTGGTTAAGGTTGTTTATATAATCGGCATCGCAAGGAGCACCATCTACGATAATCAACGGGTCGTTACCTGCGTTGATAGAGCTTATACCGCGGATACGGATACTGAAACTCTCCTGGCCAGGCGCACCTGTTGCAGAGTTGATCTGTACACCTGAAACTTTACCGCTAAGTGCAGACATTACGTTAGAACTTGAAATCTTTGCAATGTCATCCGACTTAACAACGGCTGCAGAACCGGTGAAGGCTGATTTCTTTGCAGTACCGTAAGCGACAACCATCACTTCATCGAGGTTGGTCTCATCCGGACTAAGAACCACGCGGACGCTGTTGCCCTTTACTGTTACGTCTTGATCCATCATGCCGACATAAGTCACTTTCAGCTTGTTGTGCCCCGAAGGCAGACTGAGCGAGAACTTACCGTCAGCATCTGTCACGGCACCTACATTGGCACCCACAACGCGGATAGTTGCACCGATAATCGGCTGACCGTCCTCCTGAGACAC
>HF992589.1:6219-98606 GCA_000436695.1 Prevotella sp. CAG:1185 | reverse complement strand
AAAGACCGATTAGCCAACTTTTATTGGACAGTAGTGATAATTCTCTATTAATGTACAATTAATATAATTATTTCGCTTTGCCTATAGTGTATTTAAGTTGGCATGAAAAACGTCCAATCTTTATTTTTTGTGTAATTACTCCGGTCATATTTCAACTTGATGAATATAAATTTGTACTTTTGTACTTTTTACAAAAGAATTTATTTTATTTTTGATTGTTATATCAACGTATCATCAAAGTATCAAAATGTCTATTTATTTTTTGATCATTTAAATAGTTATGTATAAAGTTTTCAAGATCAATACCTCTAAGACCGGCATTAATAACAGATCCGTTATTGTCTACAATTATTGTAAATGGTATACTTTGTATTCCGTACATTTGAGCAGCACTATTATCCCATCCTTGTAGATCGGAGAGTTGTAGCCAAGACATATTCATTTCTTTTATGGCATTTTTCCATTGTTCTTCATCTTCGTCAAGTGACACTCCGATGATGCCTAGTCCTTTGTCTTTATATTTCTTATATGTTTTTACAAGGTCGGGTATTTCTTGCCTGCAAGGTCCACACCAGCTTGCCCAAAAATCAATAACTGTTATAGTGTGTTTTGTAAATTCATCCTTGACTGATATCGTTTTACCTTCAATGTCATTCATTGTAAAACTTATCTGAAGGGAATTTTCGTCTTGTGTATTTTTAACTTCTTGTTGGTTGCTGTTTTGCGTCTCATGTTCTTGAGGCGTGCCATTCTTTCTTGAATGGCACGCTGTCAAAAACGTTATTATTATAGTCGCAAAAAATATATAGCGAGATATTTTCATATCGGGTTTTATACTAAATATTGCGAACTGATACTTTCATTGTTCACAACTCGACGGATGGTTTCAGCAAACATATCTGCAACAGATAGTTGTTTTACTTTTGCGCAGCGGTTAGAGTAGGGGATAGAGTCTGTGAACACCATTTCTTCAAGTGCAGAGTTCTGTACTCTTTCACTTGCAGGACCGCTCATTACGCAGTGTGATGCACAAGCTCTAACACTTTTTGCTCCAGCTTTCTTCATAATATCAGCAGCTTTTGTTATTGTTCCGGCTGTGTCAACCATATCATCAATGATAACGACATTCTTGCCTTTTACATCACCAATTATCTGCATGCTTTCAACTACGTTAGCTCTTGCGCGTGTCTTATTGCAAAGAACAAGTGGGCATCCGAAATATTTAGCATAAGTGTTGGCTCTTTTACTTCCGCCAACATCCGGAGAAGCTATGACCATGTCTTCAAGTTTGAGGCTTTGCAGATATGGAAGAATAACTCCTGAAGCATACAGGTGATCAACAGGGACATCGAAGAAACCCTGAATCTGATCAGCATGAAGGTCCATTGTAATCAGTCTGTCTATTCCTGCAACTCTAAGAAGATCGGCCACAAGTTTAGCTCCGATACTAACACGCGGCTTGTCTTTTCTGTCTTGACGAGCCCATCCGAAATAAGGGATTACTGCGTTTATGCTTTTTGCTGAAGCACGTTTTGCAGCATCAATCATAAGCAGCAGTTCCATCAGGTTGTCTGAATTTGGAAATGTGCTTTGAACTAGAAATACGTCGCGTCCACGTATTGACTCTTCATACGAGACAGCAAACTCTCCATCTGAGAATTTTGTTATAAGAAGATTGCCGAGAGGACAATCAAGACTTTGACAGATTTTTTCTGCCAGGTATCTGGTGTTTGTTCCAGAAAATACCATAAAAGAGTTTTTTGCACTCATTTTGTCTTTTGTTTTTATGATTTTATTTTATGATACAGCTTTTCTTAATTTCTCAAAATGATTGATGAGGTCTTTGTAGTCCAATTCGTTATGTATGTCAAATTTGTTCCACAAATCCTCGCATATTACAACGCCTCCAAACCCAAGCTCTTTAGCTATTTTTATGTTTTCAATCGTTACACCGCCAAGCGCATAAACATGTTTGTCTATAAGTCCTTTCTTTGCAGCGCTTATAATGTCATCATTGGCTAAAAGGCTATTTGCCTTTTCATTATGTTGTTGGGCATTGAATACATTTGCTAAAAATATATATTCTGCTTTTTTTTTCATCTCGCAGAGATCGCTTATGCATGTACATGTCCTGCTGAATTTTCCTTTATAATCTTTGGGCATTTCTTTCTTTTTGTTATCTAGATGGATGCCCGCAAGACCATATTCATTTTTTAAGTAATAATGGTCGTGTACAGTAATCTTATTGTAAGATGTTTCTGGCAGGAGTGAGAGCAAGCGTTCTGAATACATTGGTGATGCTCCGGGCTTATAGAGATGCAGATTGTCCATCCCTTCATCAAAGAGGGTTGTTAGAATCTTATCTTCTTCTACAAAAAATGTAGGTTGAGTCATTATAACGAGTTTCATCGTCTCTTTCTTTTTTCAAATGCAAATGTATAAAAAAAAAGCCAAACTTACAATCTAATATGCAATAAAAATATAGAATGAGTTCTTATATGTGTGTTTAATTGGATTTGAAACTTTTTGTTTTGCCTTGTTCTATTATTAGTTGAATTTAATTTTGGTATATATTTCCGCATGAATTATGTAAGGTTCTTTGTCTAATGTGTTCGAAATAATATTGACAGGTCAATGGCGTGTAGAATACTTACTTTTGTTTATATGTATAATTGTATTTTAGAAAACATGTGAAATATTTATTGTAAATTATTATAATAATAAAAAAATGTGTAAGTTTGCATAAAAAACAGTCTTAACATTATGAAATTAAATTTAAATACATTCGACGGATTGCATAAACCATGTTATATATTAGAAGAAGCTCGTTTGCGTCATAATTTGGATATAATTAAAAGTGTTGCAGATAGAGCGAATGTTGAAATTATACTTGCGTTTAAAGCATATGCATTATGGAAGACTTTTCCAATATTTAGAGAGTACATTGATGCAACCACGGCTAGTTCTCTTTATGAAGCCCGTTTGGCTTATGAAAAATTTGGTCAAAAGGCTCATACATATTCTCCAGCCTATACAGATTATGAAATAGAGGATATTGCTAAATGTTCAAGTCATCTTACATTTAACTCTTTTACTCAATATGCTAATTATCGTGAGCTTGCTAAAAAAGCTAATCCTGATATAAGTTTTGGATTACGTATTAATCCTGAATACTCAGAAATAGAAACTGATTTGTATAATCCTTGTTCACCTGGAACGAGATTTGGTGTTTCTTCAGATAAATTACCCGATGTTCTTCCTTTTGATATTGAAGGATTTCATTGTCATTGCCATTGTGAAAGTGGGGCAGAAGTGTTTGAGCGAACCTTGAAGCATATTGAAGATAGGTTTTCTAGATGGTTTGATCAAATAAAGTGGATTAATTTTGGTGGCGGTCATTTGATGACACGTAAAGATTATAATATACCTCTTTTAATTAATATATTAAATAAATTTCATGAAAGATATCCGTCATTGAAAGTTATTTTAGAGCCCGGCAGCGCTTTTGGCTGGCAAACTGGACCTTTAGTGTCTCAAGTTGTTGATGTTGTAGAAGACCATGGCATCAAAACGGCTATCTTAAATGTCAGTTTTACGTGTCATATGCCAGATTGTCTGGAAATGCCTTATATGCCTGCTGTGAGAAATGCTGAGATTGTAGATGATAAAGATAAAATAAAATCATGTAGAGAGTATAATGTTTATAGGCTAGGAGGTAATAGTTGTTTGTCTGGTGATTTTATGGGGTATTGGAGATTTCCTAAAGAGTTGCAGGTCGGTGATAATATTATTTTTGAAGATATGTTGCATTATACAACTGTAAAAACTAATATGTTTAATGGAATTACTCATCCGTCTATTGCAATTGTTCACGTCGATGGTGAGTTCGAAATTTTGAAGAAATTTGAGTTCGAAGACTACTTAAATCGTATGAATTGAGGAAAAAATTACTTTTTTTGAAAAAAAACGCTGAAAAATTTTGCAGGTTAGAAAAAAAAGCCTACCTTTGCATCGCATTTAGAGAAATGCTCCTCACAAAAGGAACAAGCGGAAATAGCTCAGTTGGTAGAGCACGACCTTGCCAAGGTCGGGGTCGCGGGTCCGAGTCCCGTTTTCCGCTCATTAAAAAGAAAAATACAAAACAATCATGAATTTATATTTACGTTATTTTGATAAAGAAACATTAGTAACTAATGTTGACGATGCTATTGCCTTTTTAGCTTCAATTGAAGAAATAGGAATGAATCCTGATTTAGAGAATGACATCCGTGAATATGTTGCTAGTGATGTCTTTTATCCTAAAAGATATAAAATACGTCCACGTGTTTATTTTATTATAATCAAGACGGAAGCTGCTACAATGTTGGACTTTAAGCAGAAGAAGGCATTGCGTTCGAGTGTTGGTTCTGCTGAAGATCAGCGAGATGCTGTTTCACCTACAATAGCTCGTCTTAATGAAGAAAGACCGGGATGGTATGAAGGTTCATTGGATTTTAAACGAGTTGTTTTAGTACCGATTACAGGTAAACATGAATATAGGGATACACATTTTGTGGCTAGTTGCAAGGCTATGTCTGGCTTAGATTGCTATAATAGAATTGTAGAGCATTTGCGTGGACGAGTTGATAGTCGCAGCCAGTTCCCTTCTGCTAAAGGTAAGAACTTTAAGTTTAGATATTTAGGCCTTTGGAAATAACAATATGAATAAGGTAATGCTTATCGGAAATGTAGGTAAGGAACCTGTTGTTCGTTACTATGATCACGATCAGGCTGTTGCAACATTCCCTTTGGCAACAACAGAACGTGGTTACACTTTACCTAATGGAACTCAGGTTCCTGACCGGACTGATTGGCATAATATTGTTCTTTCCCGTGGTTTGGCTAAGATTGTTGAACGGTTTGTACATAAAGGTGATAAACTTTATATTGAGGGGCGTATACATTATCGTACATATGATGATAAAAATGGGCAACGACATTATGTTACTGAAGTATATGCAGATAATATGGAGTTGTTGACTCCAAAATCTTTTAAGGAGAATCAGCAGAACCAAAATCCTAAATCTATAGAAAATGCAGGTGTAGATAATGATTTACCATTTTAAATGGCATAATCATTATTCTATATTATTATTGCTTTTTCTGTTATTTCTTATTAGGTGATGGTATTATAATTTATAATTGTGTTAGTTTTGTGAAAAGTTTATATGCCATTATTCTTAAGGAAGAATATTTTACCGAGTGTATATTTGGGTATATGGAAAATAGATGAGTCACTTGATGATTTCTTTTCTTTATATCCTTTTCTAAGGGGATTTCAAAGTGAGGTTGTTGGTTTGTATAAGTCAGATCAACGATGTCGTGAGATATTAGCTGTACGTTTGTTGATTCGTGAAATTATAGATGAGAATGTCTTATTGTTTCATAAAGAAAATGGTTGCCCTTTTCTTTCTAATGGAATGAATATTGGCATAAGTCATACGCGTGGTTATGCTGTTGTTATTGTTTCATCAATAAAAAAGGTTTCTGTAGACATTGAGTATATCAATAAAAGAGTTTTGCGTATTAAAGATAAATTTATGCGTGATGACGAGCATGCAGATTCTTTATTTGAATATATGATACATTGGTGTACCAAAGAAACCATATATAAGTTATTTTCTGAAGATAAACTTTCATATAATGAAATGCAGCTATTATCCATATCTCATAATGGTAATGATGGTATAATAGCTGCAAAAAATATTATCCGTAATAAAGCTATTGAGGTTTACTATCATACTTTTGATGATATTGTATTTACCTTTACTGCTCTTTAGTACGACGATACTTCTTTCTATTTTTATAATTAGATGATTTGCTTTTCCGCTTAAAATTAACTTGTTTTTTGCGTGAAATTATTTTATATTCAGGTGCTTTACCTAGTCCCTGTGGCAATGGCATCTTTTCTACGACATATCCAAGAAATTTTTCTATATCCATAAAATTGGAAACTTCTTTACCACGTACAAGTGTTATTGCAATACCATCATGGTCTGCTCTGGCTGTTCGGCCTATACGATGAACATAGTCTTCAACATCATGTGGTACATCGTAATTGATAACCATTGATATGTCGTCAATGTCTATACCCCTTGCAACAATATCTGTCGCAACAAGTACATCTATCTGTCCACTTTTGAACATGAACATAACATCGTCTCTTTCACTTTGTGATAAATCAGAATGCATCTCACCACTATTTATATGAAGAGTCTTGAGATTTCTATTGATATCTTTAACTTTTAATTTTGAACATGAAAATATTATGACTCTCTTTTTACCATATTTTCTAAAAATATCCTTTAAAACACCGACCTTCTGATTTTCATGGCAGACACATGCGATCTGTTTAATTTTTTCAGCAGGCTTATTAACTGCCAACTTTATTATTGTAGGCTCTTTTAGTATTGTTTTGGCTAATTCTTCAATTTTTGTTGGCATTGTGGCTGAAAACATTATTGTTTGGCATGTTTGTGGCAATAATTTTGTTATTGACAGTATATCATCATAAAAGCCCATGTCAAGCATTCTGTCTGCCTCGTCAAGTACGAAAAATGAAACTTTGCTGAAATCAACATTCCCCATTGTAATATGACTTATCAAACGTCCGGGAGTTGCAATAATTACATCTGCTCCCATTTTCATACTACGGTTCTCTTGTTCGTATCTATTGCCGTCATTACCTCCGTATACAGCAACGCTACTTACATCTTGCATATAATAAGAGAAACCTTGCATGGCTTGATCAATTTGTTGAGCTAATTCTCTAGTGGGACTCATTATTACACAATTAATTGAATCCTCCGGAAAATCTTCTTCATCAAGTCTGCTTAATATAGGAAGAAGATAAGCTGCAGTTTTTCCAGTGCCAGTTTGTGCGATTCCTAGTAAGTCTTTTCCTGCAAGTATTTCAGGTATACATTTTTCTTGTATAGGTGTACATGTAGTCCACCTCATATCATCGATTGCGTCAAGTGTATTGTCGCTTAAATCTAAATTATAAAAATCCATATTAATTTGGTGCTTTGCGGTAGCAGAAGTATGCTACTATTGTGAAAATTATATTTGGAATCCATGCAGCTAATATAGGGGGAGTATTAGCATTTATTGCAAATGTAGCGGAAACAGTTTGCAGCATGATATAAGTAAAACTCAGTGCCAATCCTATACCAAGATACATACCCATGCCTCCTTTGCGTTTGCGTGAGGACAATGATAGTCCTATTGTTGCAAGGATAAATGATGCAAATGATGTTGCAATACGTTTATGGTATTCAACTTCGTATTGAACAACATTGCTAGAACCACGGTCTATTTGTTTGCTAATATATTCTTTAAGTTGTGGACTTGTAAAAGTTTCTTGTTGTCCTTTTGAAAACACAAGATCTGTAGGTTCCATCATTATAGTGGTATCTTTGATGGATCCGCTAGTGATTGTTTCTCTTAAACCTTTTAATTGACGTATTCTCCAATTGCTTGCTTTCCAATGATATTTTGAGTCAGATATTGTGTCATATTGAATTTCGGCTGCCGTCATATGACTTACAAGCTTTTTATTTTCAAATTTGTCTAAGCAAAAGCCATATCCTTTTTTCAAATTGTTGTCATAGTGTTGGATATAGGCAATGACACCTTTTCCTACTTGGAGTTGTACATTTTCTGCAGCTGTGATTTTCTTCTTATTTTTATACATAGATTCAAAGTTCTGTCTAATAATTGTACCTTTCGGAATTATGTATGCTCCTAAGAAGAATGTCATTATAGAAATTATTGCAGCTGAAACCATATATGGCCTCATAAGCCTTTTGAAACTCACTCCAGCAGCAAGCATTGAAATTATTTCAGAGTTTCCTGCAAGTTTTGATGTGAAAAAGATTACTGCAATGAAAACAAACAGAGGACTGAACAAATTGGCAAAATATGGCACAAAGTTCATATAGTAATCAAATACTATAGCTTTAATTGGTGCATGATATTGCGTGAATTTCGCCAAGTTCTCATTAATATCAAAAACGATAGAAATTGATATAATAAGTGCAATTGAATAGAAGTATGTACCTATAAATTTTTTTATTATATACCAATCTAATATTTTTAAATATCTGAACGGATTGATATATTTCATCCAGTTAAATTTCTTCTTTAACCATGAAAATAATGCGAATAGCCATTTAAGATGAACTTTAGTCCATCTAAATAATTTTAATATTTTTCTAAATCGTCTGATATTCTTTATTTTCATTGTAAAATATTATATGCGTTTGCCGAGTTGGTCTATCACCGACGACTTCCATTTTACGAAATCTCCGGCTATTATATGTTTACGTGCATCTTTAACCAAACGTAGATAGAAAGCCAAGTTATGTATACTTGCAATTTGCATGGCTAATAGTTCTTGCGCTTTAAATAAATGATGCAGATATGCTTTTGAGTATATTTTATCAACATTGCAGCCATCTGGATCAATAGGTGAAAAGTCCTTTTCCCATTTTTTATTGCGCATGTTCATTGTACCATTATATGTGAAAAGCATAGCATTTCTTCCATTTCTTGTAGGCATGACACAGTCAAACATGTCAACGCCACGCTCAATAGCCTCCAATATATTTTGAGGAGTACCTACCCCCATCAGATATCTTGGCTTGTCTTTAGGTAATATCTCATTGACAACTTCAATCATTTCGTACATTACCTCGGTTGGTTCGCCGACAGCCAGTCCGCCAATGGCATTTCCGTCAGCACCTTTGTCTGCAACGAATTTAGCTGCTTCACGGCGCAGGTCTTTAAAGGTGCAGCCTTGAACTATAGGAAACAGAGTCTGCTCATAGCCATATAAAGGTTCAGTCTCATTAAAACGTTTTATACACCGGTCAAGCCATCGTTGAGTCATCATCAGACTTTTTTTTGCATATTGATAATCGCTTTGTCCAGGAGGACATTCATCAAAGGCCATCATGATGTCAGCACCAATAATCCTTTCTGTATCCATGACATTCTCTGGAGTGAAGAAATGTTTAGAACCGTCAATATGTGAGCGGAACTCACAGCCTTCTTCTCTGAGTTTTCGTATACCAGTAAGAGAAAAGACCTGAAAGCCTCCACTGTCTGTGAGGATAGGTCTGTCCCATGTGTTGAATTTATGTAATCCTCCTGCAGATTTCAATATATCGAGTCCTGGACGAAGATACAAGTGATATGTATTACCTAAAATAATCTGTGCCTGTACTTCTTCTTTAAGCTCGCTGAAATGCACGCCTTTGACACTGCCACAAGTTCCTACCGGCATAAAAATCGGTGTTTCGATTTTACCGTGGCTTGTTGTTATTACTCCTGCGCGTGCATCGCTTGATGTATCTGTATGCTGTAATTCAAATAACATGTCAATTAATCTTCAATATCAAATGTTACTGGATTCTTAACCTTTTCATCTGTAAGTGCAAAATTCCAAACATCTTGGACGTTCTCTACAAAGTGAAAATTAACTCCTTCAATGTATTCTTGAGATATCTCGTCAATATCTTTCTTATTGTCTTTGCACATTACTATTTCAGTAATACCTGCACGTTTAGCTGCAAGAATCTTCTCTTTTATGCCACCTACAGGTAATACTTTGCCTCGTAAAGTTATCTCACCGGTCATTGCGGTATTTTTTCTAACCTTTCTCTGTGTGAGTGCAGACGCAATAGATGTAGCTATGGTTATACCTGCCGATGGGCCGTCTTTAGGCGTAGCTCCTTCTGGAACATGAATGTGTATATTCCAATGGTCAAATATACGATAGTCAATACCGAGAACATTTGCATGTGCTTTAACATATTCAAGAGCTAATATTGCAGACTCTTTCATAACGTCTCCTAAGTTTCCTGTAAGCGTCAGTTTTGAACCTTTGCCCTTGCTTAGGCTTGTTTCTATGAATAGTATCTCACCGCCAACGCTTGTCCATGCTAAGCCGGTTACAACTCCTGCGTATTCGTTTCCTTGATATATATCACGATAAAACGGCGGATTTCCTAACAACTCTTCAATCTCTTTTGGAGTTATTTTATAGTAGGGTAACTCAGAATTTTTAGCCTTGAGGTATGCTAACTTTCGCAGAGACTTATTAATCTGTTTTTCCAGTTGTCTGACTCCACTTTCTCTTGTATATTGTTCAATTATCTTTTCTATTGCAGATTTACTGAACGTAAGTTTCTTTTCATCGGCTAAACCTGTATTTTCTTTCTCTTTCGGTATCAGGTGACGCTTGGCTATTTCAACTTTCTCTTCAGTTATGTATCCGCTGACTTCAATTAATTCCATTCGGTCAAGCAATGGACGTGGAATAGTATTTAAGTCATTAGCAGTTGCAATAAATAGTACCTTAGACAAATCGTAGTCCACGTCAAGATAATTGTCATGAAAAGCATGATTCTGTTCTGGATCCAAAACTTCCAACAATGCTGATGCGGGATCACCATTTACCGTATTTTGTGTAATTTTGTCGATTTCATCGAGTATAAACACAGGATTAGAAGAGCCGGCTTTTTGTATGCTCTTTATAATTCTTCCCGGCATTGCTCCTATATAGGTCCTACGGTGTCCTCTTATTTCGGCTTCATCATGTAAACCGCCTAATGATATACGTGCATATTTTCTCTTCATGGCAAGAGCTATACTCTTACCTAAACTGGTTTTTCCAACTCCGGGAGGGCCAAATAAGCATATTATGGGTGACTTCAAGTCTTTTCTAAGACTTAGTACAGCCATATATTCCAATATACGCTCCTTAACCTTTTTCATTCCATAATGATCCTTATCCAGAATTTTTTCAGCTCTGTTAAGGTTCAGATCATCTTGTGTGTATGATTCCCATGGCAGATTTACCATGATTTGAAGATATGTGAGTTGTACGCTGAATTCCGGACTTTGCGGATTCAGTATGTCAAGTTTATCAATTTCTTTATAGAATGTTTTTGATACTTCTTCCGGCCATTTTTTACTTTTTGCCTTTTCCGTAAGTTCTTTTCTTTCGGGGTAAGTGTCGCCGTTTCCAAGTTCTTCTTTAATATTCTTTATTTGTTGTTGAAGGAAATACTCGCGTTGCTGTTCGTCAATATCTTCGCGGGTCTTTGTTCTGATGTTATGTTTTATTTCAAGCAGTTGCAATTCTCTATATAAAATCTTAAGCATCTTTAATGCTCTGCTTTTTAGAGAATTAGCTTTTAAAAGTTTAATTTTTTCTTCAACTCTGAACGGCAGACTCGTACAGATGAAGTTCAAAAGTATAACAACGTTATTAATATTCTGTAATGCAAATTGAGCCTCGTCAGGGATTTCATCATTTTTCTTTACGTATTCTATTGATGTATTTTTTAGGTCATCAACGGCTGCAATGAATTCTTTATCGTTGGCTGATGGCATTTCCTCAGGTAATTTTTCAACCATACCTGTTATGTAAGGTTGAGTACCCTTAATTTCAGAAAGGTGACAGCGGCCAAGCCCCTGAACAATAACAGTCAGATTGTTTCCAGAACCAGGCATCTCCAAAACTCGAATGATTTTTGCATAAACGCCTACTTCATACAAGTCTTTTTTTGACGGATTGTCTTGGTCAGCATCTTTCTGACAAAATATTGCGAATATTGAATTCTGATTATCTTTTAAATGGTTAATAAGATTCAGACTTTGTACTCTTCCAATTAATACCGGAGAAACTACACCCGGAAACAACACCAAATTTCTGGTAGCTAAGATAGGCACCTCGCCCTCAATGCTTTCTTCAAAAAGTTTGGTAACATCTCCTTCGTAATCTGCTATCATCGAAAATGCGTTGTTTATATCTTTTTTCATAATTAGCAATTCGTTTTGGGTTGCAAATTTACTCATTTTAATTGATAAAATATTGATACGCTGTAATTATTTTCATTTAATTAATAGGCACTTGTCTTGCGTTTATATTATCTTTACTATGCTGTTCTGACTTCGTGCAGGTGTTTGCCATAATTAGTTTACGGAAAATTAGTGTTAAATGGCCAACATATTATTGCCGAATGTTTTAATTTGTGTAATTTTGCAATGTTGTGACATTTTTATTAGTATACCTTAAATAAATAATATTATATTAAATCTTATGTTTAACAAAAAAAAATTATTTATATTCGTATCTATACTTGCAGTAAGCGGTAGCGGAATAGCTAAAAACATTGTGAAAAATTCTTATCCTTTTGAGCAAGTTCCTTTTACTTCTGTAAAAATAAGTCAGAATTCGTTTTGGGGTAATAGAATTAAAGCTGTACGTGATGTTACAATACCTTTGGCTTTTAGTAAATGTGAGACTGAAGGCCGTTATGACAATTTTGTAAAAGCGGCTCATCCTGACGAGAAATATGATGTATCCACATTTATGGGCTTTCCGTTTGATGATACGGATGTTTATAAAACAATAGAAGGGGCCAGTTATGTGCTTCAGACATTTCCTGACAAAAAGCTTGTTGAATATATAGACAGTGTGCTTGATATTGTCGCTGCTGCTCAGGAGCCTGACGGCTATCTTTATACAGCGCGGACAATCAATCCACAAAAGCCTCATCGTTGGTCTGGCTCAAAACGTTGGGAGAGTGAAGAAGTGCTAAGTCACGAGCTATATAATCTTGGTCATATGGTTGATGCCGCTTGTGCGCATTATCAAGCTACCGGGTCTACAAAGTTTCTCGATATAGCAAAGCGTTATGCAGATTGTGTTGTACGTGAGGTCGGACCTGGAAAAAATCAGGCATGTGTAGTTCCTGGACATCAGATTGCTGAAATGGCTTTAGCTCGTCTATATTCTCTTACTGGTGACAAGAGATATCTTGATGAGGCTAAGTTCTTTCTTGATTATCGGGGAAAGACAAATATAAAGAATTCATATAGCCAAAGTCAAGTTCCTGTGATAGAACAGAATGAGGCCGTTGGACATGCTGTGCGTGCCGGTTATATGTATTCTGGAATGGCAGATGTTGCAGCACTGACAGGTGATTCGGCATATATTAAGGCGATAGATGCAATTTGGAATAATATTGTTAATAAGAAGTATTATCTTACAGGTGGAGTAGGAGCTTTGCATAATGGTGAGGCTTTTGGAGCAAATTACGAACTTCCTAATCTCACTGCTTATAATGAAACTTGCGCTGCTATAGCGATGGTTTATTTTAATCAGAGAATGTTTATGCTTCATGGCGATTCTAAATACATCGATTGTCTGGAACGGACTTTGTATAATGGTGTTATCAGCGGCATGAGTATTGATGGCGGAAAGTTTTTTTATCCAAACCCTTTGGCAAGCGACGGTAAATATAAGTTTAATGCAGACAATACAATTGAGCGACAGCCTTGGTTTGGATGTGCATGCTGTCCAAGTAATCTTTGCCGGTTTATACCTTCTGTTCCGGGATATATGTATGCTGTAAAGGATAACAGCGTCTATGTCAATCTTTTCTCAGACAATACCTCTACAATATCAGTAGGAAAAGGAAAGGTTGTCTTAAGAGAGAAGACAATGTATCCATGGAATGGTGATGTCCGTATAGATGTTGTAAGTAATTCTGCCGGTAAATTTAATATGAAAATCAGAATACCGGGATGGCTTCGTAATAAAGTGGTACCGAGTGATTTATATTTTTATGACGACAGTATTAAGCTGAATTATTCTGTTTCTGTTAATGGAAAGAAGGTGGATGGACAAATTGATAATGGATATCTTACTATTGATCGTAAATGGAAAAAGGGTGATAATATAGATATTCATTTTGATATGAAGCCACGTCTTGTTAAAGCTAATGCTAATGTGTATGATGATTATGGTCGTGTTGCCGTAGAGCGCGGTCCGTTAGTTTATTGTGCTGAATGGGCCGATAATGATTTCGACGTGTTTCATTTTATCCTTAATAAAAATACGGCATTTACTGTAAATGACAAGCCTAAACTCTTAGGTGGTATAAAAGAGGTGACCGCAAACGGACTTGTCTTCACTACAGATGATAATGGTAACGTTTCTGTCGATAATAAAATAATTACGCTTATACCATATTATGCATGGTGTCATCGTGGTCCTGGTAAAATGATTGTATGGATGGCTTCCGGCCTTGAAGTTATGGATGAACATAGATAAAATCTTTTTGGAACAGGAAATTGAATTATATGTCAAATAATTATTTTAAATTTAAACAGTTCTCTGTAGATCATTCCGGATGTGCCATGAAAGTTGGCACTGACGGAGTGCTCTTGGGAGCATGGGCTAATGGTGGAGACTGCATACTTGATATAGGCACAGGTTCAGGATTAATAGCTCTTTTTATGGCTCAGCGAAATGTTAGGGCACAGATTGTTGCTATAGATATTGATTCAGACGCAATAAAGCAGGCAAAAATTAACGTTGAGAATTCTATATTTAGAAATCGAATATCAGTTATAGAAAGTTCATTACAGAATTTTCATCAAGGTAAATATGATTCGATCGTATGTAATCCTCCATTCTTTGTTAATTCATTGAAAAATGCAGATGAGAAGAGAAGGTTGGCACGACATACGGATTCTTTGTCTTTTCATGACCTTTTTGTCGGGGCTGCCTCATTATTGAGTGATGAAGGTGAGTTTTCGGTTGTTATACCATCATCTTGCCGCTCAGATTTTGATATGGAGGCTGTATTTTGTGGCCTGTTTCCTTCACGAATTTGCGCTATAAAAACATTGCAGCGTAAACCTGTCAGCAGATATCTTCTTGCTTATAAGAAGATTCCTTCTGAAGTTATTGATGAGTCTTCCGGGGTTATTAATAATGATGATATGTCAAGGTCTGATTGGTATAGGTGTCTCACTTCTGATTTCTATATTTATTAACTGTCTGTTTTTAGTCTTTGTGCCATTTGTATTAATATTCTTTTGTCTGTATTTTTATATTATGGAGTTGCTCTTTCTTTAGGTGCCTTAAAAAACATTGATTTTTGAACTGTAAACAATAGACTTTTATGCTAAAACTCGATGAGTTTCAACAAGCAAACAATAAGGTTTTTAATATAAATGTTTTTATGTATATTTATGAATATATGTAATTGCTTTTGCCTGTTAATTTAAACTTTAAAAGTTTATAGGCGATTTGTCTTATAATTTTAGGGCTTAATATAATATGTCTTTTTATAAGACACAAAGATAAATGTATCCTTTATAAGGATATCGAAAATACAGGTAAGTTTAAACTCAATCATTTTTGAGCTTTTCTTCTATTAGTTTTATTCTTCTTTTGGGCTCATTTGCGTCAGGATAAAGTTCTAACGCTTTTTGATAATTAGCTATTGCCGCTTCATACATATTTTCTTTTTCGCATTCTTTTCCCAATAAAGTGTATTCAGCTGCAAGTTTTTTCAAAAATGCTTCTTGCTTTTTTAAAGTTTCTTCCAAATGTTCTTTCTCTTTTTTGAGTATGTTTATTGTATTGAGTTTCCTTCGTATAAGCCTCTTTGCTGCAGGCTTTTCTATATCATATCTGCTATGTATGGCTTTGAAAAAGCTATTAAGAAAATTATCATAATCGCCATTGTCAAAAGCTTTTGAGGCTTCGTAATATTCTTTGTCTGCCGCAGATTCACTTAATGCTCTTTTTATTATAGTCGAATTGTTATAGCTTTGTGCAAATTGCAGAATTTCACTGCGTACAAAAATATCTTCGCGCTTAATCGGTGATTTGAGCGTTATTCCGTTCAAAGATGTACAGCGGGATAAAGCCACATAAGTTTGTCCTCCTGCAAAAACGCCGCCGCTTAGATCAATATTTACTTGATTGAATGTAAGTCCTTGACTTTTATGTATTGTTATTGCCCAAGCTAGTCGTATAGGGAATTGGATATAGTAGCCTATTTCTTCTTCTTCTATTTTTTGTTCTTTGTCGTTGAAACTGTACTTCATGTTGCTCCATCGTTCTCTCGCAACATCATATTCATTACCGTCTTCTGTAATGATGTATAGAAATCCATTTTGTTCATCAATAGCTTCCACTATACCCAATGTGCCATTTACCCATCTTTTATCGATGTCATTTTTTATAAATATAATTTGGGCTCCAGGTTTAATTTCCATCTCAACAGGAGTAGGCAGACTGCTTTCTGGAAAATCTCCGCTTACTTGTCCTTTAAAGATTATTGGGTCACCGGCAAGCTGTTTCAGCTTTTTATCATTTATATAGTCAACAGTATCACGTCTTGTCGACAATGTGATGACGAACTTGTCATTGCTCTTGTCTGCAGGCGAACTGTTTATGCGGCTGTTGAGTGCCATTAAGTCTTTATCATTGACGTTACCTATACGGATATTGTCAAGAATGTTAATAAAATCTTTGTCTTTCTGCCGATATATCTTTTTTAATTCTATACTTACTAGTTTCATACTCTTAAAAATATTGGCATTAAAAAAGAAACAAGTAGGATAGAACGGATGCAGCAGTCTTCTTTCGTCTTCTTTAATTACAGGTTCTAATTGGAACACGTCTCCGACAAGTAACAACTGCTTACCTCCAAAGGGTTCGCGCATATTGCGTGAGTATACTCGTAATACTTTGTCAATGAAATCAATGATGTCAGCCCTTACCATACTTATCTCATCAATGATGATAAGTTCTACTTCACGCAATATTTTGCATTTTTCGCCATTGTATTTTAATGTGTTTCTGATGTGTCTTACTGAGTATTGCGTATCATTTGGAAGAAGGGGATGGAATGGTAACTTAAAAAAACTGTGTAGGGTAGAGCCGCCTACATTTATTGCTGATATTCCGGTAGGAGCAAGTACGATAATTTTTTTCTTAATATTATCTCGGACATATCGTAGAAAAGTCGATTTACCCGTCCCCGCTTTACCTGTTAGGAAAAGCGAGCGACGGGTAAATTTAATTATTTGCAGAGCTTCTTGAAACTCCTTATTGTCTAAATCTATCTGAATTTCTGTCTTCAATTTGGCAATAATTTACAAATCTTCAAATCTGATTTGCTCTTCATGAGGTCTGCTCTTTTTCTTCTTCTCACTCTTTTCTTGTCCTTGGGCGGCAGATTCCTTTTCAGAGTTTGTTGACGGCCTGCTTTCTTCTGGCATTTCGTTGCCTTCTCCGTTATGTGGAATTACATTGCCATCCTCATCTAAGAGTATTTCTTCTTCTATAGTTGCACTGTCATTTCTTGTCGTATCTTTCTTTACAGGAACATAACTGCTGCAAGTATACATATCCGAAGTTATATCTTCATCATTTGGCTTGTGGAAACGGCCGTGGTATTTCTTAAATTCCGGGTCTTTCATTAATGCCTGTATGAAATATCCGCATATAGGCAAAGCTGTTCGACTGCCTTGTCCGAGTGCGCCCGTACGGAAGTGTATGCTTCGGTATTCGCCGCCAACCCATGCACCTGCCACAAGATTAGGACTTACGCACATGAACCATGCGTCAGAATGGTTGTTTGATGTACCTGTTTTTCCTCCGAAGTCGGTGTCGCGTGCGGTATCTGTGTAACCCCAGAGGCTTTGAGATGTACCGCCTGGTTCGCGCATACCGCCCATTAGTAATTGTTGCATAAAGAATGCGCTCTTATATGGTATAACCTGTTTCTCCTCTGTTGAGCTTACATAAACTTCTTTTCCATCTTTGTCAACGATACGTGTAACGAGTACAGGTTCTACGTGTTTGCCATCATTGGCTATTGTGCAGTATGCATTAACCATTTCAAGCAAATTGACATCTGAAGCACCTAATGCCAAAGAAGGTTGTTCGTCAAGCGGGCTCTTTATACCCATGTCATGGGCTGTTTTTGCGATATTTTTGATTCCCATCTCTTGGCCTAATCTGACAGCAATAGAGTTGATACTTTTTGCGAAAGCACTCTTCAACGGGATTGAGTCTCCTGAGAATCTGCCATTTGCATTAGTCGGAGTCCAAGATGTCATTTCGTGCTTTTGCTTGTCGTAGACTTCCATTCTGATGTATTCGTCACGTCGTTTGTCGCATGGCGTTAAACCTTGATTCATCGCTTCAGTATATACAAAAAGCTTAAAGGTTGATCCAGGCTGACGCATTGCAGTTACTTTATCGTATTTCCAAGAGTTGAAATCTATGTCTCCAACCCATGCCTTCACTTCACCTGTTTGTGGTTCCATTGCAACGAATGAGCAATGCATGAATTTAACCATGTATCTTATAGAATCCATTGTACTCATTTCTTTTTCAATGGTTCCTTTTTCATAGTCAAATAGTTTAACCTTATGTGGCTTGTTTAAATAGTACTGTATAGAATCCGGATTATTCGGAAACTTTTGCAAAAGCATTTTATATACAGGTTGTCGTTGGGCAATATTTTCTATGAAGTTAGGTATAACCTGATTGTTTTCGTCTCTCCAGGGATCCTGAGAACCCCAGTGGTTCTTAAAGTTTCTTTGGACTTGCTTCATCTGTTTCAATGCTGCCTCTTCCGCATATTTTTGCATACGGGTGTCGATAGTTGTATAGATTTTCAATCCGCTGCTATAAAGATCGTATCCGTTTTCTTTACACCAATCTTTCAGATAGTCGGCAATCGCTTCGCGGAAATATTTAGCTTGACCGTCATAATTACTTTCTACACTGTAACTTACCTTTATTGGAATTGCACTGATAGAATCATATTCATTGTGTGAAATATCATTATGAGTCATCATATTGTGCAATACGGTGTTCCTTCTGTGAAGGCTGTTTTCGGGATTCGTAATAGGATTATAATATGTTGTAGCCTTCAGCATTCCTACTAATACAGCTGCCTGTTCAGTTGTCATTTTGGCAGGTGTAGTGTTAAAATATGTCTTACATGCAGTTTTTATTCCATATGCATTTGAACCGAAATCTACAGTATTGGCATACATAGTAAGTATTTCCTTTTTGTCATATAGCATTTCAAGCTTTGTTGCTATAATCCATTCCTTACTTTTCATTATCAGCATACGTACACCAGGAATATACCCCAATAATCCAGTGGAATATTGGGTTCTCACACGGAACATATTTTTTGCAAGTTGTTGTGTTATTGTAGATGCTCCACGGGCTTCGTGATGTACTATAATGTCTTTAGCTACAGCAAATATTCCTGTGAAATCTATACCAAAGTGCTTATAGAAACGTTCATCTTCGGTGTCTATTAATGCTTTCCAAAACAAAGGATTGACATCCTCATATTTAACGGGCGTTCTGTTCTCACTAAAATATTTACCTATTAGGACTCCGTCTGCACTATATATTTCAGATGCTTCACTTGTTGACGGATGCATTATCTGAGAGAATCCGGGGGATTTACCAAACAGCCATAAAAAGTTAATATCTACCATAAACAGATAGACGAAAAATGCGATAATGGCCGACAATATGGCTACACCAGTTTTTGTATACCATTTACGTCCTTTATAAAGTCCTTTGTACCAAGGCCAAAAGCCTTTAATCTTTTTCAGACAAGTTGTGGTAAATTTACCGATACGTGTGTCTTTAATATTATTAAACATATAATTTAGTATTGTTCATTCTGCAAATTTACAAAAAAGTATATTTTTAGCAGAATGTGTTTATGTAATTTATGATTTCTTCAACATTATCGGGTGAAAACCAACGTATATTTGTATCTCTCTTGAACCATGTTAACTGTTTTCTGCAATATTTATGTGTATTGCATTTTATCCTGAATATTGTATTTTCCAGTGTGCTTAGTCCGTCTAAATATTCAAACATCTCTTTATAGCCTACGGTATTCAATGCATTTAAGTGCCTATACGGATAAACATTAAGTGCTTCTTGAATTAATCCATCATTAATCATTTGCTCAACACGCTTGTCAATTCTATTATATAGTTCTTGTCTTTCCCTGTTAAGTCCAATTTTTACAATTTTAAATGGACGTTCTTTTGGAGCATTTTTCCTAAATGACGTATATGTCTTACCGGTAGACAAGCATATTTCTAATGCATGAATGATACGCTTTGGATTATTCCTGTCTACAATATTATAATATTCTGGATCTAAGCGTGCGAGTTCGTCACTGATTTGTGTGAGACCTTCGTTTGTATATCTTTCTTGTAATGTCTTTCTAATGGTATCGTCAACGGAGGGTATATCGTCGATACCATTACATACTGCATCAATATACATCATGCTTCCTCCGGATAATATAGCATTATCCTTGTATTTGAAAATGACGTTTAATAATTTCAAAACATCATTTTCGTACATTGATGCATTGTAATATTCATTTATATGAAGATTGCCGACAAAAAAATGCTTTATTCTTTTACGTTCCTCATTTGTTGGTGCTGCTGTACCAATAGGTATTTCTTTAAAAACCTGGCGTGAATCAGCGTTAATGATAACTGTATTTAATTGTTCGGCAATCTTCAGACATAGTGATGTTTTTCCTACCCCTGTAGGACCAACTATTACGAAAAGTGTCTTCATTTACAGAAGATATTTTATCTTATTATACCTCGTTTGGAGTTTTCTACGAATTTAATGATATATTCTATTTCTTTTGTTACAGGTATCTTCTTTCTTATTTCCTCGATGCCTTCTTTTAAAACACCTTTTGAATATAATAAACGGTATGCTTCGTGTATATTATTTATCAATTCATTGTCAAATCCTCTTCTTCTTAGTCCTACCAGATTTATGCCGCAATAGCGTGTCGGTTCTTTTCCTGCAATAATAAATGGGGGGATATCTTGACTAAAACGGCATCCTCCTTGAATCATAACATAACTTCCGATATGACAAAACTGATGGCAAAGCACAACTGCACTGATAATTGCGTAGTCATCTACAACAACTTCACCAGCAAATTTTGTGGAGTTTCCAATAATACATCCGTTTCCTATTATACAATCGTGGGCAATATGCATATTTTCCATTAGCAAATTGTTTGAACCGACTTTTGTGGTTCCTTTTGATGCTGTTCCACGTGATATGGTCACATTTTCACGTATGCTGTTATTGTCACCAACTTCGCAGGTTGTTTCTTCACCTTTAAATTTTAAGTCTTGAGGCTTTGTACTTATACTGGCACCGGGGAAAATTTCATTATTGTTTCCTATACGTGCACCAAAGTTTATTGTTACATTATTTTGCAGTACATTATTGTCTCCAATCACAGTGTTTTTGTCTATATAACAAAATGGGCCAATAATGTTGTTATCACCGATTTTTGCTTCGGGATGAATATATGCAAGTGGACTTATATTATTCATGGCGTCTTATTTTAAAAATAAGGCAGATTTATTCTGCCTTATTGGGTTATTTATTCTTTACTATTTGAGCTGTAAATGTTGCTTCTGAAACTACTTTATCACCAACAAAGACATAGCCTTTCATTGAAGATACTCCATGTCTGACAGGAGCGAGTAAGTCAACTTTGAATAGCAATGTATCTCCAGGCACAACTTTTTGTCTGAATTTAACATCGTCTATCTTCATGAAATATGTTGACCATCTTTCAGGCTCTTCAAGCGTATTGAGTACAAGTAGTCCTCCGCATTGAGCCATGGCCTCAATTTGCAATACACCGGGCATAACAGGTTCTTTAGGGAAATGTCCTTGGAAGAAAGGTTCATTGCTGGTTACGTTTTTAACACCAACAATACTATTTGGTCCAAGTGCTATAACCTTGTCTACAAGCTGCATTGGATAACGGTGAGGAAGCAATTCACGGATACGGTTTACATCCATGATCGGTGCTTCATTACAATTATATATAGGTGCTTGTATTTCGTGTTTACGAATCTCTTTTCTCATGAGACGTGCAAACTTATTATTGATGGTATGTCCAGGACGAGTTGCTATTATACGTCCTTTGATAGGTTTGCCTATAAGTGCCATATCACCGATGATGTCTAGCAGTTTGTGTCTCGTACATTCATTATCCCAAACAAGTGGTTTATGCTGTATGTATCCTAATTTTGTTGCATCGAGATGGGGTACGTGTAAAAAGTCTGCCAATTGGTCGAGACGCTCCTGGGTGGTCTGTCTTTCGTATATAACAATGGCGTTATCCATGTCTCCGCCTTTTATGAGATTAGCTTTTAATAGTGGTTCTATATCTCTAACAAAAACGAATGTACGGGCCGGAGCTATTTCTGTTGCAAAGTCTTCTATCTTATCAAGTGTTGCAAATTGGCTGTTTATGAATTTTGAGTCAAATGAACACATTGCTGTCAGGCTGAATTCTTCATCGGGAAGAATGGTTATGCACGAACCGCTCTCCTTGTCTTTTACCTCGATTTTATGGCGTATGATGTAGAAATCTTTAGGTGCATTTTGTTCAACAATACCTATTTCACGAATCTTTTCGATATATTGTGCTGCTGAACCATCAAGAATTGGAAACTCTGGACCATTAACTTGTATGAGACAGTTATCAATACCTAATGCATATAGAGCTGCAAGGCCATGTTCTACTGTTGAAATTCTAACATCACCTTTGCCTAAAACTGTTCCTCGTTGTGTATCGACAACATTCTCTGCAATGGCATCTATAATGGGCTGGCCATCGAGGTCAATTCTTTGTATTTTGTATCCTGTGTTTTCATTGGCAGGATTAAATGTAATTGTCAGATTTAATCCAGTATGAAGGCCTTTACCACATAGAGCAAAACTGCCTTTAAGTGTGCATTGTTTTGACATTTCCATAATTTTATTTATATGTCTCTTTTAATTTTTCTACTTCGCGTTTAAGTTCATTTAATTCCTTGTAAATCTCAGGTAACTTGCGTGTTATGGCAATAGATTTAAAGTATGATTTTGGATCTGTCGGAGGAGTTCCTATAAGTGTCTGGTTTCCTTTAAGGTTTCCTGGCACACCTGATTGAGCTCCTAAGAATGTCTTATCACCGATAGTCGCGTGTCCGGCTATTCCGACTTGGCCGCCAAACATGCACCACTTTCCGATTTTTGTACTTCCTGCAACTCCTGTCTGTGCAGACATTACTGTATTTTCACCAACTTCAACATTGTGGGCAATCTGAACGAGATTGTCAAGCTTAACACCTTTTCGTATTATTGTAGTGCCCATAGTTGAACGGTCTACGCATGAGTTTGCGCCTATCTCAACATTATCTTCAATTGTTACTATACCAATCTGAGGAATCTTATCGTATCCGTCTGTATTTGGTGCAAATCCAAATCCATCGGCTCCAATAACAGTTCCTGCATGTATTGTAACATTGTTGCCCAATTTACAATCTTTGTATATTGTAACATTTGGGTAAATTATACATCCTTTTCCTATTTTTACTCCATCCTCAATTACGGCATGTGGATATATTTGAGTTCCTTCGCCAATTTCTACATTATCACCGATATAAGCAAAGGCTCCAACATAGCATTTTTCGCCTATTTTAGCACTTGATGATATGAAGGCCATAGAGTTTAAACCACTTTTTTTCGGTAATGCAGCTTGATACATTTGTAAGAGTTTTGCTACACATTCATATGCATTTTTTACTCTTATTAAAGTTGCCTTTACCGGTTTTGTAAGTTCAACGTCTTCATTGACAAGTACAATACTGGATTCGGTTTCGTAAATGAAGTGTGTGTATTTGGGATTTGAAAGGAATGATATAGCTCCTGGTTTTCCCTCTTCTATTTTGGCAAAGGTGTTTATTGTGGCGTTTCCGTCGCCTTCTACTTTGCCTTGGATAAAACTTGCTATTTGGTTTGCTGTAAATTCCATTGCAATTTAATTACGTATTATCTGCAAAGATAAATAATTTTATTCAAAAACGTTGATAACATAAATAATATTTTCTTATTTTTTTTGAAAGTAATGCGATATTCAATAATTCTGATGATTCAGAAATATCTTTTATCGTGTTGTCTTTAAACAATATAGTTATTTGATTATTATGAATATCATACATCTCATTTTGTATAGTGTTAACACTCACGAGAAAATTTGCATCTTCAACACTTATTCCAAAATATTCTGATATTTCTTTAAGTTTGTTTTCGATATATTCTTCAGATATAGGACTATTGAATATTTCTACTTTGAATATATTGCGGTTTATTATGTCTGTGGCAAGTATAGACAGAACTTTATCCTCATTGTTCATCCAGACTTTGAGTGAACTTATAATATCGTTGTCATCTAACATTGCATATTGTCGTTGTGCTTCTTCACTCTTCTTAAAAGTTTCTGCATCAATATCATTGTATAGAAAATATTTTAGACAAGGTGTAGCAAATATTTCTTTTCCTTCATGAACTAGTTTCTTTGCACGTAGTAGGGCATTAATCAAAACCTTCTCACTTGAAACTGTTGTTTTGTGCAGATATACTTGCCAGTACATAAGGCGTCTTGCCATAAGATAATTTTCAATTGTATATATGCCTTTAGAATTGACGACTAAGTTTCCGTTTCGTACATCTAGCATTTTTATTATTCTTTCGCTTCCGATATTACCCTCTGTAACACCAGTAAAGAAACTGTCTCTTCTTAAATAGTCAAGCCTGTCCATGTCAAGTTGACTACTTATCAGTTGGTTAAGATATTTATGTTTATATTCGTTCTTGAATATTTTTAAAGCTAAATCCAGCTTCCCATTCATTTCTTGATTAACATGTATCATCATTAGCAATGATATCTCTTCATGACTGATGCCATGAATAAGGGTGTGTTCTAAGACATGAGAGAAGGGACAATGACCAATGTCGTGCATCAGAATTGCTGCTTCTACGGCTTCGGCTTCAGTGTCAGAAATAAAGGTCCCTTTTTGTTTAATGGATGTAATAGCTTCACTCATGAGATGAAATGCGCCAATTGAATGTTGAAATCTTGTATGTTGGGCTGATGGGTATACCATAGATGTCAGTCCAAGTTGTTTAATCCTTGTAAGCCTTTGCATCAATGGGTGTTCAACAATGTCAAGCAGTAGTCCACATGGAATTTTTATAAATCCGAAAATAGGGTCATTTATAATTTTACTATTGTTCATTTCTAACTTGATATTTGGGGCCTTATGTCAATTGTTAATCGTATATAAGTTTTGAGAACTTTTTTAATAATATAAATTTTGGGTAGTAATTTAATGTTATTTCATGCAAAAGTACAATTTATTTATTTAAAAGCAAGTATTTAGTTCTTGATTATGGGTTAAGTGTTGTTAAGTTTTGGTGATGTTATGCATATTAAGTTGGTGAATAAATGATTGTCCGTTTGGTCGTTTAGTAGTCTTTATGAATTTATAAATCTTTAGTAGTTGTTATTGCTTGTTAGTGAAAAGAAAAATCCCACAGCAAAATATAAATGCTATGGGATTTTGTCTTATTTGATTTTGTTAAGTTCTATTGCCATTTCATTTTGTAGAGCCTTAGCTTTTTCTGCTGCAGCTTCTGCAAAATCAGCCCCGTTGGATGCATAGATGATTCCTCTACTGCTGTTGACTAATAGGCCGCAGTCTTTTATTATTCCGTATTTGCATACTTCTTGTAGACTTCCGCCTTGAGCGCCTACACCGGGAACAAGCAAGAAATGATTTGGCGCAACTTTACGAATGTCTTGAAACATTGAACCTTGTGTTGCTCCAACTACATACATCATGTTTTGGTCATTACCCCAATTTTGTGATGTTTTAATTACCTTTTCAAACAGTCTTTCGCCACTTTGATCTGTTGTAAGTTGAAAGTCATGTGATCCCTTGTTGCTTGTAAGTGCAAGTAATATAACCCATTTCCCTTCATAAGTAAGGAAAGGGGTTACACTGTCTTCACCCATATATGGCGCAACAGTAAGAGAATCAATATCGTACTCTTCAAAAAATGTTCTGGCATACATTGCAGAAGTGTTTCCAATGTCACCACGTTTTGCGTCTGCAATAATAAAGTGGTTAGGGTAGTTTTCTTTGATATATTTTATTGTACGCTCAAATGACATCATGCCTTTTACACCCATACATTCATAGAATGCAAGATTAGGCTTGTATGCTACGCAATATTTTTCTGTCGCGTCTATAATTGCCTTGTTAAAATCAAATATCGGATCTTCGTTCTTTAGCAGACATTCTGGTATCTTTTTTATGTCAGTGTCTAGACCAACACATAAAAATGATTTTTTATTGAATATCTGCTCAACCAATTGTTGTCTGTTCATTGTTGCTGCTCTTATTTGTCCCTATTATTAAATAAATGTTCATATATAATTGTTATACAAGCTGCTGAATATCATAATACAATCATTACATAATAAATCTTTGTATCTTGATTTGGATATGATATTATATCATAATTCAGCTTCTTTCATGCGTTCTGCATTTTCTGCTACAGTTAATGCATCAATCATGTCTTGTATATTACCTCCAAGAAATCCGGAAAGATCATGAGTCGTATATCCGATTCTATGGTCTGTTACACGACCTTGTTGGAAGTTATAAGTTCTTATCTTTGCACTACGGTCACCAGTTGAAACAAGTGTCTTCCTTCTATTTGCTATATCATCAATATATTTTTGATGTTCTCTGTCATATATAAAAGTACGAAGTCTTGACAATGCTCTTTCTTTGTTTTTTGGCTGATCGCGTGTTTCTGTACATTCAATGAGAATCTCTTCAACCTCTCCTGTATTGGGATTCTTCCATGGATAGCGAAGACGCACACCTGATTCAACTTTGTTTACGTTCTGTCCTCCTGCGCCTGAACTTCTGAATGTATCCCATTTAATATCACCTTCGTTGATGTTTACCTCAAATTTGTCAGCTTCAGGTAATACTGCAACCGTTGCGGCACTTGTATGCATACGTCCTTGGGTTTCGGTCGCAGGAACACGTTGTACGCGGTGAACACCAGATTCGTATTTCAATGTTCCGTAAACATTGTCACCACTTACGGCAAAATCTATTTCTTTATATCCACCTACAGCACCTTCACTTACACTTGTTACTGAAAGTGACCACCCTTTAGATTCGCAAAATTTTTTGTACATTTGGAATAAATCTCCGGCAAATAGAGCGGCTTCGTCACCGCCTGTTCCTGCTCGTATCTCCATTTGTACATTTTTTGCGTCTTCCGGATCTTTCGGAATTAGAGCGATTTTTATCTCTTCTTCAATCTTTGGCTGTAATTCTTCATTTGCTTGAAGTTCTTCTCTTGCCATTTCTTTTAAATCAGGATCACTTTCGTTAGCTAAAATATCTTTAGCTTCGCTTATTGAATTTAGACAGGCAATGTATCTCTTACGGGCCTTCATAATTTCGTCAAGGTCCTTGTATTCACGTGTAAGTCTTACATATCTTTCCTGATCAGATATGACAGAAGGGTCAGTTATTAGTGTGCCAACCTCTTCATATCTGCTTTCAAGACCTTCAAGTTTTTCTAATATACTGTTATTTTCGGGCATATAATTAATAGTTAAATTCTCCAAATTCAGATTTAATAGTCAGACTTCTTTCTCCTTCTTCGATATGTCCGATAACCTGTGCATCGATATTGAAGCTCTTGCTTATGTTTATTACTTTATCTGCAACTTCAGGTCTTACGTATATTTCCATTCTGTGTCCCATGTTGAACACTTTATACATTTCTTTCCAGTCTGTTTGACTTTCTTCTCTAATGATGCGGAACAATGGAGGAACAGGGAACATATTGTCCTTTATAACTTTACAATGTTCATTGACAAAATGAAGGACTTTAGTCTGAGCTCCACCTGTGCAGTGTACCATTCCGTGAATTTCAGGACGCAGTTCGTCAAGAATACGTTTTATAACAGGCGCATAAGTTCTGGTAGGTGATAGAACAAGTTTTCCTGCATTAACAGGTACGTCATTTAATTTATCATCCAGATGGTAATGTCCGCTGTATACAAGTTCTTCAGGTACTGCATGATCATAGCTTTCCGGATATTTTTCTGCAAGATATTTTGCAAAAACGTCATGACGTGCACTAGTTAATCCGTTGCTTCCCATACCTCCGTTGTAGCTGCTCTCATATGTCGCCTGACCAAATGAGGCGAGGCCAACGATAACATCACCAGGACGTATGTTCGCATTGTTGATGACATCACTACGTTTCATTCTGCAAGTAACTGTAGAGTCCACAATGATGGTCCTGACCAAATCGCCAACATCAGCAGTCTCTCCTCCTGTTGCGTAAATTCCGATACCCATATCTCGCATGCTTGCTAGAAGTTCGTCGGTTCCATTTATTATTGCGGAAATGACTTCACCCGGAACAAGCATCTTGTTTCTTCCGATTGTGCTTGAAACAAGTATATTGTCAACGGCTCCGACACAAAGAAGATCATCTGTGTTCATTATAAGAGCATCTTGTGCAATGCCTTTCCATACGCTTAAGTCGCCGGTTTCTTTCCAATACATATATGCCAACGATGACTTTGTTCCTGCACCATCAGCATGCATAATATTACAATACTCCGGATCACCTCCAAGAATATCTGGAATTATTTTACAAAAAGCTTGTGGAAAAATTCCTTTATCTATGTTTTTAATGGCGTTGTGCACGTCTTCTTTTGCAGCAGAAACGCCACGCATCATGTAGCGGTTATGTGAATCCATTATTAAAAATAATTTTATACGTTATCTAAAATTAAATCTATTTCATTCTTTATTATGCCAAAATTCCCAACTTGCAAAAGCTTGTAGCAAAAGCATTTCCAATCCGTTTTTTACAGTGGCACCATGCAATGCTCCTTTCTTCATAAATAGAGTTTCGTCCGGATTATAAAGCAAATCGTAAAGAAGATTCTTACTGGTTATTGCATCATAAGGCAACTGTGGACATTCGTCAATATGTGGATACATACCACACGGAGTACAATTAACTATAACATTATACTCTTGAATTATATCCGGGGTGATTTGTGAATATTGTATCGTGCCGGGACGCTCAAAGCGGCTGACAAACACAGTTTCAAGTCCTAATGATTTCAGACCAAAGTTTATCGCTTTTGAGGCACCTCCGGTGCCAAGTATTAAAGCTTTTTTGTGGAATCTTTCTAATAGAGGCTCAATACTTTTTGTGAAACCAATGACGTCACTATTGAAACCTTTCAAGAATGTATTGTTTCCCTTGTGGTCAACTCTTATGACATTAACAGCTCCAATGGCTCTAGCCTCAGGACTTATGGAGTCGAGGTAACTGATAACTTTTTCCTTGTGTGGTATTGTTACGTTAAGACCTTTTAATTCCGGGTTTGAAGCCAAAATTTCCGGAAGGGAGTCGAGTGTCGGAATTTCAAAATTTATGTATTCAGCGTCTATTTTCTCATTTTCAAATTTTTCATTGAAATAACTTTTTGAAAATGAATGGCCTAACGGGTAACCGATTAATCCGTATTTATCCATAACCTAATATATTATTTAGTTGCAAAATAACAAGTACATATGCCGAATGTCAAGCGCTTAAATGTAGCTTCTGAAAATCCGGCTTTTTTAAGAATACCAACCATCACTTCGCCTTGAGGAAAAGCTTCAATTGTTGTTGTCAAATAGCGATATGCATTTTTGTCTTTCGAAACAATTTTTCCATATATAGGAAGTATAGTGTGAGAATATATCCAGAATAATTGTTTCATTGGGAATTTTACGGGCTGACTCAATTCCAGAATACTTACGTGCCCGCCTTTTTTTAAAACCCTGCACATTTCTTCCAGACTTGTGTCCAAATTCTGGAAGTTCCTTATTCCGAATGCGGTAATAATAGCATCGAAGGTATTGTCTTTATAAGATAGTTTTTCGCAATCTTCCTTGGCAAAACTTATAATATTATCCAATCCTTCATTCTTGACCTTTTCTTGTCCAATACGCATCATGCCTTCAGATATGTCAATGCCTATAACTTTATCCGGTGAAAGTTCTTTGGCTGATTTAATGGCAAAATCGCCAGTGCCGGTTGCAACATCCAATATGATAGCCGGTTTAAAAGGCTTAAGCTGCTTTATTGCTGTATTCCTCCACAAATAATCAATACCAAGAGACAGCCTGTGATTTAACAAGTCGTATGAATGAGCTATGGTGTCAAACATTGTTTCAACTTGTTTACTCTTTTCTTGTCCGTTATTATATGGTGTTATTCGTTCCTGCTTATAGGTCATTTTTATATGATTTTAAGAAGGCATGATGCGATGGAATGTATATCAGAGATTATCTGTTCTTCAGATAATTATTGACGTTTCTTTCTATTCTTGCGGCAATGTCGCCATCTTCGGCAGCTTTGTCGAACTTGTCGCCTGTGATATGCTCAAACAGTTCAATGTAACGTTCGCTTACACTTTCAGCATACTCGTCTGTAATCTCCGGCATGGTCTGACCAGGCTCATTCATGAAATTGTGCTCAATAAGCCATTGGCGTACAAACTCTTTTGACAACTGACGCTGTGGCTCACCTTTAGCAAATTTTTCTTCATAACCGTCAGCATAGAAGTAGCGGCTACTGTCGGGAGTATGAACTTCGTCAATGAGATAAACCTTTCCATCTCTTTTGCCAAATTCGTATTTGGTATCAACAAGTATAAGTCCATGTTTTGCTGCAATTTCCTGGCCACGTGCAAAAATTTTACGAGTATAGTCTTCCATTACTTCATAGTCTTCTTTGCTTACTATGCCTTGAGCAATTATCTCTTCTTTAGAGATGTTCATGTCATGTCCCTCGTCTGCCTTAGTTGTAGGTGTTATGATAGGCTCCGGGAAACGCTGATTCTCTTTCATGCCGTCAGGCAATTTAACGCCACAAAGTTCGCGGCATCCCTTTTGGTACTCACGCCATGCCGAACCGGTCAGGATTGAACGTATAATCATTTCAACACGGAATCCTTCGCATTTCAGACCTACTGTAACCATTGGGTCTGGAGTTGCTAGCTTCCAGTTTGGACAGATGTCTTTTGTCTGATCCAGAAATTTTGATGCGATTTGGTTAAGAACCTGGCCTTTAAAAGGAATTCCTTTAGGCAGAATAACGTCGAACGCTGAAATTCTGTCAGTTGCAATCATTACGATAATGTCATCGTTGATGTTGTAAACATCGCGTACTTTACCATGATATACGCTTTTTTGTCCATCGAAATGGAAATCTGTTCTTGTAAGTGCTTTCATTATTGTTGATTTATTATAAAACCTTTTGCTTATCTTTTAATTCTTTGTCTCTCTCGTATGCGTTGACAATTCTTGTTACAAGCTTATGTCTGACAATGTCTTTTTGATCCATATTAATGAAAGATATACCTTCAATGCCTTTTAACACACGTATGGCTTCACGCAGTCCGCTTGTTGTGCCATGAGGCAGGTCTACCTGTGTTAGGTCTCCTGTTATAATCATTTTAGCGTTCCATCCGAGTCGTGTGAGGAACATTCGGATTTGCGCAGATGTAGTATTTTGTGCCTCGTCGAGGATTATTACAGCGTCGCTCAGTGTCCTTCCTCTCATAAACGCCAGTGGAGCAATCTGTATAATATGCTTTTCTATCATATCCTGCAATTTTACGGCAGGTATCATATCCTCCAGAGCATCATAGAGAGGTTGCAGATATGGGTCTATTTTATCCTTCATGTCGCCAGGCAGAAAACCTAATTTCTCTCCAGCTTCTACTGCTGGACGACTTAAAATAATCTTTTTCGTCGCTTTTTCCTTTAGAGCTTTTACTGCAAGTGCTATACTTAAATATGTCTTACCTGTACCGGCGGGACCTACGGCAAATATCATATCATTTTGCTCATAAGCATCAATGAGCTTTTGCTGGTTCGCGCTCCTGCTTTTAATCGGCTTGCCTGATATATTATATACAACTACATCTTTTGATGTATCGTCTTTTTCCTTTCTGCCTTTGATTATATTAATAAGGTCGTCTTCATTAATCGAGTTATATTTTAATACATGTTTGCGTATCTTTTCAATGTTTTCTTCAAAATTTGCCATCTGCTCTTCATCGCCCAATACGCGTATTACATTGTCACGTGCGACTATTCTCAGTTTGGGATATAGCGCTTTGACTATTTGCAGATGCGTGTTATTGACACCGTATAGAATTACCGGATCAATGTCTTCAAGTACAATGTGCTTCTCGATCAATTTTGTTCGTATTTAATATTATTGTGCAAAATTACAGAAACTTTTTCAATATTTCGTCGTTTTTTCTATCTTTTTTACTTTAAGCCGAAAATGCTTATTGTTTGACTGTGCCGTGTTATAGGTGTGCTTGATTCTGTATAGAATATTAAACGTTACGCAAGCAAAGAAAATATATGATGTTTACATGTCATTGGTAGAATTAAAAGTTTGTTGATTATCATGTTTTGTTTTTACGTATTGACAAAAAAACTTATTTATTTTTGTATTTACGTATACTTGCATTATCTTTGCATCTGTTTTAATTGTTATGAACTTATGTATATTATAAAACAAATAAATAGACGTACACTTTTATCTTGTCTGTGCATTACATTTTTCAGTGGTTTAACATATGCCGAAAATAATAATTTCTCTTTTAAATTCGCGGATAAAAGACAGGCAGACAAGGTGTTGACAGTTTCAGATAAATATATTGAGAGCCTTGGAAAATTTGATTTAGAGGCACGTGTCGGAAATAAGGGAGCAACGCGAAAGGATTTGCTTAATAAGATTGAACAGAGCACAGGAAACTTTACAAAAGAAGAAAAAGACTCTATAATTAAAGCTTTTGATGTGTTAAGCGATAACATTGAAAGAAAAAGAATAAAGTTGCCTATACCGAAGGAGTTGCTACTTATTAAGACTACAATGGAAGAAGAAGGTGGAGCTGCGGCTTATACTCGAGGCGATGTAATATGTATAGGGGAGGGCTTTTTGAAAAGGATAGATACTAAAAGGCTTGCAAAATTGTTGGCTCACGAGCTTTTTCATGTTTTGACACGTGACAATAAGGAATTCAGAAAGTCTATGTATGAAATTATCGGATTTAAGATATTGAATAAGGAAATAAAGTTTGCTGATGATATAAAAGATAGGTTCATATCCAATCCTGATGTTAATAGTTATGACAATTATGCCATGTTTACTGTAGATGGTAAGGCTATGCCATGTACAATGATTATACGTTCTGATAAAGATTATGCAGGTGGCTCGTTTTTTGATTATGTCCATATAGGATTGGTTCCTTTGGACAATAATTTTAATCCTATGATGAAAGATCATAAAACCATTGTGTATGATTTGGATGATGCATCAGACTTTTACGATAAGGTAGGGCGGAATACTGGCTATGTGATAAATCCGGAAGAATGTCTTGCTGATAATTTCTCACTTGCACTTTGCGGATCGGAAAAGGAATTACCTAATCCTGAAATTATTGAAAAGATTGTTAATACTATTCAGAAAATGTATGTTGATTAGTATTTGAACTTTAGTTGGAATTTTGATGATATAGTATTGGTATGTTGCAATGGTGACATTTGTTATTTAATGTGTTCTCATGTTGTTGAGATAAGTTTTATTCCGAAAAATAATTGTTATTATGAAAATAACCAAAAACAGATATTTGTTAGGGTTTATTATAGTGGTTGTGATTTTGGCAATTGTCCGACTTATTTTTCCTTCAGTGGCAAAAGATAGGGTGCCGGTTAGTGACGGTATGAGCAAAAGTATGTTGGAAAAATCTCCAGAGGATACTATTGGACGGAAGATAAATACTGTAGAAAAAGTACATATAACATCGTCCGTTTTTCAAACGACATCTTTTTATGATAAAGAAGGTAATGTTATAAAAAATCGTATAAATAGTGTTCCGGGATTTAGTAGAACTTTTCCTGATAATAATGATGTGCAACTGATTGCTGCAAATAAGCATGGCGTAACTCCTGTAGAAAATAGGGAAGATGCAGAAAATAGAAAGAAGGAGCTTGTCTTTATTGGGGCTAATCCGTATTTTTTTGTAGATCCGTTGCGAAATAGTATTCCATATCTTGTTCCTCGTGCAGCAGTGTTGCTGAATGATATAGGACGAGCATATTACGATAGTCTTCGAATTAAGAATATACCTTTGCACCAGATTATTGTTACTAGTGTATTACGTTCACGTGATGATGTAAAGAAACTTAGAGGTCATAATGGTAATGCCACTGAAAATTCATGCCATCTTTATGGAACAACTTTTGATGTATGTTATAATCGTTATAAAACGGTTGACCGTATTGATGGAAGCAAAGGTCGCGTTGTGCGTAATGATACGTTGAAATGGGTGCTTAGTGAAGTGTTGCGTGACATGCGTGATAATAATCGTTGCTATATTAAGTATGAAGTGCACCAAGGTTGTTTTCATATAACGGTGAGATAAAATAGGGGAGATTATTCACAAGTTTCAGATAAATTTCTATGGGCACTATTGCTGTGACGCTTAATATTGTAATATTTTGGGAAATTTTAATTTATAATATGTTTGTCGCTGATGTCTTTAGTTTGTAATATTAATAAAATAATGTAATTTGCTTTCAGAGTGAAAGTGGCTTGTTTGCGAACAGAAAATGGCCGAGTTATGATATGTAACTCGGCCATTTTCTGTTCGTAAATCATTGATTATTTGGACGTGTTTCGATTAGTGCGTGAATAAAGTCATTTAAATTTATTGTTTGCTATTGTCGTCTTTCCGTCTGCATTTTCTTGATAAGGTCAGATATGTCTGAAAAAGACAAATAATAATCCACAAGAAATTTAATGACACTTAAGTATACAGCTGAAATGGATAAAAATGCAGGTGGCTTAAGAAAATAATGTAAGTGGTACGAAATATTTGTGATAAACTTTGGTAGAATCTTATTATTGGTGTCTTCCTTTTATAATAACATATATGATAACAGGTGCTCCCATGATCGGTGTAACGGCATTTAAAGGAATGATTCCATTTTCGCCCGGAAGTACACAAATAATATTACATAACAATGATATGGCAGCTCCAGTAAGAATTGTACCAGGTATTAAATATCGATGGTTATCTGTTTTGAGAAACATTCTTGCTATATGTGGTACAGCCAGTCCAATAAAAGCAATTGGACCACAATATGCTGTAGTAACAGCTGTAAGCAGACCTGTAACGATCAACAGACAGTTGCGTAGCCTTATTGTGTTTATTCCAAGGTTTTCCGCATATTGTTCACCAAGTAAAATTGCATTTAAAGGTTTAATAAGAAGTAACGAACAAATAAGACCGGCAATAGTTACTACTGCAAACATTGGCATTTGAGTCATTGAAACGCCACCAAAATTTCCAAGTCCCCATATCATATAAGAATGTACACCTTCTTCTGTAGCAAAAAAATTAAGTAGAGATATTGCTGATGATGATATATAGCCTATCATAATGCCGGTAATGAGGAGCATGACATTGTTATTCACAATATTCGAAAACAATAATAATATCGCCATTACTGCTATTGCTCCAAAAAATGCAGCAATCAATATTGCAAAAAAGCCGGTTAATGAAACAGTTCCTGCAGTGATACTTCCGCCGAACAGTAGCATTACAAATGCCACTCCAAGGCTTGCCCCGCTATTAATACCAAAAATTGACGGACCTGCAAGTGGATTACAGAATGCAGTCTGTAAAAGTAATCCACTTACAGCTAAGGCTCCTCCACATAATATTGTGGTTAAAGCTTGTGGCAGGCGTGTTTCCAATATAATGTATTTCCAACTGTCACTTACATTGTTGTTGCCGCAAAATATGTCAATGATACTATTCATTGGAATCTTCACTGCACCATAGATTATATTTATGATAAATAGTAAAACTATAGTCGGAATGATTATCACGAAGAATCTGTAATTTCTTTTCATTTTATTTGCTCAAAATATTTTGCTTCTCCAAGTGTCTTTATTTCAGGATGAGTTATTATGATAAAATCACGCAGCAACAGATCTGGATGAAAAGGTGTATCTTCATAGAACGTATTAGTGTTTGTATTGCAGCCGAACACCATTTTATTCTTAAAGGCCTTAAATTGTGAATATCCGCTATTTTCTGTCAGTAATGACTTGTATGTTGCGTTGCTGGTGCTATTATATCTTATAAGCCATATATCGCAGTTGCCTGCTCTTTCAAGGACAGTTTCAAAAGGCAAGGCTAAACTGCCACTGTTTTTGTTGTCAGAAAACGGATAGCTCGCATTTGCATCAGCTATAATCTGCCCGATAGTACTTTGTCCTCCAGGCACATACCAAACAGAACCATTCATATTGTCAATAATAACAGAATGTCTAGTATTTGATGCTTTGGCAATCTGTTTTAATTTATTGTATTTAGTCTCAACTTCATTAAATATATTGTCTGCCTGTTTTTCCGCTCCAAATAGCATTCCATAAAACTTCATCCATTCTGCACGCCCTAGTGCAGACGTCTCCATATAATCTGCCGTTTCTATTATTGGCTTTTTCCATTCATTCAACCGGCCATATCCACCACTGTTTTGAAAAGGAGATATTAATATAGCATCGGCGTTTATTTCGATTATTTTTTCAAGTGTGGGTGTTATGCCGCTACCACAATCTGCTATTTTTTTTGCTTTACATTGTTGTTGAATCCACGGCATGTTAATATATCTGATATCACATACACCCTTTATGCTATTTTGTTTACCGAAAGACATAATCAGTCCGCAATGGACAGATGTTGTAATAACGGCTCTTTGCAGTGGAGTTCTTACGACAGTACCATGAGGCAGGTCTTTTGGTAAATTTTTATTTGAAGGCACCAAGATATATGTATGTAGAATTTTACCCTTATTCCATGGGTCATTAAGAGTGACAACTGTATAATCATTGCATTTAATGATCTGTAGCTGTTTGGCATATTTTAGCTTTACGGTATCGCCGCCGCTAAAAGAAGTAACAGTGCTGTTACCCCGGCATGAAGCCAAGGTAATCAGCACTGACAAAATAAAAAAAACGATGCTTATATGTTTATTCATAAACAACACCTGTATTGAATACTATTGATGTAGGACCAACTCCTGTTGCAAATGTCTTTATGAAAGCTCCGTTCTGATCATACATATTTATATAACCATCGGTATTGTAACTGGCATATCCTGTGTCAGGATTCTCGCTATAAGATGTAATAAAAACATTACCGCTTACAGGGTCGACACCAATTGCAGAAGGACTAAATGGCAGATTGTCTTTGATGAATGTTTTAAGTTCGCCACTTGCAATGTTGTATATACTATAGGTTGGTGTGACAGGAGATGTATAACTGTAAGGAGCGTTTATGACATAGATATTATTCTTGTCTGCTGCCATCATTGTAGCTTCAATGATATTTGATACTTTTTTGTCTGCTGTTATTTTTTTGACGCCGGCACCATATTGGTTATAATTGGAATCATATAAACCACTATCCATTACATAAAGATTTCCATCGATAACGCTGATTCCAACAGGATTTGTGATTAGTGGATCGGTAAGATTGGTTACACTTCCATCTTTTAGATTTATGTATGAAATTGATGGGTTTGTACCACTTCCATAGCTACTGTTGGCAACATATAACATATTGCCGTCAACTGCAAGTCCCTCAGGATATGAGCCAGCTTGATAAATATTGTCAATATTAAATGATGTAGTGTCTATTTCTGCAACGTATCCTTTAAATGTGGACAGATATATTTTACCGTTTCCTGAAGCAAGATGTCTAGGATTTTCACCTTTGTCCGCTCCCATCTTGTCTGCGGTCTTTATTGTTGCGATAGAACGCATATCGTTTTTGTTTACAACTTCTACAATATTTTCACCTGTTACAACGATATACATTTTCTCGCCATAAATAATAGCATCATTGGGCGTTGTTCCAAGATTTCGTCCATTGGCGGCCTGGAAAACTTTCTGAGTGGCAGTAAGTGATTTATAATCTATAGATGTAATACTTCCACTAATCTGAGAACTTTGATTACCTGAATTGATTACAAAAACGCCTGTGCTGACGTCAACGGGTTTAGGTACATAAGCGTCGTCTTCGTCACTGCATGATGCAAATGACACACATAATGCAATTGCTGCAAAACTTAAAAATTTCTTCATTTTTGTTTAGTGTTAAAATTTATAATTTATTGAAAATTGGTAGCTAATTCCAGGCATTGGATACGCTTTAACTATTTCATATTGTTTATTAAATAAATTCTTGATGTCTCCTTTTAATGTTATTTCATTTTTTAAGACTTTAAATGATCTGAATAGTGTAATACCGGTATCAAAGAATCCAGGAATGTTAGAATCTTCGTAATGTTCGTTATTAGCACTTCTACTGCTCATACCTGTACCATGCAAAGTTACATTAACCCAAGGATTCTCATAACATAATGATACACTGCCGGAATGTAATGGTGTATAAGCAATTTGATATCCGTAATATGGAGAATCTGGATTAGTACGATTCTTTGCGCTCTGTATACTATAACTGGTTGTAAAGATTAAAGAGTGTCTGTCTGAAAATTTGTATGATAAATTGGCTGTTGCGTCAAAACCGAGAACTTTGACCTTGCCTATATTTACATTCGTCCATATAAACATATTATATGGGACAGCTACAATCTTGTCTTTGACATGATTCATATATCCGTCCAATGTTATCTTTAAACTTGTGTTGTTAGATACATTTTTGAGAAACGTAAATCCTATATTATACTGGTCTGTGGTCTCGGGCAATAAATCAGTACTTCCAAAATGATAAAAATATGATTCGTTAAATGTCGGAGACCTAAATATATTTTTATAAGATGCTCTGACATAGATATTTTTATCGTTGAAAATTTTATATGACATTGATAACGAAGGTGACAATTTTCTTAAGTTTTTTGCAGACTTTCCATATTGTGCATCGTTGAAATATAGTGAATATAATAATTTCCCAATAATAGAGATGCGAGATGTCTTATACTTTATTGTAGCACTCTGAAGTATTGTATGCCGGTATGGGCGTGTATCTGTAGAAAGACTACTGTTCATATTGTTAAAACTATAATCGGCAGCATAGCTAAATGCCCAGTCTGCAAATGGTGTATACAGAATACATGCTGATGAGTAAATTTCTCTTTGCCAATAGTCAGCATCCTTGATTCCGTCACTATATGATCCGTCTTTATATTTTGATGCAGCCCAATTGTATTTAGCTTTAAATTTAAATGAAAGATTATTACCATTAAAAGTCCGATATCCAAGTTGAGCAAAAAAGTTTTGGTCTCTTAACTTTTCATTGCTTAAATTTGTATAGTACCTAACTTGCCCTGGCAACAGCCTGTCATTGTCGTAATAATAAAGTTTTCCATCAAGCTGATTATGTTTATTTATATTCCATATAAAATTTGCTTCACCATGTCCGGATTTCATTCTGCTGTTTGTTCGGCGTTCTTTTGTTACAACAGATATGTTACGTAATGTAAACGGGTAATCATTTTCTGCATAAACAAATTCGCCAATAGCTGACAAAGCAAAGCTGTGTGACAAATTTTGTTCATATCTTACAAAAGGACTTATGTAGCCAAATGAACCGATTTTAAGCTGTGAAGTTAGATGCGGTAATAAATCGTTTGTTGGTGATTTAATTGTATTAATGTTTATTATTGCAGGTAAACTTGCATTTTTAGCGGGTAAAAAAATATCATCATTATCACCAATAACAAGTGATATGTCATCAACATTTTCCAAAGAATAACGTGATAAATCTATTTGACCGCTTTGGCAGTCACTAAGCATTATTCCGTCATAACTTACACCTGTATGTTGAGTACCAAAACTTCTTACAGAGACTGTTTTCATTCCACCGGCGCCACCATAGTCGCGAATAGTTATTCCGGGAATGCGGTTTAAAGCGTCTGCAATATCTGTTGTGCCCGCTATGTTAAGACTTTTATTACTTATTATATATAAAGGTGCAGTACTTGTTATCTCGTTCTTTTTCTTATTTTCTGTAATAATAATATCTTGCAATTGATATGAATTATCAATTGTATCATTGTCTACATTCTGTGCATTGGACAGCATAGAGACAGAACATGCCAGTAAAAATACTGTTATTCTTTTCATTCAGTTAATAGTTTTATCAACTGCTTTCCTCGAAGCAGATGGGATAAATAATTTCAATGGCAGGTCTTCTGACTTATTGTCATTAAAGCAAACGCCTTCCCTATAATACACAGTGGCTTTTTGTTTGCTTCATAAAAGACAAATTACAGCAGCGGGACTGTTAAGGGTTTTCACCTTATTCCCTTTTAATCATCGTAAGATGAACCGATTGATGTTGCAAAGGTAATGATAAAAATTAAATTCCGATAATAAAATAAATAAAAAGATAGTTTGATAATTTATTTTATAATGTGAAAACTTTATACAGTTTACGAAATGATAAATAGATTACAAAATAAAAAGACCATATGTCCTATCTTATTTGACATATGGCCTTTTTGACAGCAAATAAAATATATCCGTTTATGGTAATATTATCTTTTATTGTTATTAGTAAGCGTCGTCGTCTGCTACATCTTCGGCAGTAAGATCAAGGTCAGCCGGATCTTCCTCAATTGTAGTCCTATAACTTTCTTCTGTCAGTTTATCATCATCGAAAGCGTCGTCATCATCATCAGGATCGTTATATTTCTCATCTATATCTGGTAGATCTTCATCGTCATCATCATCAGAGTCATATTTGTTAGACTCGTCTGAACCAAATTTTAGACGTGGTTTTTCTGTTTCTGGTTTCAATTTTGCAAATATTGCTTCAATCCAAGCTCCTTTTGGAATCTCCAATACGGCAAATCCGTCTTCGACCTTCTTTTCATACATACCGCCAGCCTTATGTAGGCGATCTTTTGGTAATGTAGTGGTACTTATATCGAAGCCACTTTGTATTATGTCTTGAATACTTTGTGATAAAGAGTCCCAACCGCCACCGAAGTTTCGGTCTATAACCTCAAGTAATTTTGTTGCAGAAATGTGTCTGATATTTTCATAAGTCAAATCTGTGACTCTTAATATTGGACGTTTCTTTATTCCAATTTTAATTTTTTGACTTTCGTCTATAGGCATTGTTCCAATTTGAAAACCACGTGCCTCGTATTTTTTTATTATTTCAGGACGATCAATTTTTATTTCTTCTACTTCAAAAGCACTTTTTATTATATCTAGGTAATGTTTGATGTTTTCTCTTATATCCGAGTCCTTTTCTGCTACTTCAAGCATTCTGAAAACATCGTTTTCCTGAATATCCCAAACGTTGCTTTTGTTAATAGTCTTTAATGTAAGTGACTTCTTATCAATATCTTTCATATCTCTTTATTATTTTAATTTCTATATTATATTAAATTTGTCTCTATCTTTTAGCACCGGAAACTTTGAACGAAATGAATGTAGCTGTTGTATATCAATTTCTGCTGTAATTGTTTGCTCGCATGAGTTTTCTGCAATTGAAAGAATATTGCCTTTCGCGTCTACTATTGCACTGCCGCCATCATATGAACACTGTTCGTCACAACCGATACGATTTGAACCTATTACATAACATTGATTTTCGATTGCTCTTGCCCTCAGCAGAATATCCCAAGCATATCGTCTGTTCTTCGGCCAATTCGCTACTACAATAATGGCATCATAATCTTCATTGTTGCGCATCCAAATAGGAAATCTTAAATCATAGCAAGTTTGTAATAAAAAACTTATATTGTTATATTGTACAACAGTTCTTGCTGTTCCTGCAGTATAATAGATATCTTCACCGCCATAGCTGAACAAGTGGTGCTTGTCGTAATAATAGTAATCCCCATTTGGCAGAACAAAATATAGCCTGTTTTTATATTGATTCTGTGGCGTTGTTATGGATAGGCTTCCGCATAGAACACAATGATTAGATTGGGCAGTCTCTTTCATCCAATCAAGTGACTCGTTGAAATTAATATTCTTTGAGAACTTTTTCGGATTGGTTATAAATCCTGTTGACCACATCTCTGGTAAGACATAAAGGTCTGAGCCTGGACTGTTGGATATTAGTCTGTTTGCTGCAACCTGGTTTTCATTAGGTTGCGCCCACTTTATGTCCGTTTGGAGGATTGTAACTTTCACTATTAATTATTATTTTCAGTTTCTATGATTGCTGCAAAAGTAATATAATATCTTTTATTCGCAAGTTTTTAATCAATATTTTTTGCATAAATGACATATATTTCCTACTTTTGCATTTATGGTTAAGCCTTTAGCAGAAAGATTACGACCCAAGGTTCTTGACGATTATATAGGTCAAAAACATCTTGTCGGAAAGAATGCCGTTCTTCGCAATATGTTAGAAGCGGGGAGGGTGACATCTTTTATCTTGTGGGGACCACCGGGGGTGGGAAAAACAACATTAGCATTAATTGTTGCAAATCAGCTCAAAGTGCCTTTTTATACATTAAGTGCTGTTACAAGCGGGGTTAAAGATGTTCGAGATGTTATTGATAAAGCTAAGAATGCGGGATTTTTCAATAATTTCACACCTATATTATTTATTGATGAGATACATCGTTTCAGCAAAAGCCAACAAGATTCACTGTTAGCTGCTGTAGAGCAAGGTATTGTGACATTAATTGGAGCAACGACTGAAAATCCTTCGTTTGAGGTTATACGCCCCTTGCTTTCAAGATGCCAGCTTTATGTATTGAAGCCACTGGAAAAGGAGGATTTGCTTGAACTTCTTCATCGTGCTATTAATGAAGATGTTGAACTGAAAAAAAAACATATTATACTTAAAGATACTACAGCGATTTTAAGGTATAGTGGAGGAGATGCAAGAAAACTTCTTAATATATTAGAATTGGTTGTAGATACTGTTAAAAGTGATACCATTGAAATTACAGATGATGTTGTTGTCGGATGTCTGCAACAAAATCCATTGGCTTATGATAAAGATGGAGAAATGCATTATGACATTATTTCTGCGTTTATTAAAAGTATACGTGGATCCGATCCTGATGCCGCATTATATTGGTTGGCAAGAATGATAGAAGGGGGAGAAGACCCTAAATTCATTGCGCGCCGGCTGGTTATAAGTGCATCGGAAGATATTGGATTGGCAAATCCAAATGCTTTATTGTTGGCAAATGCAGCTTTTGATGCAGTAAATAAGATAGGATGGCCTGAAGGAAGAATACCGCTTGCTGAGGCTGTAGTGTACCTCGCAACTAGTCCTAAAAGCAATTCGGCATATAAAGGAATCAATTACGCATTAGAGTTAGTAAAAAAGACGGGTAACCTTCCTGTGCCGCTGCATTTGCGTAATGCACCTACAAAGCTTATGGCCGATCTTGGATATAGTGATGGATATAAATATTCACATGATTATCCGAATAATTTCGTAGAACAGCAATTTTTGCCGGATGATATAATTGATGAACGTATTTGGCATGGACAACATTCTCCAAGTGAGGAAAAATTATATCAACGGATGCTAAAATGTTGGGGTGATAGATTTAGAGAATAATTTTAATTAATATATAGTTATGAAGATTGTTATTTTAGACGGATATAGTGTTAATCCAGGTGATTTGTCCTGGAGTGAGATTGAGAATTTAGGCGAATTGACTGTATATGACAGAACTTCACCTGATGATGTTGTCGCTCGTACTGTGGATGCAGACATAGTATTGACAAATAAAGTAGTATTATCCGCTAGTGTTATTGAGCAATTGCCAAAATTGAAATATATAGGTGTTTTGGCAACAGGTTTCAATGTTGTGGATATCGAAGCTGCAAGAAAACGTGGAATTATAGTTACAAATGTTCCTGCATACAGTACAGATAGTGTTGTACAGATGACGTTTGCTCACATATTAAATTTTACTAATAGGGTAGCGCATTATGCTCAGCAAAATCGTGATGGGAAATGGAGTCGTAATAAAGACTTTTGTTATTGGGATACGCCATTAAATGAACTCGCTGGTAAAACATTGGGAGTTGTTGGACTTGGACATATTGGCTCTAAAGTTGCATGTGTTGCTGCTGGATTTGGTATGGACGTATTTGCATATACAAGTAAAAATTCTGCAGACCTTCCAGATGGTATTCAAAAAACAACATTCGAAGGATTGCTTGGTATTAGTGATATCATTACTTTGCATTGCCCATTGTCTGAATCAACAAAAGAAATGATAAATAAAGATACAATAAAGAAAATGAAAAATGGTGCAATACTTATAAATACGGGAAGAGGTCAACTTGTAAATGAACATGATGTGGCTGAGGCTTTACATGAAGGTACACTTGGCGGTTATGGCGCTGATGTAATGTGCCAAGAACCTCCTTGTGAGGATAATCCTCTTTTCAAGGCTCCTAATGCTTACATAACTCCGCACATTGCTTGGGCTACATATGAAGCACGTGTCCGTCTTATGAATATTGTAACTTCAAATATTAAGGCTTTTATTGACAATGAGCCTATAAACGTTGTTAGCTAATGAACACAGTACAACTAGTTATTGAGTTCTTAGGAACATTTGCATTTGCAATATCTGGTATTCGGTGGGCTGCATATAAAAATTTCGATTGGTTCGGAGGGTATGTCGTGGGCCTCGTTACTGCTATAGGAGGTGGTACAATTCGTGATGTAATGTTAGGTGTTATCCCATTTTGGATGACAAACTCTATATATATAATATGTACAGCCGCAGCATTAGTACTTGCTATAATTTTTAAAAAAGCAATAGTTAAATTTGCTAATACATGGTTCTTATTTGATACATTAGGATTGGCATTATTTACAATTGCTGGTATGCAAAAAACGTTATATGCAGGTTTCCCTTTTTGGGTCGCAATAATAATGGGGTGTATAACAGGTGTGGCCGGAGGAATAATACGCGATGTATTAATTAATGAGGTGCCTCTTATATTTAGAAAAGAAATCTATGCTGTAGCTTGCATATTGGGTGGCTTTGTTTATCAAATCTGCTATTATTTAGATTTCAATATAGAGATTATAGTGATATCTAGTTTTACAACGGTAGTTTTTGTACGACTTATGGCAGTAAAGTACCATATCTCTTTGCCACATTTACATGATATGGATGAAAAATGAAAATTTTTCTTGAAAAATAGGGCAAATATTTTTGCAGTAACAAAAAAATGTGTACCTTTGCACTGCATTTGCAAAAGGATGGTCCCGTGGCTCAACTGAATAGAGCATCTGACTACGGATCAGAAGGTTACAGGTTTGAATCCTGTCGGGATCACACAAGAAGGAACTGCTAAAAACAGTTCCTTTTTTTGTTGTATTAACTCAAAATAGACGAAAATTTAGTGGGGCAGTAGAAATTTAATAATCAAAAACTTATGGCTTGCCAACGTGAAAAGTAGGCGCTGAGCGCAACGCGCAGTTAAAAATTAAAAAGTAAAAATTAAACAGCGTTTCTCTAGGTCATTGTAGGGACGTACCCCAGGTGCGTCCAACTGATAATCCCCTGTATTTTAATGATTTACAGTATAACAAAATGATAAATGAAAGGTGGACGCACCTAGGGTACGTCCCTACATTGCGTCACTATGAGCATGTTTAAGTGAAAAGTTAAAAGCGTATTACGAAAGAGAACAGTGAAAAGTGAATAGTGAAAAATCCAAATGTCTTGTGGCTTTTCATTAGTAGTTAAAGGAGTTATCGTTTACAGGGAGAAGCTTCTTGATCGCAGCGAAGAAGTCAATAGCCAATGTAACGTAGTGCTTGCGACAAGATAGAAAAATATTTATATTAAATTCCGGCAGATTTTGTCATAGCAAGACATATGACTCTAACTCCTAGCCAACTTGTTGGCGATAACTCCTTTAACTACTATAACTCCAAAGAGTAATACCCCTCAAGGCATACGTCTTTTTTCGCTATGCTCAAGGAACTTCTTCTTAACTTCATAACTCCTTAACTCCTAACATATACATAGACATTTGACTTTTCCTAGCTCACCTCCAGCCCCAGTATCTCGCTGAGTTTCTCGAATGCCTTGTTCGTGTTTTTCAGTTCGTCGAAGCGTTCGCGGTTTGTCGGTATGCGCTTTATCTCCTCCGGCTTTGCCAGTCGTAGCGTCAGCGTTATACTGCTGTTGCGCAGCGCCTTTATCAGTGTGTTGCGTATTCTGCCCTTAATCTTGTTCATGTCTTCGAGCAGAATCTCGTTGTCTACCACCACCTCGATATGCGGAAACTCCTTTATCGTTGGCGTCATGTTCTTCATGCGCGCCGCTATGCCCGTCATCTGTTGCGGCATACGGTTACACATACCCACCCATTGCGTCAGCATCTCGTCTTCGGTGAACACGTTACGCTCACCGTTGTCAACCACCTCGACGTCCTGTTCCGCCACCATCTGCGGCTCCTCGTTCTTACGTCTCAGGTTGGCAAACGTTTTGCCGATGCTGCCAAGCTTCAGGTTACGCAGATTCGACGGTATCACCGGCTGACTGCCCTGTTGTGTGCTACCGTTGTTTCCGCTGTCACTCACGCCGTTGCCTTCATTTCCGGCAACAACAGTTTCAGCCGCCCTCTCGGCATTATGCTTAGCAATAGCCGTGCGGCGGTTAACAGAAGGCTCGGCCGCGGCCACCTGCATAGCCGCCTTTGGCCTTTCGCCCATAAGTCTCTTAAACAGGGATTTCAGTCTCTTAGGGCAGCGCCCCGAGGCAGCACCCTCGTCGTCAGGCTGAGTTATCTGCGCTATCTCTATCAGCGTCAGCTCCACCAGCAGTCGCTTGTTACTGCTCTGGCGGTAGTTTATGTCGCAGTCGTTGATTATGCGCAGCGCCTTATACAAGAATTTGGCACTGCATTTCTCAGCCTGCGCCTTATATTTCTCCGTCTGCGTCTTGCTTGCCTGCAGCAGTGGCAGCGTCTCCTCGTCCTTTGCCATCATCACGTTGCGCACGTGCACAGCCAGTCCGTTAATCAGGTGTCCGCCGTCAAAGCCCTTGTTGATGATGTTGTTCAGCAGCACCATCACGTCGGCAGCCTTGTTCTGCAGACACAGGTCGATGATGTTAAAGTAGTTGTCGGCGTCGAGCACGTTCAGGTCTTCAATCACCTTTTTATAAGTGATGTTGCCCTGACAGAAACTTGCTGCCTGGTCAAACACCGACAGCGCGTCTCTCATTCCGCCGTCAGCCTTCTCGGCTATCACGTTCAGCGCCTCCTCCTCGTATGTTATGCCTTCCTTCTCTGCCACCATCTTCAGGTGGTTGATGATGTTAGGCACCGTCATGCGTTCAAAGTCGTAGATCTGACAGCGCGAAATGATAGTAGGCAGAATCTTGTGCTTCTCTGTCGTTGCGAGAATAAATATAACGTGTGCAGGCGGTTCCTCCAGTGTCTTCAGAAAAGCGTTAAACGCCGCCGTTGACAGCATGTGCACCTCGTCGATGATAAACACCTTATATTTACCCACCTGCGGCGGTATTCTGGTCTGTTCCATCAGCGCCTTGATGTTCTCCACCGAGTTGTTGCTTGCCGCGTCGAGTTCAAAGATGTTGAACGAGCGCTGTTCGTTAAACGCCTTGCAGCTCTCGCACTCGTTGCATGCCTCGCCGTCTTCGGTAGGGTGCTGACAGTTAATAGCCTTGGCAAAGATACGTGCGCATGTAGTCTTACCCACGCCTCTAGGTCCGCAGAACAGGTAAGCATGAGCCAGCTTACCGCTCTTAACGGCATTCTTCAGCGTAGTGGTAAGCGCCGTCTGTCCCACAACCGAGTCAAAGGTCATAGGTCTGTATTTGCGCGCAGAAACGATATATTCTTTCATAATATAAAAAATCAATGCAGAGATAAAGTCCCGTATCGTGCAGATTAGTCAAGTCATTCTTGCATTTATTGCCGTGATAAGGATTATCTGGGTACAAAGATACTTCAATTTGAACGAAAAACATATCCCCATTAAATTTCTACTGCCCCGTGTTTAAGGGGGGCAGTAGAAATTTAATGGGCTCACCCGATAAATAGTGGGGAAAGAAAGAAAAAAATCTTATCTTTGCATAATGGAAAATTCAATGTTAGAGTCTTTGGTAAGCTTCATGCTGCCATCCAATATCTTATCTCGTTTTACAGTAGTAAAAGTAGAAAGTAATGCAGAAACGCTATTCATCCATTCGGACGAAATCGCTTCCGCAGAGTATGTCAATGATCCGAATATAACGTGAGTTCGGTATAAGAATAATCATCATTTGAAATTAAATTATTCGTACATCTTTGTATTTCAAATAGTCTGTTGGTAACTGTCATTCCGCGCATAGACGCGGAATCCAGTACTGAAACATAAGAATAATCACGCTGATGACACTGGATTCCGGGTCTATGCCCGGAATGACGGTTAGCAGCTGACCGCTTGACGTAGTATTATAACAACATTCTCTTATGCCGAACTCACGTGAATATAGAATCCAAAGGATTTCTATCTCCTGTTACCGTCCGTGACTTTCCGATCCGTGACAAGGCTGTAGACCTGATTGTGAGACGTCGCAGGTGGAAAGACCTCCGTACGGGCAAATGCTTTACGGCTCCCTATGATGATGTCAAGGAAGAAGGAACCCGCTACTCGAAAGAGTTTGCGGCTTTTTTAAAAGATGTGTATGGAGAGGAGTCCTACGACCTCCCGTTCGCTTGACCAATTTTACCACATAAACGGCGATACGTTTGAAAAGCAATAGAAGGAGATATTGAGCGGCTATCGTGAATGGCCGGAACTATTCTACGCATAGGAATGGCTTGTCTTCCCTGAAAACATGCGTGAAAGCCTATGTATTGAAGAGACTGTTCCAAGCAACGATGAATTGTATACAATTGTCACCAACCATACATCACGCGGAGGCAAAGGGACTATCATAGCCATCATAAAGGCGTATGTCTGTCGGCACAGTTATAGAGGTAGTTATGCGTATTGACGAGAACAAGATACTTATGATAGGTATGTCAAATTCCATGCGGATCATAGCCAGATGCTGTTTTCCAAATGCCATACGGACTATTGGCCGCTTTCATATACAGAAACTTGCCTGTGACGCTTTTAGGAGATACGCATCGCCCTCAGATGGGATGCAATCCAGGCAGAGACGGATAACAGGGATAAAGCCAAATGCATAGAAAAGACATACACTCACATCGTACTGACAAACGGGACACACCAAAGCAACTGCTTGCACGCAGCAGAAACCTGTTTTTTAAGCCGGCAGGATAAATTGCCAGAAAGTCAGAGACAAAGAGCAAAGGTGCTCTTTGAAATATACCCGGATTTAAAAGAAGCGTATTCGCTAACACATTCACTTAGTATGATATTCTCCAGGAACGCCATTAAGGATGCTGCTAGGCTGTAGCTTACGCGCTGGTATGAATAAGTGAACAATTCCGGATTCAAGAGCTTTATTGTAATAGCTGCCAACCTATATGAGCATGATAACGAGGTGCAGAATTTCTTCGTGAAAAGCCACAAATACCTTCGCTGAATCATTCAATGCTAAAATCAAGGCATTCAGGACTGCTTCTCAGAGGAGTAAAGGATATTAAATTCTTCCTTTTCAGACTTACAAAAGTATACACATAACTCCCCTTAGTTTATCGGGTGAACAGATTCTATAACAATAAAATAATAAAAAGAGGCTAACACGGTTGTGTTAGCCTCTTTTATATTAAGGCGGAAGCACAATTATGAATTAACTGAACCACCAACAATATCAAGCAATTCATTAGTAATAGCTTGCTGACGACTCTTATTATATTGCAAACTCAAATCACGCAGAAGTTCATCCGCATTATCGGTAGCTGTTTGCATTGCAACCATACGGGCTGCATGTTCACTAGCGTTACTATCAAGCAAAGCTGTATAAATCATTAAATGAGATAACTTAGGGATAAGTGAACATAACACTGATTCCATATCAGGCTCAACAATAAAATTATCATTAAGCGGCTTTGCAGCTTCCTTCTCATTTGATGAAGTCTTACCTTTTTTACGTAAATATTCTTGTGCCTCTAATGTTGCTATATTAGATGTTAAATCTCTCTCATCATCAAAATCCAATTCATCTTGTATATTAATTGGCAAGAATGTTTTTTGAGTCAAGATTTGTGAGCCTGCACTTTTAAAATGATGATAAATCATTTCAATATGATCGTACTCACCATCCAAAAATTTCTGCGAGAGTATATCCGCAAGCTCGATGCACTTATGTAAATCTGGCTTATCCGCAATTTCTGAAAAATCTCCACCACAGTTAAAGCCAAGTTTTGTCACTTTCTCAGCAATCTTTCGTCCTATAGGATAAATCACAATATTATCCAAACCTACTAAACGCTGATATTTATCAACAGTCTGTTGCATGGCTTTAATAACATTTGCATTAAAACCACCACATAAGCTACTGTTAGATGAATATACTACAAGAGCAACTTTTTTTATCGGACGTACTGTATTATAAACTGTTGTCGCATCAACTTCAGAGGCCAAAAATGCTTTAAGAATATGCTCCAACATAGACTCATACGGAAGCATGTTCCCTATCATGATTTGAGCATGATGCAATTTTGACGACGCAACCATCTTCATAGCACTCGTTATTTTACGAGTGCTATTAACAGATGATATACGATTCTTTATTTCCTTAAGTGACGGCATAAATCAACTATTTTTTATATTGACCTGCAATATCTGCCATAACAGACTCTATGGTTGTAGTTATCTGATCATCTATCTTTCCTTTTGATAATGCATCTAAAATATCTTCATGAGAAGAACGCATTTTATCCAAGAAAGAATCCTGACACTCACGAACCTTTTCTACCGGTACATCGTGCATAAGACCATGAGTTCCGCAATAAAGAATGGCAACTTGCTCACCTACTGGCATAGGGCTATACTGCGGCTGTATCAAAAGTTGATTATTCTTACGACCTCTATCAAGTGTCATTGCAGTTACAGCATCCATATCACTTGAGAATTTAGAGAACGACTCCAATTCTCTATACTGAGCCTGGTCTATCTTTAACGTTCCCGCAACCTTCTTCATACTCTTAATCTGAGCAGAACCACCTACACGGCTAACAGAAATACCAACATTAATCGCTGGTCTAAATCCTTGGTTAAACAAATCTGTTTCAAGATAAATCTGACCATCAGTGATAGAAATAACATTAGTAGGAATGTATGCAGAAACGTCACCAGCCTGAGTTTCAATTATTGGCAAAGCCGTTAACGAACCACCACCTTTGACATGTCCCTTCATGCACTCAGGTAAATCATTCATATTCTCTGCAACCTCTTGCTGATCATTAATTCGTGCAGCACGTTCCAACAGACGACTATGCAAATAGAACACATCTCCAGGATAAGCTTCACGACCAGAAGGGCGACGTAAGATAAGTGAAACTTCACGGTAAGCAACAGCTTGTTTAGACAAATCATCATAAACGACCAATGCAGAATATCCACGATCTCTAAAATATTCACCAATAGCAGCACCTGCGAAAGGAGCATAATACTGCATAGCCGCAGGATCAGCAGCTGTAGCTGCCACTACTATAGTATACGGCATAGCACCATGTTCCTTTAAGGTAGAAACTAATGCTGCAACAGTTGATGCCTTCTGACCTATAGCAACATATATACAATAGACGGGCTTACCTGCATCATAAAAACTTTTTTGGTTTATGATTGTATCAACAGCAATAGCTGTTTTTCCAGTCTGGCGGTCACCAATAATAAGCTCACGCTGACCTCTACCAATAGGTATCATAGAATCAACCGCCTTTAGTCCGGTCTGTAGAGGCTCCTTAACAGGCTGACGATAAATCACACCTGGAGCCTTACGATCCAACGGCATTTCAAAAGAATCAGTCAAATCAATATCACCTTTACCATCTATAGCCTGACCCAAAGGATTTATGACTCTTCCTAACATATTGTCATTAACCTTTATACTGGCAATTCGCTTTGTACGCTTAACTAACATTCCCTCCTTTATTTCTGATGTAGGGCCTAGTAGCACACAACCAACATTGTCCTCCTCAAGGTTCATGACAATAGCCATAGTTCCATTTTCAAATTCAAGAAGTTCATTTGCTTCAGCATTACGTAAGCCATAGATTCGTGCAACACCATCGCTTACTTGAAGGACAGAACCTACTTCATCAAACTTTGCGCTATCATTAATCCCTTTAAGTTGTTCCAAAAGAACTTGAGATACTTCGCTTGGTTTAATTTTATCTGACATATTACAATTAATTTTATTACTTAAGCTGTGACAAAATAGAATTTAATTGTGACTTTACACTAACATCCATTCTATAAGTATCATATTCAATAATGAAACCTCCAAGAATTTCAGGTTTAATCTCAGTCTCAAATTCTACAATTCCATTTGTCTTACTTTCCACCAACTGCTTAAGCCGTTGCTCCGTAGAAGGAGAAACGGCTGTTGCAGTTAAAAGTTTTGCTCGGATTAAATTCTTGTTTTTCCTATATAATGTAATATATGAATTTGCAATGAACTGCATCATGTTCTCACGTTCCTCTTTTAAGACCAAATCAATAAAGACGTCAGTCAACTTACAAGGATCTCCACCTAAAGCAATTATAAATAATTCTTTTTTGCGCTTTTTAGAGAACATGGGATTATCTATCGTAAACCTAAAATCAGGAACTTTAATATAACTTTGGGATAAAGTCTGCATCTCACTGTAAACTCTATCTTCAAGTTTTGCCTCCAAGCTTGCCTTAAGCAAGGCCCGAGCATATCTTACCGATATTAATCCTAAATCCATATTAACTATTTTTTATTAGACAAAGAAATTTCATCCAGCATACGTTCAATCAAATCCATCTGTGTCTTTTCATCACCGAGCTTCTCTCGCAAAATTTTCTCAGCAATTCCAACACTTAACGTTGCAACTTGTTTGCGTATATCGCTAACGGCAGCTTGTTTTTGATTCTCAATTTCAACCTTAGCTTCAGTAAGCAATCGGTTACTTTCTTCATGAGCTTTGTCTTGTGCCTTTTCAACGATAGCATCACGTGTTGCGGCAGCCTCCTTTAAAATTACGGCCTGACGCTCGCGTGCTTCCTGCAAAAGTGCATCGCTTTCAACTTTGATATTAGCCAATTTTTCGTTTGCCTCATGTGCTTTTTGAAGACTGCTGTCAATATAATCTTTACGATCATTGACCATCTTGACAATTACTTTAAAGCCAAACTTTCCAACAATGCCAAGAACAATCAGAAACACAATCGTCATCCAAAATAACAAGCCAAAATCAGGTGTTATTAATGACATAAGCTGTTAAGATTTCTATTTCTTTAATCTAAAATTTACACAAAAAGTGCTAACAATGCAATAATAACAGCAAAGAATGCCACACCTTCAACAAGAGCGGCAGCGATAATCATTGAAGAACGCAAATCGCCTATTTTTTCCGGCTGTCTTGCCATTGCATCCATTGCTTGACCACCAATTTTTCCAATACCAATACCTGCACCAATTGCAGCTATACCGCCACCAATTGCGGCACCTAACTTTGCTACAGCATCTGCTGCTAATAATAATGAAATCATAATCGTAATTTTTTAAAGTTATTTATTTCTATTGTTTTCTAAAATATTTTATTCTGCAGTATGTTCTTTTACATGCGACAAAGAGATAAATACAGCGCTCAGCATTGTAAACACTAGAGCTTGTATAAAGCAAACAAGTAACTCAAGCAACATCATAAAGACACTCATGAGTACACTCACAATAGTCATTGATGTACCTGCAACAGCATTAATTCCAAACATAATAAAAATTATGCAAGATAAAGACAGCGCTATAGCATGCCCAGCCATCATGTTTGCAAACAATCGAATCATAAGAGCCAAAGGTTTAGTAAAGATACTAAAGAACTCTATGAACGGCATAAGAGGAATAGGAACCTTTAACCACATAGGGACATCAGGCCAAAATATCTCTTTCCAATATGCTTTTGTTCCTGTGAAATTTGTTATCAAGAACGTACACAAAGCCAAGAAGAATGTTATGGTTATATTTCCCGTCAAATTTCCACCACCTGGGGGGAAAGGAACAACACCCATTATATTTGCTAAAAATATAAAGAAAAAGCATGTCAAAAGATATGGTGCATACTTATCAGTTTCCTTGCCCAATGTTGCTTTAATGACATCATCATATATATACATAATAAACATTGTCATCAAGCCAGTAAATCCTTTCGGGGCCGGATCTTCCGGACGATGTTTCTTACACCATCTTGCAGGAATCAATATACATAGAATAAGGAGAATTGCGTCGATGAAAAGCACTACAACTGTTTTTGTTATAGAAATATCAAACGGACGCACCTCACTGCCATCGATTCTTTCGCAAATTTTGTTCTCATTATCCTTACTACCCGAAATATATAATCCATAAGGTCCAGGACGATTTCCTGCAGCATCTTTTTCTTCTGAGAACTCGGCACTGCTAAACACATGCCAACCAGAAGAACTCTTCACAATAACAGGAAGATTAATTACCACTGGATGACCATTAATATCTGTAATGTGCCATTCGTATGCATCTTTAATATGTCCCCACAACACGCTCTGCAAATCAATTCCCTTTTTCTCATCTGCATGTTCTGTTGCATGAATAGGAACAATAGCGAAAAATAGCACAAATAAGCAAAGTATTTGTCTGATATATCTCATCTGTCAATCTTTAAGAGTATAATACTTTTCTACACGAGCAAAGAATATGCTGTCAAAAACAAGCATAACAATATAATATGCCATAAAAAGCAATGCAAAATCACGTATGGAGTTTTTATCACGACATATTATACAATAAACTGTTACCACCAAAGCGGCAGAAATAAGCCGCAAAGCTGAAGCAGCCAAGTAAAACCGAGTCATAATATTAGGAGAAGATTTTGCTATCTTTCTCCAAAAACTCACATAGACAGAATTTATAAGAATAGTATATAATGCGCTAATTGCCAATGCATTGATAAAAGAAATACTCAATAAATTTATACTTATCGCAGCACTACATATTAACGTAAGTGTCGCAATAAGCCATAAACTATATTTATAATATCTTTTACTTGTTATGTCTATTTTTTTATTCAAATCCATAACTTAAGCTATCTCAACACAAAGGCTGACAACATTTTTTTGAACCTCAACAAAGCCACCTGTAATTTGAATTTGGTTTCGTACACCATTAACGGCATATTCAACACAACCATTACGAAGTGATGATATTATAGGAGCATGATCCTTCAATATCTCAAAAGCGCCCTTTGTTCCTGGCACCAATACACTATCAACAGTTCCTTCAAATTCGATTTTTTCAGGTGACACAATTTTCAGTTTTAAACTCATGCTCGTCAGATTTATTAATTACCTTTAGCAATATCAAGGAGTTTCTTTCCTTTAGCAATAGCATCATCAATAGTTCCTACATTCAAAAATGCCTGTTCAGGAAGGTCATCGACCTCACCGTCCAAAATAGCATTGAAACCTTTAATTGTCTCCTCAATAGGAACCATCACACCAGGTAAGCCTGTGAACTGCTCAGCAACAGTAAATGGCTGAGACAAGAAACGCTGAACACGACGAGCTCTGTTTACAGTCAATTTATCCTCATCAGAAAGTTCGTCCATACCAAGAATTGCAATAATATCTTGTAACTCTTTGTAGTGCTGCAATATCTCCTTTACTCTTTGTGCACATTCGTAATGTTCTTTACCAACGATTAATGGATCAAGGATTCGAGATGTACTTCCTAATGGGTCAACAGCAGGATAAATACCTAGCTCTGCTATTTTTCTACTAAGCTCTGTTGTTGCATCAAGATGTGTAAATGTTGTTGCAGGAGCAGGGTCTGTCAAGTCATCAGCAGGAACATATACAGCCTGCACAGAAGTAATACTACCATTTTTTGTAGAAGTAATTCGTTCCTGCATTGTACCCATTTCACTAGCCAATGTTGGTTGATAACCGACAGCTGAAGGCATACGTCCAAGAAGAGCAGAAACTTCAGAGCCCGCCTGTGTGAACCTAAAGATATTATCAATAAAGAACATAATATCAGCAGCCTCACCATTTTTTCCTCCATGATCACGGAACTCTTCTGCTACAGTCAGACCAGATAAAGCAACAGAAGCACGTGCACCAGGCGGTTCATTCATCTGACCATAAACCAATGTTGCTTGAGATTTTTTCAATTCCTCTGGATCGACTAAAGACAAATCCCATTTGCCTTCTTCCATTGCCTTTTTAAACTTCTCTCCATATCGAATTACACCAGACTCAAGCATATCACGAATAAGATCGTTTCCTTCACGTGTACGCTCACCAACACCAGCAAACACCGAATAACCGTTATGGCCCTTAGCAATATTATTTATAAGTTCCATAATCAATACGGTTTTACCAACTCCGGCGCCTCCAAATAGACCGATTTTACCACCTTTCATATAAGGTTCAAGCAAATCAATCACTTTAATGCCTGTAGCAAGCATTTCTTTATGCGTTGACAATTCGTCAAAAGAAGGAGCCTCACGATGTATAGGATATGCACCTTTCATATCCAAAGTTTTCATACCATCTATTGGCTGGCCAATAACGTTCATCATTCGTCCTTTAATCTGTTCACCAGCAGGCATCAGAATTGGATGACCGGTTGATACTACTTCGAGGCCTCTCTTTAGGCCATCAGTATTGTCCATAGCAACACATCTCACAGTATCCTCTCCAATATGCTGCTGCACTTCAATGACAAGTTCACGCCCATCTCCACGTGAAATTGTCAACGCATCATGAATTTTAGGCAACACCTTTTCCGGATCCTGGCCATTTGTGTCAAAGAAGACATCAATCACCGGGCCAACGATCTGAGAAATATGTCCTTTAATTTGTTCCATATAAGTTTATTTAATATTTTACTTTTCAAGTATTTCTGAACGCAAAATTAATCAATAGTTTTATAACTTACAAAGAAAAGAACCAAAACTTTTTTGTTATAAGTTAAATTGACTTAGTTAAATGGAATTTTTAATTCACCTACATTTTATAACTAGAATCATTATATGCTCAACTCGTCCAAAACAGTTATTAATTTTTTATCAAATGGCTTATCCGACCTTATTGCTTCACTTAGCGGGACATACACAACTTCATTGTTACGTACTCCAACCATAACATTACGCTGTCCCTGAAGTATAGCATCTATAGCTCCGACACCAGTTCTACTTGCAAGTATTCGATCGTGTGCAGACGGACGTCCACCACGCTGAAGATGACCAAGAATTGAAACCCTTACGTCATAATCAGGAAACTCATTTCGAACACGATCTGCGTAATACAAAGCTCCACATTTAGGGCTTTCAGAAACTATCACAATACAACTTTTCTTACTTTTTCTAATTCCACGTTCCATAAAGCGTGCCAACTGGTCAACATCAGTAGAATCTTCCGGTATTATTGCTGCTTCAGCACCAGAAGCGATAGCACTATTTTGAGCTAAGAATCCCGCATCACGTCCCATAACCTCTATAAAGAATATACGTTCATGACTCTGGGCTGTATCACGAATTCGGTCTACACATTCAACGATGGTATTCAATGTGGTGTCATAACCAATTGTAGAATCTGTTCCGTACAAATCATTATCAATAGTGCCAGGAAGTCCTATACAACATACATCATATTCCTGTGCAAACACCATTGCACCAGAGAGGGATCCATTTCCACCAATTACAACCAAAGCATCTATTTCATTTTTCACCAAATTATCATAAGCGATCTTACGACCCTCCGGTGTTCTAAACTCATCACAACGTGCCGTTTTCAAGATTGTTCCACCTGACATTATTATTCCGCTCACATTTTCCGTAGTAAAATCTACTACCTCATTATGAATAAGTCCATCATAGCCACGATATATGCCTTTGATTTTAAATCCCTTACATATTCCGGCACGCGTCACTGCACGAATTGCAGCATTCATGCCAGGAGCATCTCCACCTGATGTCAAAACACCTATTGTTTTTATTTTAGCCATATATATATTATTTTATGAATTAACTTAAAAGCCACATTATAAATAGACCTATTAGCCAACCAATCATTGCGACAAAACCGACCTTTTTTAAATACCAACCGACATGGATGTGTTCCATCTTCATCAAAGCTAGTCCACTAACAGAGCCTATTAAAAGGATATTCCCCCCCATTGCTGACGAATAAGCTATTATCTTCCAAAAGATTCCATTTTGCACAAATGAAGATAAATAGCCCGAATCAGACAATGAAATAAGATGTGTGCCATCAATCACAGGGTAAAGAGAAACGACACTCATGCAGGTCGCAAAAGTATCCAAGAAGCAACTAATTCCACCTGTGATTATTCCTATAATCCAGACATTATGTATAGCTGTATCAATAAATCGCGTTAAGTGTGAAAAAATACCTGTTTCATATATTGCACCTACAGCCAACATTATTCCCATTACAAAAAGCATCAGCTGAATAACCCCATATTGTAGCACACGAGGTATTGGCCTCTGAATCATCTGATCTGCATTCATTAGCTTATGATTGAATATTTCATTTACAATCCATAAAACAGACAACACACACAAGGCGCCTAAGAATGGGCTCAACTTTGTTATATTATGAAATGTAGGAATAAACCACAAGCCACCAATACCAACAATAAGCATCAGAAGGCGCTGCCATCTATTAAGATTTGTATCATCACCTCTATAAGGAATGGTAATGTATTGCAGATCTATATGTTCAGGCAAACTTCTTCCTAACCAATAAACAGGTAGCCAACAGCCAATTAGACAAGGTAAGGCTAATGACGCGGAAAAATTTGTAGCCGTAACAATACCATTGTTCCATAATACAAGTCCATTAGGATCTCCAATTACAGTCAATGCTCCACCGCAGTTTGCAGCTAAAACTATAGCACTCCCATATATCATTCTTTGTCTACGGTTCGGCAATAATTTATGCATAATAACAAGCATCATCGTTGTAGTGGTGAGATTATCAAGATTAGCCGAAATAACAAAGGTAATGATTGTTATCATCCAAAGCAATTTACGACTATTGCGAGTTCTTAATAACTCAGACAAAAAGTCGAAGCATCCATTATTATTTAAGATTTCTACAATAGTCATTGTTGCAAAAAGGAATAGTACCACCTCTGCGCCCTTGCCTACATATTTCAAGAAAATATTTTGAGCAATATATTGTTTAACATTTGTACTTGAGGCAGCCGCACCGGAGAGGAAATCATAATAACCTTGTTGATGCTGGCTCATCACAAAGTCAGTTCCATAGCATATATACAAAACCCATCCCAAAGTGCCGACAAACATAGCGATTGCTGCACGGTTTACGTTTGTTACGTAACCTGTAGCAATCAGCACATAACCTATTAACAATATTGCGACTAATACAAATGCCATACGAACAACATAATTCAGCTACAAATTTACTAAATTATATCCAATAGCAAAAATTAGAGGATGAAAAATGTTTGTGTTTAACGAGATTTTAACCTAAAATATATGCCAAAACAAAGACAAAACTATAACATGGATATGCTATTTCAATTATAAAATCCCTGTGCTAAAATCAATTTTACATTTTAAACACAGGGATTATTAATTTAAATTATACTACTCTTCAGGGACAGCATACCTATCTCCTGTCCTTTTTACTATTTCGCGAGCAACATTTTCAGGAAATCCCGGTCTTTCAACTGTTGCTCCAAGGCCTGTATCTGTTCTAGAAAATTTACCTGCTTTTTCCGGTTTGATGGCAATATCATTATATTTTACAATTAAATATGTTGCCAATTGCTTCCATCTATCAAGCATTTGTTGCGCTTTTTCCATACTATATTCTGTCAAATAATCAACAGCATTTTCAGGTGATTCTTTATACAAACTAATAACCTTTTCTTCAACTTTCGATTGTTCAGCAAAATAGCTTGTCTCCAATGAATCACGTACAGATTTCAAAGATCCAAACATCAAAGAGTAACGAGGATAAACCATATTGCTAACCCAATTACATACCCAAAAAGCATTTTTATCACTAAACGTAACAGCATCAGCTCCATGTGTATTATAACATTCAGGCTGCTTTGTGTTTCCACAATATATAGGAGTATAAGCAATCATATTTCCATCATCATTTCCAAACCACAACACACCGCCAATTTGTCTTGGCAGCCAAGAACGGAGTTGAGCAACATACGAAAATGCTGTTTGTTGTGTTGATGTCGGACGTTCATTAAAATAATCTTTACCATCAACCTTATATGTTAATGGAGTCGGACGATATGGCATATTCCATACACCTTGGCCAGGATCATTGTCCAAAGCAAATGGTGTTCCCTCATAATGGTCTCGCATACAAGCCTGAACGTCTTGTACGCTTACCTTTCTATTTGGCTTAATCCACAATGGCATCGGCTCCGCATTTTTAACTTTACCTTCCGCATACGGCAAATAACGGTTCATATCTGACGAAAAATGATTAAAAAAGCTCCAAACTCGCGCCTCACAGAAGCGACGCCCAGAAAAGTCTGGATATGCATAAGTTTCACAAAAGCTAAAATCTTCATTTTTACCATTAAACCATCCCATATCTCTTGCAAAGCTTATACAATCTTTGGAATACATGACATTTTTCTTATCCTTTTGATTAAATGTACGTATGCGACTTTGGTTTGCATGAGCACATATTGCATCATCAGGAATCCTAACAGCGACCCATACCGCACCTTTACGTCCAGGTCCCTTACCTATCATCTCCATTATCCAGGCTTCTTCAGGATCACATATCGTAAACGTCTCACCCTCTGAACAATACCCATATTTATCTGTAAGAGTTGTCATTACCTTTATTGCTTCACGAGCCGTTTTTGAACGCTGCAAAGCTATATATATTAAAGACCCATAATCTAAGATACCAGTAGTATCAACAAGTTCCGACCTACCTCCAAAAGTAGTCTCACCTATAGAAACCTGATACTCATTAATATTACCTATAACATTATATGTCTCTTCTGCTTCAGGTATCTGGCCATGATAAACATTGGTGTCCCAATCATATATTTTACGCATTGTACCTTTTTCATGTCTACCTGCCGGATAATGACACAACCCAATAAACAGTCCATAATCATCAGCGTTATACGAACAAATAACAGACCCGTCAGCACTTGCTTTTTTTCCTACTATAAAATTTGTACACGCCCATGAGATGGCATATACAGCAAGCATAAAAGACATCAATACTATTCTTTTCATAACTCTACTTTATTATTTGATTAATAATTGAAATGTGCGGTTAAGATTTTTTTATTATCAAGATTGTCAACTGCGATCAATTTAATATCATGCAAATTACCTGTTTTAGCAACAGGGGAAGCACCTAAATCACAAATATAGATATGAGCCTTTTCTTGATATTCAAAAAGTACGAATTTTCCATCAACGTAGCCTTTAATAGATTTCAGCCCACTACCTAAATCTGAAGCTGAAACACGAATAAATCTGCCTGAACTATTAGCCATAGTCAATACGGGAGGGACATCATCATAAGCTATTTCATATTTTGCACCTAACTCACGAACGCGTGCAGTAACCCATCCATCATGGAAATCTCCGCCCATATATCTATCAATACCAAAATGGCTTATGATATATAACTTATTATTATCTTTAACCGGCTTATTAAGTTTAATGCTTAAGTTTACCCAACTAAAAAGAGGATAGGATTTACCATAAAAGCTCCATTCATCAGAATAATTCCCTGGCTGAAACTTTACAGTAGGACGCAATTCCACATCACCCGGAAGTACTCCCTTGGGAAGGAACAAACTTACTCCAGGGCGTTGAAAAGAATTAACTCTATCATACTTCACTAGATTCATGAAATCGGGAATTTTCTTTTGCGGTATAATTTGTTTTACTCCACGCACGACAAAAGAATAATCGCGTGAATTACCAAATACATCTGTGATAGTGTACACTACTTTATAATCACGTTCCTTATCAAAAGTAACAACACCATAATTACTCTCAGCATAAAGTATTGGCAAATGGTTTCCTGGCTCTATAAATGATTTCATATACCAAACATTTGTACGACAATAATGTTCATAATCACCCCAGGAATTAACCATTCTGTTACAAAAATCAGGTATACTATCCACATCACTCTCAAATACAATCTTCCCATCAACAGTCAGTCTTGTATTACGTATACCCAAGATGCCAAAACTACCCTCCATATAATCATTTGCCCATATTCCAAATCCTACATTACCCCATGCAGTAAACTTTCTAGATAAAGAAGTTGAGGAAAAGCCATACGACTGTTTGTTACATGAACCACAAAACACCCCCTCACCTTCTACTGGATATGCCATAAACGAATGAGCTATTGGCTGAGTAGTATCTTTAACAAAATCTTTTAAATACTGTAAAGGATCAAGATAACTCCAAGTTTTCGTATCATGAAACTCAAGATGTAAATGAGGGGCCCTGCTCGCTCCTGTATTTCCGCTAACAGCTATCAATTGTCCCTTTGATACAGGGAAATCCGTAGGTTTAAACTTAACATCAGCAAAACATGTTTGATTTTGATATTGCCATTTATGTACAATCGCAGCTAATTGAGGCACAAACTTTTTCAAATGACAATACACACTCGTTTTTCCTCCAGGATGGTTTACATATATAGCATTACCAAAGCCACCAAGTCCAACCGTGATTCTGCTTACATATCCATCGGCAACAGAAAATACAGGTTTCCCCTCAACCTGTCCTGTTCTGACATCAATACCTCCGTGAAAATGATTTGGACGAGGTTCGCCAAAATTACCGGCAAGTGAAATTGGATAATTCACAGGTGAGCAAAATGCTAACGCCGCAGAAAGGAATAATGACGAAAATAAACTCAACATTTTCTATTCGGATATTTAGTAAAATATTAAAAATGTATTTACATTCTGACAAGACATAAACTTCATAAAAGATTCGTTTATATCCAGTCAGCATGTAAATACTAAAAAGCGATAAGCCTTAACAAGCCTTAAAGCTCATGTCAAGACATTTAACAGAATGTGTAAGGGCACCGACAGAAACAAAATCGACGCCACATTCTGCATAACTTCTAATAGTATCAAAAGTTATACCTCCACTTGATTCGGTTTCATATTTTCCTGCAATCATTTCAACTGCTTTCTTTGTATTTTCAACAGAGAAATTGTCTAGCATTATTCTATCGACTCCTCCGCAATCTAAAACTTGTTGAAGTTCATCAAAATTACGTACTTCTATTTCAATCTTCAAATCAAGTGACTTTTCTTTTAGATAAGCATGACATCTATCTATTGCATTCTTTATTCCGCCTGCAAAATCAACATGATTATCTTTAAGCAGAATCATATCAAATAAGCCTATACGATGGTTCACACCACCGCCAATTTTTACAGCCTGTTTCTCCAACATGCGCATACCAGGTGTGGTCTTTCTTGTATCAAGAACATGCGTTTTGGTTCCTTTCAATAACTCTACATATTTATTTGTAGTTGTCGCTATACCACTCATTCGCTGCATGATATTCAACATCAATCGTTCTGTCTGCAACAATGATCGAACTTTACCAGATACAATCATTGCAATATCACCTTTTTTAACACGAGAGCCATCATTAATAAGTACCTCAACTTTCAGAGTTGGATCAAATCTCGCAAAAACCCTTTTAGCGACTTCTACCCCAGCAAGAATACCATCCTCCTTTATCAACAAATGAGATTTACCGATAGCACTTTCCGGAATACAACACAATGTAGTATGATCACCATCACCGATATCTTCGGCAAAAGACAAATCTATTAGTCTGTCTTCTAATTCGTCAACTGAATACATATATTAAGTTATTTAAAATTCTATAGATAAATACCAATTCCTATACGCAGACCAATCTTTGAATAATCAGAATGATTTTTAAACGACTGATCATAATATACTGCCGGTTCAATAGTTACCGTTCTGTTTAAGAAAAATGCATAACCGACTTCTAAACCAGGCATCAAATCATTGTAATTATGATTAGCATGTATCAACTTTGCATTCACGCCAAGATACAAACCATTTTGCACAATATAATAACGTCCGCCAATACCAACTGAATACGTATCAGCAATATCATCATTACCGCTATGCTGAATTCCAGCCTGAGCCGTTATCATCCAATCATCATACAGAAGATAACCAGCTTTGACATCAAGACCTAAATTAAATTTTTCAGATCCGCTGTAATTAACATCAAGTCCGCTGAGTGAAGCACCAACATAATACTTACCTTGTTCAAACTGAGCGTATCCAGAAAGTGTCAAAGCCATAAAAGCCAGTAACATTATAATTTTTTTCATATTAATATTGTTTTTCTCATTTACTATTACAATATACATAAATCAAATTAAAAAAATAGACAGAAACGAAACATACATGAAACCTGAATATATACTATCCATATATCATATATGAAAAATATTCCTATTATTTTTTATTTTTCCAATCATATGCAAAAGTACATATTTAATTTGAAAAACACAAAAAAATAATATAACTTTGCATTATTATATACTTACACATTATCAGATGAAAATTTCAACAAAAAATTCCATTAATACTGCAATCATATTGTTTTTTCTTTTTATTAAGGCTACATACACATGTCTAGCTCAAAGCAATATTTTTAAGGAACATCCTAAATATGAAGTAAGAGCTGTATGGCTTACAACAATTGGAGGACTTGACTGGCCTCATGTATATGCACAAACCCCAACATCTATATCTAGACAAAAAAAAGAATTGACAGATATTCTTGACAAACTGCAAAAGGCCAATATAAATACCATATTGTTACAAACAAGAATACGGGGTACAGTAATTTATCCGTCTGCCATCGAGCCGTGGGATGGCTGCTGTTCTGGATTTCCAGGCAAATCACCAGGATATGATCCTTTAGCTTTTGCCATAAAAGAATGTCATAATAGAGGTATGGAAGTGCATGCATGGATTGTCACTATACCTATAGGAAAGTGGAATGGCCTGGGATGTAAAACTTTGCGTAAAAAGTATCCCAAAATGATAACCAAAATTGGACAAGATGGATTTATCAATCCGTCAAGCCCTATTGCCGCACAATATCTGTCAAATATATGTAAAGAAATTACACAAAATTATGATATAGACGGCATACATCTTGACTATATCAGATATCCAGAAAAATGGAATTTGTCAATTCCACTAACTGAGGCTAGAAAAAATATAACTAACATAGTAAAAGAAATAAATCAAAGTGTAAAAAGCATAAAGCCTTGGGTGAAATTAAGTTGTGCTCCAATAGGTAAATTCGATGATTTAACAAGATATTCAAGTCGTGGTTGGAATGCATACAATAAAGGATGCCAAGATGCTCAAAGATGGTTAAGGGAAGGACTGATGGACCAAATTTATCCAATGATGTATTTTCGTGGCAATCAATTCTATCCGTTCGCAATGGATTGGAAAGAAAACAGCTATGGTAAGACCATCGTACCAGGACTCGGTATTTATTTTTTATCACCATCAGAAGGTAATTGGAATATCGACGAAATAAAGAGACAGATGCATGTATCTAGATTTAACGGTATGGGATATGCATTCTTCAGAAACAGATTCTTTTGTGACAACGTTAAAAATTTATACTTATTTACAAAAGATGAGTTCAACTTATACCCTGCCCTCACACCTCCCATGAAATGGGTAAATAACAAGAGACCGCAATCGCCACAAAATATATCAACACAAATAGTAGGTGAAGATGAGGTCATCACATGGAACAATGTGGATAATAACGAGGAAGGAGGTCTCATGTATAATGTCTATGCCAGTAAAAGTTTTCCAGTAGACATTGATGATGCAAGAAATCTATTAGCAACAAGAATCAAAAATAACCACATAACAATAAAGAAATATTCACAAAACAAATTCTACTATGCTATAACCAGTATCAACAGATATGGAAATGAGAGCATGCCATTACAACAGGCATCATTTAATAATTATACGGGAGAAGAGAAGTTTATACAAAACGACGGAAAAAAACTTATCTTACCAAATAAAGGGTCAGCCCTTGACTGTGAATATGTCATTATAAAAAGCCTTACAGGTAATATAATTGCCATACGTCCATATAAAGAAAAATACGCAGATATAAGCAAAATTAATAATGGATGCTACATTTTACTATCACTAAATAAGAAAAATGTTGCCCACAGACTAGGATTCTTTATAATAAAGAGATAAGAGCCTTACAATAGTATTATTAAAATAATACTTCAATACAACAAACGCCAGGCTCAGGTATATAAAAAATGGGTATATTATTTATACATAAAAAATGCCACTTTTGATGCAAAAGCGGCATAATTATAAGTATTAAACAGGCCTGTAGCAAAATAGAACGAAACTCACCGATAATGCTTAACGAAACATCATTATACAATATAATAAAATTTAGATTACAAATATCCGCGACTAAAATATTACGATTTTCGAAGCGTTAACGATAAGTTCTCTTTTGCTGACAATCAAAAAACATAAAAGATATCTTACCGACTTACATAACGCTAAATGATAAAATCGTACATACTACGCACAACAATGAATATACATAAATATAATATTATTTTTTCTTATGGCGCATTCTGTCTGCGGCTTTCTTGAAGATCTGACGATGAAAACGTTCTTCAGCCTTTATTATATCATAGACCTTGCATGCAGGAAGTACATTCATAAACTTCTCGTGATAGGTTCTTTGTATATTTTTTATCTCAATTTCATATTGATCACGTTTTAAAATATTCTGCTTACACTCAGCATCTGTCAAAGGCTTTATTCTTTTTAAAGTTTTAATTTCGTCATGTATAGCCCGCTGTTTACGCAACATCTCGGAATATATTGGAAAGAATTTCGAAGCTTCAACAGGAGTAAGTCCTGCCTTTTTTGTTATATACTGCTCCAACTCAGCCTGAAAACGTTCCGGTGTTATATGTCTTTGCTTATTTTGAGCATTAATAACACATAATGCAAAAAAGAAAAGCAAAACAACTATAGTTCTCTTCATTTTTATAAAATCATTCATTTGTTACATAAGAATAAAAATCATCATTATCAAACATTGCACAATCAGAAATTTCATCTAACATATAATCCGAATATGACGATGATGAAATATTCTCAGAAATGTTGTCATTCTGATTAAAATCAGATTTATCCTTAATACCATTAAAATATATTGCTCCTGAAACCAATAAAACAGCAGCAAAACATGCAACCCATCTTAAAGGACGCATAAAAATGCTTCTTTTCAAAGGCTTCTGAGAAGCTTTAGTTTCAGGTATATTTTGCATTAAATTTTTCTCCAAAGAATCAAAATATCCCTCAGGAACCATGAATGGCATATTATTGCCAAATTTTTGTTTAAGCAATATTTCTTCTTTCATAATAATTCCTCTTTAATATTAAAGACGATAAATTTCCCAAAAAGTTTAATTGGCTTTTCATAAAAATCATTCATGCAAATGAAAATAATCCGATATTTTTTTCACAGCAATGTGATATGAGGCCTTTAATGCACCTTCGGAAGTATTAAGTATTTCACTAATTTCACTATATTTCATATTATCAAAATACTTCAAATTAAAAACCGTTCTCTGAACGTCAGGCAAAGTTGCAACAGCTTCAAGCAGCATAGCATGCGCCTCATCACCATCAAAATATTCATCCGCCATTAGCGTTTTCGACACAGATTGAACTTCTGCAATATCAATAGTCGAGCCATTTTTATTTTTCCGCAAATAATCCAATGCTTCATTAATAGCAATACTACACAACCAAGTAAACAGTTTCGACTTATTTTGAAATGAATCAATATTATTCCAAGCTTTCAGAAAAGTATTTTGAAGGACATCATTGGCATCATCATGACAAAGCACAATATAACGTATTTTCCAATACAACCTTTCGCCATACAGCTTTACGATTGCATTGAAAGCATTCCTCTTTGTTGCTTCTGAACCCAGCATCTTGCATATTATGTCCTCATTAAGTGCCATATCATTCAAAAAACGGGGATAATTTTTCTATCAAGACATCATCATAACCATAAACGTCATCATACTCCGCCAATTTTCCGTCCGCATTATAGTATATGGTGTAATATGTAATATATAAAGGTATTTGAGGAGTTACCCTTAAAGTACTTATTAAACGTTTCCTATCAATGTTTCTTTTCTTCATCGAATCAACATCATTGATAAAATCAACTGACATTGAATACTTCAGCTTATCTTCCATGTCTTCGGATCTTTCACCTAGTAAGAACAAAGCCAACTCAAAAGGTTTCTCAACTCTAACACATCCATGACTCAAAGCCCTTTGTGATCGTTTAAAAAGCCATGGAGATGAAGTGTCATGTAAAAATACAGAGAAATTATTATCAAATCTGAATATTATACGCCCAAGAGCATTTTTTCTCCCTCCAGACTGCACTATATGTTGCTCATTAGACATTATTTTGTCATATGAAACCTGTTCCGGAGGCAATTTACCCTTTTCCTTATCCAAAACATACATCCCCATCCGATGCATGTAAGAAAAATTATACAAAAAAGACTTTGATATGCTCTTTGGTATTATCCATTGCGGATTTACATCCATACGTTTAATCCAACTTGCCAACAATGGTGTCTTATATTTCACTTCACCACAACATATATTCATGGTTTGTACATTACCATTATCAACTGCACGCAAGTCAAACGAGGGGATATTCACTATAACATATTTCCTATAAGCATCAGCATTAGAAATGCCACGCATACGCCAACGGCAGCGCTCAATATTACACAAAATCTTTAATCGTTGTGACGAAGAACTTGACTTGTGAAGCAACTGTAACATTGCATCCAACAATACACCATGCGGAACAACATCATCCAAAAATTCAGACACACTATCACAGCAAGCAGCCTTTACAGCCTTTGAATAAAATTTAGAATCTGGCTTCAGTACATTTAAATCACATAACTGCTTGTATTTCATTGCTGTCGAATCGACTTCATTTTTTTCTAAATTATTATAAAGATAATCAGGATTAACAAATCCGAAATATTGACCTGCTGAATATCTGAAATATGCTTTAGTAAGATTATATTCCAAACGAGCCATAACATCATTGATGTCAGTATCAGGATAAGAAAATTTCAAATCACGTATACGATTAATATCATTTTCTATTTCAGATACACGAAAAGCCTTTTTTCTCAATCCATAATAATCTATACCCTTAAGTATACATAAAAATGTATCAGCACGTTCATACACACCAGAACGGTTAACCCATATTAAAGGATTATTATCCTTATAATATTTAATCACACGGCCATCCATAGGCAAGGCTACCCCATCATTGAATGCAAGTCTCAATATTTGACTTCTAATTTTATCTACATCCAAAGAATACTTTGCTACCTTTAAATCTGAATAGGCCTCTAAACTAAGATCCTTATTTATATTTTCCGTTTTCTCATGACAAGAGGAAACGATAACAATAAAAAATAAAAAAAATAACAGTTTCAACAAAACAGACAAAATACTATTTAACAGAAATCTTTCTTACAACCTTACCAACTTTAACGATGTAACACCCCTTAGGAAGGTTTAAATCATAATATCTGTCAGAGCTGTCAATTTTTATACTCATAATTTTCACCCCGGCAACATTATATATATAAAGCATCTGTCCATTAGCTCCTACGACACGTATAGAAGAAGAACTTATCGTAATAGAAACGTTCTGACTCTCCACATCAATTATCTCAATCGCCGTATCTGCATAGGCAATTGATGGAGTTGCAAAAGATAAAAGCAACACTACACACGGGATAAAAAGTAGATTCCTTATCATAAAAGTTTCTTTATTATGGCAAAGATAAACTATTTTTACGATATTACCAAATATTACAAACTATTTTTACAATTATACATCAAAAACAACCATTTCGTTAGCCAACGATGTATTAGGAAACACCGACTGTGCTTCTTTCAATATAACATCTTCATTTTCATAACGTGCCGAAAAATGTCCGACTACAAGTTTTTTTACACCAGCTTTAAGCGCAACAGTAGCAGCCTGCTTAGCAGTACTATGATAATACAAACTAGCACGGTTTTCATTCTCACTGCAATATGTTGCCTCATGATACAACATATCAGCGCCCTTAACCATCTTATATAAATCTGGAATATATTTTGTATCAGAACAATATGCATAAGACCTTGGCGGGTCAGATGGAGAGGTCAAATACGAATTTGGTATAACTTCACCATCAGCTGTTATCCAGTCTGCACCATTTTTAATGTTATTGCGTTGACATTCAGGAATTTTATAAAAATCTATCATGTCACGTCTAATATGTGGCAAAGTGCTCTTCTCACGGAAAAGATAGCCACAGCATGCTATACGATGATTCAACGGAATAGAGGTAACAGTCAGACTTCTATCCTCATATATGATATCATTTTTTTCGGTATCAACAGGATGAAATACCACCTTATATTCTAACCCACAACAAAAAACATCCAATTGTTGCTGCAAAATAGGGAAAAAGTCTTTGGGTGCATAAATATGCAATGGACTTATTCTGCCAAGCATACCAAAGGTTGAAATAAGGCCGATAAGTCCAAAACAATGATCACCATGCAAATGAGTTATAAAAACAGCAGAAAGCTTATTAAAATTTATACGAGAACGTCGCAGCTGAACTTGCGTACCTTCGCCGCAGTCTATCATGAACACTTTGTCACGTATTAGGACAATCTGCGAAGAAGCGTTATGCTTCAAAGTTGGCAAAGCACTGCCGCATCCAAGTATATAAACTTTAAATGGCTGCATTTCAATAATTTAACTCATTAAAAATCAACTTATTTTGTTTCTTTTGACATTCTCTTATATCCATATATGCCTTCAGCATTTTCAAGATATAAAGAATCCGCGCCTAAAGAAAAAATATCAAACGTATCAGCAGACAATATTAATCTGCCATTAAGAATTTTCCATTCTGTATAAGGTCTTGGCTCTTTAGCCCCACCTTCAACAATACCACCTTCACATATTTCAAAACTCTTGTCAAGGCTTGTCCATTTGCCTAAAAGAGATGTAAGATTTATCACTTTTTTTGCAAAAACGCCTTCATCACATTTTTGCCCGGCTATTACCGCCAATCGGTCGCCAACAAATAAGCCCCCCTGAACGTCCGAACAGGTATCAACTCCTTCTAACGTATACACCATAGTGTCACCCTTGTCGGTGATAAGTTCTAATGTGTGCATCGCCGTACCTTCTCCACACTTGCCATAAACCGTAGTATCAACTTCTGTACTGTCAGAAATATTGTCGGCAACTACAGTTGTTGCTTTTTTGTTGTCACATCCGACGGTAATCAGACAACATAGCAAGAATATCCAACATAGTTTATTCATGGTCTTATATAATTTAATTGTTTGTTTGCTCCTTTTTTTTGGCTTCATTCCATAATTCATCCATTTCTGCCAAACTCATCTCTGTCAAAGGTTTGCCGGCTTTTATTGAATGATCTTCAATATAATTAAAGCGCCGTATAAATTTCTGATTCGTATGTTCCAACGCCGTATCAGGATTTAAATGATAAAGACGTGCAGCATTGATAACGCTGAACAGGAAATCGCCCAATTCCTTTTCAGAAGCTTCGTTATCTTCCTTACGCAGTTCGGCCTCAAGTTCAGCAAGTTCCTCTCTGACCTTACCCCAAACATCTCCTTTATCCTGCCAGTCAAAGCCAACATTACGCGCCTTATCCTGAATACGATAAGCCTTGATAAGAGAAGGCAATGCCGCCGGTACACCAGAAAGCACGCGTTTGTTGCCGTCTTTTTCTTTTAACTTTATCTGCTCCCAGTTTTCAAGTACCTTATCTACAGTATCAGCCTTAACATTACCATAAACATGAGGATGTCTGAAAATAAGCTTATCAGCCTCAACATTACACACATCAGCAATGTCGAAATCTCCTGTTTCACTTCCAATTAGAGCATAAAAACATACATGCATAAAAACGTCACCAAGCTCTTTGCATATATTTTTTTTGTCGTCTTTCATCAAGGCATCACACAATTCATAAACCTCTTCTATCGTATTTGGTCTCAGGCTTTCATTTGTCTGCTTCTTATCCCAGGGACACTTTACACGCAATGTATCAAGCACATCCAGCAAACGTCCGAAAGCTGCGAGTTTTTCTTCTTTAGTATGCATAATTGTATATTTTAGTTATGCAAATGTAGATATTTTCCACGAATATTTTGTAAATTTGCAACGTTTTTTATTGAATTAGGCAAAATAAATAAAAATAAGATAAGAAATGGAACTTGCAAGTAAGTATGACCCAAAAGATGTCGAGTCAAAATGGTATCAATATTGGCTTGACAACAAACTTTTCAGTAGTAAGCCAGACGGAAGAGAGCCTTACACTATAGTAATACCTCCACCAAACGTAACAGGAGTGCTTCATATGGGGCACATGCTTAACAATACTATTCAGGATATCTTGGTAAGACGTGCCAGAATGGAAGGAAAAAATGCATGCTGGGTACCAGGAACCGACCACGCCTCTATTGCAACAGAAGCAAAAGTTGTAAATAAGCTGGCACAAGAAGGCATAAAGAAGACCGACTTGACACGCGACGAGTTTCTTAAACATGCATGGGATTGGACAAATGAGCACGGCGGCATAATTTTAAAGCAGCTGAGAAAACTCGGTGCAAGCTGTGATTGGGACAGAACAGCATTTACTATGGACGAGAAACGTTCAAAAGGAGTAATAAAAGTTTTCTGCGATTTATACAACAAAGGACTTATTTATCGTGGAGTGCGCATGGTCAATTGGGATCCTAAAGCACAGACTGCCCTAAGTGACGAAGAAGTCATATACAAAGATGAGCACAGCAAACTGTACTATCTTAGATACAAAGTTGTAGAAGAGCCTGAGAAATATGCCATTGTAGCAACAACACGCCCTGAAACAATCATGGGTGATACTGCAATGTGTATTAACCCTGACGACCCTAAGAACACATGGTTAAAAGGTAAACACGTTATCGTTCCTTTGGTTAACCGTCAGATTCCAGTCATCGAAGACAGCTACGTTGATATTGAATTCGGAACGGGATGTCTCAAAGTAACCCCTGCACATGATATAAACGACCATGCATTAGGTCTAAAACACAATCTCGAATCAATTGACATATTTAACGACAACGGTACAATATCTGAAGCTGCCGGCATGTATGTCGGCATGGACAGAATGGATGTAAGAATTCAGATTGAGAAAGACCTTAAAGAAGCCGGACTGCTTGAGAAGGTTGAAGACTACAACAATAAAGTAGGTTTCTCAGAAAGAACCAATGTGCCTATTGAGCCAAAACTCTCAACACAGTGGTTCCTGAAGATGCAACACTTTGCTGATATGGCTCTTCCACCGGTTATGAACGATGAAATTAAGTTCTATCCGGCAAAATATAAGAACATTTACCGTCATTGGATTGAAAATATCAAGGATTGGTGTATCAGTCGTCAACTTTGGTGGGGACATCGTATTCCTGCATATTACTTGCCTAATAACGGAGGATTCGTTGTTGCGGAAACTCCCGAAGAGGCTCTGGTAATGGCAAAAGAAAAGAGTGGAAACAATAATCTTACGATAAACGACCTTAAACAGGATGAAGACTGTCTTGATACATGGTTCTCATCTTGGCTGTGGCCAATATCTGTATTCAACGGCATCAATGATCCTGATAACGAAGAAATAAAATATTATTATCCGACTTCTGACTTGGTTACCGCTCCAGACATTATCTTCTTCTGGGTTGCACGTATGATTATGGCAGGATATGAATATAAAGGAACATTCCCGTTCAAACATGTATACTTCACAGGCATTGTACGTGACAAGCTTGGCAGAAAGATGAGTAAGAGTTTAGGCAATAGTCCTGACCCAATTGAACTTATCGAGAAGTTCGGAGCTGATGGTGTACGTATGGGAATGATGCTGTCTGCACCTGCCGGCAACGACATTCTATTTGATGAAAGCCTGTGTGAACAAGGAAGAAACTTCAATAATAAGATATGGAATGCATTCCGCCTGGTTAAAGGATGGGAAGTAGCAGACACAGAGCAGCCTGCATCAAACAATATTGCCGTAAGATGGTTTGAGGCTAAACTCAAGATTACAAATGACGAGATAAACGATCTGTTTAAGAAATATCGTATTTCAGAAGCTCTTATGGCTGTTTATCGCCTCTTCTGGGATGAATTCTCAAGCTGGTATCTTGAAATGATCAAGCCAAACTATGGTTCACCTATCGACCGTGCGACTTACGACATGACATTGAAATTCTTCAATGATCTGTTGAAAATGCTGCATCCGTTCATGCCATTCATCACGGAAGAGTTATGGCAGCACATATATGAACGTAAAGAAGGTGAAAGCATAATGCGTGACTGTCTGTCAATTCCGGCATCAACTAAAGAAGATGAGGAATTAGTAGCTGACATCGAAAATGTAAAACAAATTATCAGCAACATAAGAACAATAAGAAATCAGAAGAACATATCACCCAAGGAAGGACTTGAATTGTTGGCTATCAGCGAAAATAAATATGCCGAATACGACGATATTACTAAAAAGATGGCAAACCTGAAATCTATAAATGTCGCAGAAGGCAAATCATCTGATATGATACAGTTTATGGTCGGGACTGAAGAATATGCTGTTCCTGTCGGAAACCTTATTGATGTAGAAGCTGAAATCGAAAAGCAAGAAGCTCAGCTCAAGCACCTTGAAGGCTTCCTTGCAGGTGTAATGAAAAAGCTTTCAAACGAAAAATTTGTGGCTAATGCACCTGAAGCTGTTGTTGCGCTTGAAAGAAAGAAGCAACATGATTCCGAAGAAAAGATTGCATTATTAAAAGAATCACTTGCAAAACTGAAGAATAAATAATATTAATTAAGCCAGAAACCTGTTTGGTGTTTCTGGCTTTTTTATTTATTCATACTCACCAAAACCAAACGAATCAGTTTTATAAACAATTGTCATTTTATACGACACATAAAATAGGCTTGAATAAAAACAATTATAAAAGGCCGCATATTGTAGTGTAAAACCTATGCTTTCACATCACAATATGCGGCCTTTTATATTCTAATATGCCGTATTTTAAAATGGTTAAAAACCGCCTATCAGCAAAATTGCCATAACATTCTGACAATCAGACTGATAAGACCATAGTCATTAACATATTATCAAAATAAGCAGAATGTTTTACTATTTAATGGCCAAACTTGCCGTACAAAATATTACGCCTTTCTTATATAATCAACAATCCATTCGCCAACTTCCTTTGTTCCGTAATGTTTTCCGCCTTCCACCTGAATTTCTGGAGTACGTACATTAGCATCAAGCGAAGCGTCAACAGCCTTTCGTATAAGTTGTCCTTCATCTTTAAGATCAAAATATTCGAAAAGCATAGCTACAGATAATATCTGAGCCAAAGGATTTGCAATGTTTTTACCGGCAGCCTGCGGCCATGAGCCATGTACCGGTTCAAAAACAGGCGTACTCTCTCCTGTTGAAGCAGATGGCAACAATCCCATACTTCCAGATATACAGCTGCCTTCATCGGTAAGGATATCCCCAAAAGTATTTTCCGTAACCATTACATCAAAGAAAGTCGGCTCAACCAACATACGCATAGATGCATTGTCTACAAACATATAATCAGTTGTTACATCAGGATATTCCTTTTCAATTTCCTTTGCAACTTGGCGCCAAAGCCTGCTTGAGGCTAACACATTTGCCTTGTCTACAACTGTTACATGATGTTTACGTTTAAGAGCAAACTGATATGCCACTCTTAAAATACGCTCAATTTCCGGACGTGTATAATAGTTTGTATCGTAAGCTTTTTCATTATCTTGATACTTTTCTCCAAAATACATTCCCCCGGTAAGTTCTCTTATGCAGATAAAATCGGCATCCTTTATTATTTCATCCTTCAACGGAGACTTATGCAACAGACACTTAAATGTCTGAACAGGACGAACGTTAGCAAAAAGACCAAGTTTCTTTCGCATAGCCAAAAGCCCTTGTTCCGGTCTTACTTTTGCCGTAGGATCATTGTCAAAACGCGGGTCGCCAACAGCTGCAAACAACACTGCGTCAGCCCATTTACATATATTGAACGTATCTTCAGGGAAAGGATCACCTACCAAATCTATTGCGTGTGCTCCACAAATAGCTTCCTTATATTCAATACTATGACCAAACTTTTCAGCAATTGCATCAATAACATTAACGCCCTGCTTTATAATTTCCGGTCCTATTCCATCACCGGGTAGAACTGCTATCTTAAGATTCATAATAACATGTTTTATAAATTATCTGTTATAACTCAACAATATTCAATGTCTTAGGATTTGCTTTTATCAAAGTTTATGCCATGCCTGAGTAAAAGAAACATAGCAATGACTCTAAATATTCAAGGCTTTTCATAGACATAACAAAGATAATACTTAAATTTACAAATCCTTCATCTTTTACGATTTAATTTATACACAACACTTTAATTTGTTTCAACATTCCACTTATTATTTACCACATATACATTCACTCATTCAGATGTTCCCATCTTTCTATCTTATCTTTATTTCGTAAAAGATAATCAATATCATCAAGTCCATTCATTAAACATTGTTTTTTATAGCCGTTAATATCAAATATCTCTTTGTGGCCAGTTGCATTGTTTGTGATTGTCTGATTTGGCAAATCTACCGTAACTTCAGTCTTTGGATCAAGTTCTATGCTTTTAAACAATTCTGAAAGGAACTCCTCAGATACGACAACAGGAAGTACAAAATTATTTAATTCATTATTTTTATGTATATCGGCAAAGAAGCTGCTTACAACAACCCGAAAACCATATCCGGCAATAGCCCATGCAGCATGCTCACGACTAGAACCTGATCCAAAGTTCTTACCTGCTACAAGAATTTCTCCTCCATATTTAGGGTCATTTAAAACAAAATCCTTACGCAAAGAGCCGTCTTTGTTATATCGCCAGTCTCTAAACAGATTCTCACCAAATCCTTTTTTGTCTGTAGCCTTTAAGAAACGTGCAGGGATTATCTGATCTGTGTCCACATTCTCCAACGGTAATGGAACACATGTACTTGTTATCACATTAAATTTCTGTTTCATGATAAACTGATTTTCTATACAAATTTATTCAACATAAAAGTCAGACCAACGTCCGCGGATCGGTTATAACTCCTGTCACAGCTGCAGCTGCGGCAACAATAGGACTCGCCAAAATTGTTCTTGCTCCAGGACCTTGTCTGCCCTCAAAGTTTCTGTTACTTGTCGAAACACAATATTTCCCTTCTGGAACCTTATCATCATTCATTGCCAGACATGCCGAACATCCGGGCTGGCGTATGGAGAATCCGGCATCACATAATATTTTATCAAGTCCCTCATCACGTATTTGCCTTTCAACGGCCCATGAACCGGGAACCAGCCATGCAGTAATGTTTTCGGCTTTTTTCTTACCTTTAACAACTGATGCAAAAGCTCTAAAGTCCTCTATTCGTCCATTTGTACAGGCACCTAAAAAAACATAATCTACTTTATGCCCTATAAGATTATCACCAGGCTTAAAGCCCATATAGTTTAATGCTTTGACAAATGACTCTTTTCCACCATCATCAATATCGTCAATATCAGGAATATTTTCAGTAATACCGATACCCATGCCCGGGTTGGTGCCATAAGTTATTCGTGGTTCTATTTCAGACGCATCAAAAGATATTTCTTTATCAAACACAGCATCATCACCACTTCTGAGTGTTCTCCAATAGCTTACGGCCTTATCCCAATATTCTCCCTTAGGAGCAAACTCTTTTCCTTTTAAATACTCAAATGTTGTTTCATCCGGAGCGACAAATCCTCCACGGGCTCCCATTTCGATTGATAAGTTACAAAGAGTAAGACGCCCCTCCATTGAAAGATTCTCGACAACAGAACCGGCATACTCTACAAAATATCCTGTAGCTCCTGAGGTAGTCAGCTTTGACATCAGGAACAAAGCAACATCCTTTGCCGTAACACATTTGCCAAGTTTTCCGTTTATGGTTATTCTCATCGATTTAGGCTTCTGCTGCAATATACATTGAGTAGCCATAACCATTTCAACTTCACTCGTTCCGATACCGAAAGCCAATGCTCCAACAGCTCCATGAGTACTTGTATGTGAATCGCCACATACAATCGTCATACCGGGCAATGACAAACCTTTTTCAGGACCAACGACATGAATTATGCCATTATTTTTATCCAACATACCATAATATGCCAGTCCAAAGTCTTCAGCATTACGCTTTAAAGCCTCAACCTGCTTTCTTGAAACAGGATCTTCAATAGGCTTATCCTGATCATGTGTCGGAGTATTATGGTCTGGCATACAAAATATTTTACCGGGTCTGAAACATTTAAGTCCCCGCGCACGCAAACCGTCAAATGCCTGAGGAGAAGTAACTTCATGACAATAAAGGCGGTCTATGTAAAGCTGTGTAGGACCGTCATCTATGACTTGAACGACATGTTTATCCCATATTTTATCAAAAAGAGTATTCATACACAATCAATTTTTGAACTTGTTTATACAATCTATGTAAGCCTCGACTGAAGCAGTCACAATATCAGTATTAGCACCAAAGCCATAATACATGTTTCCATTATACTCAACCTGCATATGAACTTTACCAATATCATCAGAACCCTTGCTTATTGCCTGAATGGTAAATTCCTTTAGCACCATTTGTTTTTGTATAATCTTCTTAAGGGCCTTTATTGCAGCATCAACAGGACCATTACCAGTTGAGGCCTCTTCAAATTTCTGACCAGAAATATCAAGTCCGATACTTGCCACACTTTTAACTCCCATTCCTGTTGTAACCTGCAAGAAGTCTAACTTCACAGCATGAGCCTCTGCTCTGTCTGCACCGGCCAACATAAGTATATCGTCATCATTTATCTCCTTTTTCTTATCTGCAAGTTTCAGGAAATTCTGATATATTTTATCAAGTTTCTCTTCATTGTCAATCTTAACGCCGAGAACACCGAGACGATATTTCAATGCAGCCCTGCCGCTACGTGCTGTAAGAACGATGGAATTGTCGTCCAGTCCAACATCTTTAGGATTCATTATCTCATAAGTATCAGCATTTTTCAATACACCGTCCTGATGTATTCCGCTTGAATGAGCAAAAGCATTACGGCCTACAATAGCCTTGTTAGGCTGTACAGGCATATTCATAAGACTGCTGACCATACGGCTTGTAGGATAAATTTTGGTCGTATTTATGTTAGTTTCAATACCATGATTCTTATGACATTTAAGAATCATTGCAATTTCCTCGAGTGATGTGTTTCCGGCTCTCTCGCCTATTCCGTTTACAGTAACTTCAACCTGTCTTGCACCATTGATAACACCACTAAACGTATTGGCTGTCGCCATACCAAGGTCATTATGGCAATGTGTAGATATAACGGCTTTGTCAATATTGTCAACATGCTCCACCAAATACTTGATTTTGTTACCATAATCTTCAGGCAAACAATATCCTGTTGTATCCGGAATGTTAACCACCGTAGCACCGGCCTTGATCACAGCCTCGACAACACGTGCAAGATATTCGTTATCTGTTCGTCCTGCATCCTCTGCATAAAACTCCACATCTTCTACGTATTTCTTGGCATATTTTACAGCAGCCACAGCACGTTCTATTATTTCTTCACGATTACTGTTAAATTTATATTTTATATGCGAGTCACTTGTTCCTATACCTGTATGTATTCTCTTGTGCTTTGCATATTTAAGCGACTCGGCAGCAACATCAATATCCTTTTCAACAGCACGAGTCAATGCACATATTGTCGGCCAAGTAACAGCCTTAGATATTTCTATAACTGAATTAAAGTCACCGGGACTTGAAATTGGAAATCCAGCCTCAATAACATCAACACCCAATTGCTCCAATTGTTTTGCAACCTGTATTTTTTCAACAGTATTAAGCTGACAGCCCGGAACTTGCTCTCCGTCCCTCAAAGTTGTGTCAAAGATAAATAACCTGTCACTCATTTTTGTCATATTCATTTCTTTGTTAAACAAAAAACCTTTCGCACATCTGTGTGAAAGGCTTTATATATAATACATTAAAATTACAACACATGTTATACCTTCCACAAAACATATTGTGGTAGTAGGTTCATTGTAAACAAATAATCAATATTAAATATCATATTCCAACTAATTTATTTATCTGAATGCAAAGTTATAAATAAATATCCAATCAAACAAATAATTTGATATTATTTTTAGTCTTTATCTTACAATACGTATAATCAAAGCTGCATTTTACATACATTTAAGCTCATAAAGGCCTAAAATGGCAACGGACCATTGTCAGGAAGATCGCCAATATATGGAGAAGGTCCCATATCATCTCCGTTAATTTTAGAACCAATAATCTCACCTCCACCAATCGGAGACTTATCTGAATCAGTAGGATTCTCAAAACGGGTAAACTCGCCACGGAAATTTAATAACACATCACCTGTTCCTCCCTTACGGTGCTTTGCAATAATAATCTGAGCCTTTCCGTGCAAATCATTACCTTTCTCGTCAGTAAAGATTCTGTAATATTCAGGTCTGTGAACAAACAATACCATATCCGCATCCTGCTCAATAGCACCAGATTCACGCAAGTCGCTAAGTTGAGGACGTTTTCCTTCAATTCCTTCACGGCCTTCAACTGTACGGTTCAACTGTGACAAGGCCAACACCGGAATATCAAGTTCCTTGGCAAGTCCCTTCAAAGAACGGCTGATTGTTGAAACCTCTTCCTGTCTGCTGCCAAAGCGTGCCCCATTAGCATTCATCAGCTGCAAATAGTCAATCATTATAACCTTCACACCCTTCTCTCTAACCAGTCGTCTTGCCTTTGTCCTAAGCTCAAAAATAGACATTCCTGGAGTATCATCCACATAAATAGGGGCAGCCTGAAGTTTTCTGACATTCTTATCCAGTCTTTTCCATTCTTCATCATCTAACTGTCCATTAAGGATTTTCTTGCCTTCTATTTCACAAACATTAGATATCAGACGGTTTACCAACTGGACATTGTTCATTTCCAATGAGAAGAAAGCGATAGGAGTATTATAATCAACTGCGATGTTCTTTGCCAAAGACAGAGCAAAAGATGTCTTACCCATGGCTGGTCGACCGGCAATAATAACCAAATCACTCTTCTGCCATCCGGCTGTATAGTCATCTAATTTGGTATATCCTGTAGGAATACCCGTCAGACCGCCTTTGTTAGCTGCAGCCTTCTGCAATATCTCAACAGCCTGTTTAACGACAGGGTCTATCTGGGTGTAATCCTGTCTCATATTTTTTTGCGAAAGTTCAAACAATGAACCTTCAGCCTCTTGCATCAGCTCATCAACATCTACAGTTTCATCAAAAGCTTTGGTTTCTATTACACTTGCAAAAGATATGAGCTGACGTGCAAGATACTTCTGCGCCAAAACCTTAGCATGATATTCTATATGCGCAGACGAAGCAACGTGAGAGCTCAGTTCCAAGATATAACCTGGTCCGCCAACTTCATCCAAAGTACCCTCACGTTTCAACTCTTCCACAACAGTCATAATATCAACAGGGTCTTCATTTAAACTAAGAGTTTGAATAGCCCTGTAGATCTTCTGACTTCGAGGTTCATAAAAAGTTTCAGGATGTAATATCTCACTGACAACCGAAAACGCATCTTTATCTATCATTAACGCACCAAGCACCATCTTTTCAATCTCTACTGCTTGAGGCTGCATGTGAATACTATTATTGTCTATCTGACGTGATTTCTTATTTTCAGGCATATTATTCGAGTAATAATTTAATGCAAAAATACAAATAATTATCGGGTTAAAGACCATTAAATTCAATTTAAATAGCTATCTTTACAACAAAAAAATAACGACTATGATACAACAACCATGCGCAAAAATAAATTTAGGTCTAAATGTTGTCAGCAAAAGACCTGACGGATACCACAACCTTGAGACTGTGTTTTATCCGATTAATATTAAAGATGAAATATGCATAGAAGCGATACCTGACAATATTACTACATGCTACGAATGCTCACTTAGCATAAAAGGCATAAACATTGATGGAGACCTGCAACAAAACTTGATTGTAAAAGCATATAATCTTGTCAAACAGCATTATACCAATATTCCCAAAATAAGCGTCAAACTTACTAAAAACATTCCGACACAAGCCGGTATGGGGGGAGGGTCGGCAGACTGTGCCTACACAATAAAAATGCTCAATGACATGTTTAATTTAAAAATGTCGATAAATGAAATGCAAGAAATGGCAGCAAAATTAGGTGCTGATTGTCCTTTCTTTATTAACCCTACACCTTCATTTGCGACAGGTATTGGCGAAGTTTTAACACCTGTTGATGTAAATCTAAGTCAATACAAAATGGTAATTGTAAAACCTGCAATCATGATTAGTACTAAAGAAGCGTTTGCCAATATAACACCAAAAGAACCGGCAAAATGCTGTAAAGATATTGTTAAACAATCCATTGAAACATGGAAAGAAGAGTTGGTAAACGACTTTGAACAAAGCATAAGCAATATTCATCCTGAAATTATAAAGATCAAAAATAAATTATATGAACTTGGTGCAATTTATGCATCAATGACAGGAAGCGGAAGCGCATTATATGGCATATTTAAAGACAATCCAGATAATTTATATAACGCGTTCAACAATTGCTTTATATGTGTTGTGTAAATTATGAATGGCATTATCATAACAACATTTATAATCGCTACAAATATATTTTATGAGAATAAGATTTAAAAGCCACTGATTTCTAATATGAAAACCACTGATTTTGAAATCAAAACTCATTGAGTTATATATGTTAAATCAGTGGTTTTCACAAAGAATACTTTAGTGCATAGAATTTTGACAAAAGATTCTATATAATAAAATCATAAAATGTCAGACATCAAAAAACACAAACATTATTGCTAAATATAATTGCATTGCCAAAATATACAATGGCCATAGAGGCGCCGACATCTTCACACCTACATAGAGACTTCTGAAGACACGACTAATATCTGAAAGTTTACCGCAAGATATACCATATGCAACTGAAACTATTACAACAATAAAAGCAATTAAAGGTATAATACCTGAACTGAAGGGACTTGGAAACAGGCGACCTGTTGCACCAAGCAACACAGCATGAGGAATAAAGGCTAAAAGGAGAACAAATATACCGGATAAGATTAACAACACACATGATATTACTAAAGCATGTCTCTGCCTGTATGTTATAGCCTTACCACAATATACATTTCTAATAACATCACGAAGCCCGCTATCAACAAAAGTTCCCCATGAAATACTGCAGACGAGTAGCCAAACGAGCAAAGGACTTGACAAACACGAAGTAAAGCCTCCCATGAACCACCTTACACCTTCGCCACTAATCAGTGACCGGATTGACAATGACGGGCTGACAGAGCTGACTATCCACGAAAACACTATTACAAAAACCAATAACATTGCCAACGCCAACGCTGTCCAAGGTAAGAATTTACTGCGATACATCATGCGTATTAATATTTATTACAAATCGTCAGGCCTTAAATTGTCTATATCAAGTATATGTAATTCAATAGCTCTCGTTACAAGCCTTGTCGCATTAATTCCCATCCCTGCATTACCATCAGGAAACAATCTGCGAACAAGTTCATTTTGTCTTTTTTCAAGACTCTTTACACCGAAAGGCATGCCACGCAAGCCTGTTATCTGTTCTTTTGTATACCCTAGAGCCAAATGTCTAAGAAAACGTTCATCATATTCGTCAATTTCATAATTAACCAATGCTTCCTGACGCATTATCTGACGGTTTACGCTATCCTTAAAGCGCTTGATAATTTTTTCAAGAATAGGCTGGTTAAAGACATATCTGCGACCAGACATAACACTAGAGATGTCACCACGTGTGAGAAGTTCACCGCTTTTTAATATAATTCCGTCACATCCCGCATCCAAAGCATCAACCCACAACTTTTCGTTAAGGATTTCGCCTGTAAATATAAGCACTTTAACATCACGGTACAACTCTTTTGTCTGACGGCAAATTTCAACTCCCACCATAGTGGAACCGCCTAATCCCAAATCAAGCAATACCAAATTTGGCAATTGCTGCTTAATCAACTGCCAATAAGCAGCCTCACTGTCCGCAGTTCCTATTATTTCTGCCTCTGGAATATCATTTTTTAATATACCTTCTGTGCCTTTTAATTCCAACGGAACATCTTCAACTATTATAACTTTAAAATTATCCATAATCAAATTTATTATTGTCTAATCAATTGTTTTTTATATCTGCAGACACATACCTCGCAAGAGTAATATGCAATACTAAGCCACTACCCTCCTTCAACTTATCAGCTACGATACCACATCCATGAAGATTGGTAAGTTCGCTATTATCACGCACAATCTGCCGACATATTAGAAATGGAATGTTCTTCACTGACGGAACAAACAAATCTGGCATATCACCATCCTTGTCAACCCGAACAGAATGACATAAGATATCAATAACAATATATTTTTTGCCTAATGAAGAAACTGAGATATCTGAATCTGTACATCCGCATTGGGTCTTTATTATTTCAAATAAATATCTTATCAAGACAGTATCTCCAAATACATAATCATCAATACCAATAATATCTTTTAAAGATACTGGTTTACATTCGTATGAGACAGAATCAATTTGCCGCTGTATCTGCTCACAAAGCATAGCATAAAGTTCTTTATAATACGTTGCAACTTCACTCAAAGGTGTTATATCCCTATCGGCTTCATCTACAAGTTGCCTTATTCGTGAAGGATAATACATTGTTTCATGTTTTAATGTGCTTAAGCAGTTGTCTATCACATTATTACAAACATATAATTTTTCGTCCTCATATCTTGCACGATTAAGTTCGTCGTTAAGATATTCTATGTCAGACTTCCTGCTTTCATTCATATTAACAGAACGCTGCAATGCATCTTTCATATTAGCAACAACTTCTTTTAATGGCTTAGGAAATCTGGATGTGTCAACTTCATTAATCATTGAAAGTTTATTTTCATCTGTAATATCAGAAAGAAGCAACTTATTTATACCATTAATGCGATCTATACAAAATCTGAAAAACAGCACATGACGATAATATAAGAAATAATACACACCTGCTGCCGCAACCAACAACAAGACGAGAAATATTATGGCTATTATTTTATTGTTTTTGGAATTCTGCATGGTCTGACAATATTCTGCCAATCCATTGTCTGCAGACATCTCCTTAAACAATTGCGTATATATCTTATTATTGTAAACATATAAATTCCATTTGTGCAAAGCCAAAGCAGCAACGGCACACTCATTACGGATATCTAATATTATATCATAATTTGTCTTTATCTTTTTTCTGAACCAAATAATTTCTGCAGATACGCCAGCCTTATTACTTTCAGACAACATTAAATCTTTACCGAAAGGATATACATGTTTATAATGCTCATTCAGATATACAATTGAAGAATCCGCGTAATCCAGTGTTTTTTGATATGTACCATTAATATTGCTAAAATATGCAGAATCTGCATAATTGTTTGCTTTAATTAAATATTCAGACTTTATATCTTCATCAGAAACGACATTGCCTTTTTTTACCTTTTCTGCCATCAAATCAAAACAGAACCCAAACATCATAATAAGAGACAAGACAGAACGAAGCACACCATATGGCAAGCGGAAATAGAACTTGCTTCCTTTACCTTTTTTACTCTCTGCAAATATGCCACAGACATTAAATATTTGACTTGTCTTACGATACTTATCAATAATACCTTTACAATTCATCAGTCCAAAGCCATGACCATTGTTAACTTTATGATCAAACAGATTTGGCAATTCCAGTTCTTCAATCCCATCACCTGTATCAGATACGGATATTTCCACGTATTCAGGTTCTTCCCTGGCCTCAACAACAACAACGCCTCCTCTTTGAGTGAATTTTCTAGAATTATCTGAAAGAGTATTGAGCATAAACAGTGTCATAATTTTATCGGCTTTAACGATAGCTGACGAGTGTTTGACTTCAAAATCAATACCTTTCAACTGAAAAGCTATTGCAGATTTCGACAAAATATCAAAAACATCCTGAAGTTTAAAGCTCTCTATATGCAAACTTAGCTGTCCTTGTTGAAGCTGAATCCAATGAGTTAAGACATCATTATATTCGTTGATTCTGTCTGTGAGTTCTTTCATATACTCATATCGCTCCTGTTTCACGTTATCAAAATCTGTTGAGGTTTTAAGCCTTCTTATTTCATTTATTATTCTATCTATATAAGGCATAACATTGTTAACTAAAAATACTTTAGCCCTATTGTCAAGATTCCTTCTTTTTGACTTTTCTATATGTAAGCGATACAAGCCTAATTGTTCATCTGCTTCTTCATATTTATCGTCTAAATCGCTAAGATACAAACTATTATGTTTATTCCATTCTTGCAGTGGTTTTAATAAGTCACCTATATATAAATTATTATTTTTACTCCTTTTCAAACGCTTGAGCATAAAAAACAATACAACAAGTACCAATATAAGAAAAAGAATGAACATTATTAAGATATTGAGTTGCATTGAAGTATTCTCCAGTTGCTCTGCACGTGCCTCCAACTGACGGTCTTGTCTTGTTTCTTCTTGAAGATCCAAATATTTATTACGATAAATATCACTATTGTTCTTATCATCCACTGCAGAATAAGCCAAACTCAGCTGTTCACAAATACTTGCAACCAAATCAGGTGCTTGGTTTATTGCATTCTCAAACAAAGCATTTTCCAAACAAATAAGTGAAGATGTGTAGTCACCTAATTTCCAATAACAAAAGGCCAACGTTCTATACGCTCCAGCCGTTTGATAAACATCACCATAACGAATAAATAAGGTTAATGCACGTTGAGCTAAATTTCCTGCCAGTAGACTGTCAGGCATATTATCTGAATTCAGATAATTTATAGCCCATTTGTTTTTCAAAATCAGCCAAGTACTCTGATCTTTATCTAACAAGTGCTCACTTATTGACTGAAGTGCATTGGCCTCCCAATATACAAAATTACCTTGTCTAGCATAAAAATAACATTTGAGCAATTGTTCAAACTCTTTTTGCGCAACATCATATTTTGTTTTTCCATCGATAAGTCCACCACTGCCCAACTGATATAAATAATTTAAGTATTGAGCCGTATCCTTTTGTATTTCCGCTATAGAATCAACCTGTAATATTGCCTTTTTTGATTGAATACCTAATCCCAAATAATAATAATATGTTGAACTTACTATAGAAAATTCAGATTTGGCATATACCATTCGGTCTGTTAAACGTGCCGAAAGAGATTTACTCTCTTCATTTATACGATGAAGTCTTGTTATGGCTTTTTCCCGGTAATCATAAAACTTTTTATTCTGAGAAATCCTTTGGCATAATCTCATACGCTGTATGTCAGCTATCAACAGTTCTATCTGATTATCAGTAACAAGATTAACACTATCAAGAAAGCAAGATGCCTTCTCGTATTTCATCTTTGAAATATAGAAAAAAGCTAAATTATTATATGCCTCAGCACGCCCAGCCGAATAATTACCTGAAAGGCTTAAAGCCTTATTTGCATAATAATAAGTTGAGTCTAAATTCTTATAATGATAAGCATAAGACATATCATTCAGCTTGTCAATCTCTGCATATTTACTATCAAAAGAACAAGCCGAAAAAAATAAAAGGCTCACTATGCATAAGAGCATAACTGAGCCTTTAAACTTATATTTATTATCCGCGGGCCTTAGCAATATAACCTAAAGATTCTTTACATTTATCGGTAATAGCCTGCCAATTACCTGCTGCGACAACATCTTTCGGAAACAGTTTTGAACCCATACCAACACAGAAGACTCCAGCCTTAATCCATGAGTTAAGATTTTCCTCATCAGGTGAAACACCACCTGTAACCATCAATTTAGACCAAGGCATCGGTGCCAGCATACCCTTAACTAATTTAGGACTAAGAACATCACCTGGGAAGATTTTGCACAAATCACAACCAAGTTCCTGTGCAAAGCCAACCTCAGAAACGCTACCGCATCCAGGTGTATAAGGTATCAATCGACGATTACAAACTTTTGCAATCTCAGGATTGAACAATGGTCCTACAACAAAGTTCGCACCTAGCTGTATATACAAAGCAGCTGTAGCCGGGTCAACAACAGAACCTACACCCAAAGCTAATTCTGGACATTCTGTAGCAGCAAATTTAACTACTTCTCCAAATACCTCATGAGCGAAATCACCACGGTTTGTAAATTCAAAAGCCCGTACGCCACCATCATAACATGCCTTAATCACTTTTTTAGCAATTTCAACATCTTTATGATAGAAAACAGGAACCATTCCTGTTGCGCCCATCTTATTTAAAACTGCAATTTTATCAAATTTAGCCATTTTATCTTGGAATTATATTTTATAATCAATTTTATCTTTGAACACGACCTGAAGCATCGCCTCCAGCCAGATTTTCTACCTCATCAGCTGACATAAGATTGAAATCTCCGGGAATAGTATGCTTTAATGCAGAAGCAGCTACAGCAAACTCAAGAGCTTTTGCTTGATCATCAGGATAAGTCAACAATCCATGAATAAGACCTCCAGCAAAAGAATCACCGCCACCAACACGGTCAATAATAGGCATTATATCATAATGCTTGCTCTGATAGAATTCTTTTCCGTTATAAATAAGAGCCTTCCAACCGTTATGAGAAGCAGACAATGACTCACGGAGAGTAGAAACTACATATTTAAAGCCGAATTCTTTCATCATTCCTTTAAAGATTCCATAGTATCCTTCTGCATCAGTTTTTCCGCCTTCAACGTCAGCATCAGGCTTAAAGCCTAAGCAAAGCTGAGCATCCTCTTCATTACCTATACAAACATCTACATATTTCATCAAAGGCTTCATTATACTCTGTGCCTTTTCTGATGTCCATAATTTTTTACGGAAGTTAAGGTCGACACTGACAGTAACTCCATGACGCTTAGCAGCTTCACAAGCCAAACGTGTAAGTTCAGCAGCCTTATCACTAATGGCCGGAGTTATTCCACTCCAATGGAACCACTGAGCACCTTCCATTATCTTGTCAAAATCGAAATCTTCAGGATCAGCCTCAGCAATAGCACTGTGTGCACGGTCATAGATAACCTTTGAAGGACGCATACTTGCACCTGATTCAAGATAATATATACCTAAACGGTCACCGCCACGAGCAATAAATTGGGTATTAACACCATATCTACGCAAAGCATTCAATGCACATTGTCCAATTTCATGCTTAGGCAATTTTGTTACAAAATATGCTTCATGGCCATAATTCGCAGCACTAACGGCAACGTTAGCCTCGCCACCACCGTATACTACATCAAAACTATCACTTTGAACAAATCTCTTCTGACCTGGAGATGAAAGGCGGAGCATTATCTCGCCTAATGTTACTACTTTAGCCATTTTCTTAAATTTTTAATTTTTGAATGTTTATAGATTCATAATTTGTTTTTTCAGTTGACAAAATTAATATTTAAATTAAAACCAAACAAATAAAACAACAAAAAAATATGTTTTTCACAAAAATCACGTTGTGTTTTCGCACAATTCAGTTTTTATTGTTATTTTTGCGGAAAATATTCCTCTTTATTTTAGGAAGTGGATTTATATATGAACGAAAAGATTAGAATTAAAGACATCGCTGAGAAATCTGGGGTATCAGTTGGCACAGTAGACCGAGTACTACACAATCGTCCAAACGTTTCAAAGTCGGCAAGGGAAAAGGTTGAATCAGTATTAAAAAATATAAATTATCAACCAAATATGTATGCAAGTGCACTTGCATACAATAAGTCATATACTTTTTATTGCATTATTCCCAGACATGAATCTGAAGCCTATTGGGAAGAAATTGAGGAAGGAGCTGCAAAAGCTTGTGAAACAAGGCGAGACTTCCATATCGACGTTAAAATAATGTATTATAAAAGATTTGAGAAATCAACTTTTATTGACACATACGAAGAATGTCTAAAATACAACCCCAACGGAGTAATCGTCGTACCAAGTGACCTTGAAACGACAAAAGGTTTTACAAATAAATTACATGAAAGAAATATTCCTTTTATACTTCTTGATTCATACATGCCTGATCTGAAACCATTATCTTTTTTTGGACAAGATTCCTTCTGTAGTGGATACTTCGCAGCAAAAATGCTTATGCTTATTGCTTCTGACGAAAAAGAAATTATGCTCATGAAACAAACAAAGGATGGCAAAGTCGCAAGTAAACAACAAGAAAACAGAGAAGTTGGTTTCAGACATTATATGCAAGATCATTTTCCAAAGACAAAGATAACAGAACTGGATTTACCTTTAGACGAGAATACGAGTAACTACGATTCAATTCTCGATGAATTCTTCACGTTACATCCAAATGTACATCATTGTATTACATTATGTTCAAAGAGCCACATTGTGGGAGAATTTCTCTTGAGAACAAACAAAAGAAATATACAAATAATGGGATATGATATGGTTGAAAAGAATGCAAAATGCTTAAGATTAGGAACTATATCTTTTCTTATAGCACAACATGCGTTCATGCAAGGATATAATTGTGTTGACACACTGTTCAAGGCAATTGTTTTAAAGAAAAAGGTCGATCCCGTCAATTATATGCCTATAGAATTATTATCGAAAGAAAACGTAGACTTTTACAGACGCACTCAATTATAAATTATTTATAAAACTATAAAAACAAATCATTTTATGGAAAAAGCACCATTTATAAAAATCAATCCGGCTGATTCTGTCGTTGTTTGTTTAAGAAATTACTCTAAAGGAGAAAAGATAACAATAAACGACAAGACAATCACAGTTCTTCAAGATACACCAGTCGGTCATAAAATCCTTATTAAGGACACTAAAGAAGGAGAAAATATCATAAAATACGGCTATCCTATAGGTCATGCAAAAGAAAATTTGACTGCAGGCCAATGGGTTAACGAAAATAATTTGAAGACAAATTTATCAGGAAAGTTAACCTACGAATATAAGCCTGTAAATGAAAAGCTTCAAATTGAAAACAAAAATCTAAAATTCAACGGATATATCCGTGCCAATGGCGAAGTTGGTATCAGAAACGAAATTTGGATAGTACCAACAGTAGGTTGCGTTAACGGCATAGCAGAAAAATTAGCCAACAGACTTACTGAAGAAACAAAATTAGCAGGTGTAGATGCAATACATGCATGGCATCATAACTATGGATGCTCACAATTAAGCGAAGACCATGAAAATACAAGAAAGGTCTTACGTGATATCGTCCTTCACCCAAATGCCGGAGCTGTATTAGTTCTCAGTCTCGGATGTGAAAACAATCAGCCAGATCAGTTTGAGAAATTATTGGGTGACTACGATAAAAGCCGAATAAAATTCTTAGTAGTACAAAAAGTTAAAGGTGATGAAGTAGAAGAAGGAATGAAAATTCTACGTTCATTATATGAAATAACTAAGAATGATGTCAGAACAGCCTGTCCGTTAAGTAAATTACGCGTAGGTCTGAAATGTGGAGGCAGCGATGGCTTAAGCGGTATTACAGCAAATCCTCTTGTTGGAGAGTTCTCTGATTTCTTAGTAGCACAAGGAGGAACATCTATTCTGACAGAGGTTCCTGAAATGTTTGGTGCTGAAACAATTCTTATGAACAGATGCGAAAACGCAGACCTGTTTAATCAAACCGTAAAACTAGTAAACGACTTTAAAGAATATTTTCTAAGCCATGGCGAACCTGTAGGCGAGAATCCGTCACCAGGAAATAAGGCTGGAGGTATATCAACTTTGGAAGACAAAGCACTTGGCTGTACACAAAAATGCGGAAGAGCACCTG
>HF992589.1:0-6197 GCA_000436695.1 Prevotella sp. CAG:1185 | reverse complement strand
GGAAGAGCACCTGTTAGTGGTGTTTTAGGTTACGGAGACAGACTTAAGACAAATGGCCTTAACCTTCTATCTGCACCAGGCAACGACCTTGTTGCATCAACAGCTCTTGCTGCAGCAGGATGTCAAATAGTTCTATTCACGACAGGACGAGGCACACCCTTTGGCACATTCATTCCAACAATGAAGATATCTACAAACAGCACATTATATAATAATAAGCCAAATTGGATTGATTTTAATGCCGGTGAACTTGTTGACGGAATAGACATGAAATCACTATTAGATAAATTTACAAATAAAATTATCTCTGTTGCCAATGGAGAAAAAACTCGTAATGAAGAAAATGGCTATAGAGAAATTGCAATATTTAAAAATGGTGTAACACTTTAACAACAAAAGTTTCAGGGTGGTGTACTTCAATACACCATCCTGAATTAATAACAATAAATTACAAAAGGAAATAACACAAATAGTTCTGTTTCATAACAAGCCAAAACTAAAAAGAAAACAGAAATATAAAATTGTGAGGCAAAATATGCAAGTTGTAATAAGAAATTTCATTAAATTATTATCAGCAGGAGCATTCCATTCTAACAACGAAATTGAAGAAATGTCGGAGTATAAATGGAATCAGCTTTTATATATTGCAAAGATAAATAATGTAGACGATTTTATTACATCTGGGATTATTTATTCAGAAAAGTTATCAAATGCAGTAATACCATCAAATATTAAAGAAAAAATAAATAATGAAATATATAATAATGAAACAACACATGCTTCACAAGAGTATCAATATAAGCCAATAAATAATTCAATAAAGAAATTCTCAAACTCATATTTGAATAAAAAACTAAATAAAATTATTTTTGATGAAGTTCACTGCATAGATACCTCTGTTGATACTATAACGTTCTTGACCAAAAGCATTGATAACGTCAACAATCTTCTATCTTCAAAATCGTATCTTAGAGACCTCATTATGTTTGGTCTATATTTAAGGGAGTACGGAAATAAAATTGATTTTATCAAAATAGAAAACTGGCTAAGTATATTGAAAATGAAAAAGATAATGAACTTAATTGCATTGTATTTAATTACCTATTTCAATTTCGATGCTGAGGAAATACCATTTTATACAAAAAGCGGTAAAGATAAATCACCAAGAATAAAACTTCCTATAGAAACCTTTCAAAAAATCAAAGATGAGACTGACGACTCGACTAAAGAGCCCAATATTATCATTTATAATATTCCCAAACCTAGCACTAGTATGTTCAAATACTTCTCATACTACCCCATAGAAACATTAAGCATATATTTCACTAACATCTTCAAAAGTCTTTCAAATATTGAGGAATAACTAAAATTTTATAAATTTCTTTGCAGTACCAACGATTAAGTGTACCTTTGCAAAAATAAGAATTCTTACAATGAAACGATACATTTTCTTTATTATCAGTTTATTTTTATTCACACAAAATATTTCCGCACAAAGTTATAGCAATTATGTTCAATGTGAAGATACGTGCCGACATATACACGGAATAGATTTAAGTCATTATCAAGGTGACGTGTTTTGGGAAACTATAGGTGCCAACAGCAAAATGGCATACGTATATCTTAAAGCAACCGAAGGCGGTACTCATATAGACAAAACTTATGAAAAGAACATTGAACTTGCACACAGATATGGATTAAAGGTTGGTTCATATCATTTTTTCCGTCCAAAAACAGACTTGACTCAACAACTTGAAAACTTCAAATCACAATGCCGTCCGGGAGATCAAGACCTTATCCCAATGATAGACATTGAAACCACAGGTGGGTTGAAAACAGACGAGTTCTGTGATTCGCTTTTTAAATTTATAGATTTAGTAGAAAAGGCTTATCGACAGAAGCCATTACTATATACTTATACAAATTTTTACAATAAACATCTCCAAGGAAAACTTGGAGACTATAAAATAATGATTGCACAATACTCAGACGAAGAGCCAAAACTTGCAGACGGCAGAGACTATACAATGTGGCAATATACTGCTAAAGGACGTATTAACGGTATAAATACATACGTTGACAAAAGCAGATTTATGGGTCGCCACAGTATGAGAGAAATAAGATTCAAACACTTCTAATAATAAAAAATAAACATATAAAATATAAAAATATGGCAATTATAAAATGTCCGGAATGTGGTCATCAGACCAGTGATAAAGCTCCTGTTTGTCCTAATTGTGGAGTAGAAATTGCAGGAAAAATAATAAAGTGTCCGTATTGTGGTGAAATCTATTTAAAAAGCGAAGTTGTTTGTCCTCACTGCCATAAGTCAGCACTCGACAATTCTGCAGCTACCTCTAATGACAACGCTAATACAAATGATACTTCTGAAGTAAATATTGAAAAAGACTTTAGTACTTCTAAACAGGATTCTATTGTCAATACAGAGGATAAAAAAATAACAACACTACAAAATAATGTAGAACATAATCCGGAGGTTAATACCCCAGTTCTAAACTTTAACCCGGATAACCATAATATTACCCCAAAGAAAAAAAGCAATAAAACAATAATAATTGTTTCTCTCATCATCGCAGTGTTAGCTGTTGGTATTTGTTTTTATTTCTATAACGATGCCAAAAACGACAAAGAGGAGGAGGATTATATGTATGCTTTAAATAGTGACGATCCTATGGTTCTACAAGACTATTTGGATAATTATAAGAATGCTCCACAAGAACATATCGATTCAATAACAGCGCACCTACAAAGATTGGCACAATTAGACCAAGATTGGACCAATGCTGTTGTTAGCGGAAGCAAATCATCTTTAACAGAATATCTGAAGACGCACCCAGACAGCCCACATAAACAAGAGGCATTAGACAAGATTGACTCTATAGACTGGGCTCAATGCTCAAAAATAAATACCTCAGACGCATACCAAATGTATATTACAGAACACTCTGACGGAAATCATTACGATGAAGCAGTCATTGCCTTAAAGAAAATAAAAGCCACTCAAGTAAGCATTGATGAACGCCAAGCCATAAGCGACATATTCCGCAGATTCTTCATAAGTATAAACGAGAGAGATGAAAATGGTCTCATTTCAAACGTTAATGACTATGTAAACTTCTTAGGGAAGTCAAATGCGACAAAAGAAGACATAATTTATTTTATGAACAAATTGTACAAACAAGATGTACAAAGCATGGTCTGGAGTATAACAAGCGACTATAATATACAAAAGAAGGAAATTGGCGATGAGCAATATGAATATAGCGTGAGCTTCATGACCAATCAAAAAGTTGAAAAAACAGATAATACAAGTTCTGTCCACAAATACAAGATTAATGCAAAAATCAATCCCGACGGAAAGATAACAGATATGTCAATGACAAGAATAAATGAATAAAACTTTTTAATAAATGTACAGATTAGTCATCATAAGTTTATTGACACTATGTCTTAATTTTGATATAATGGGCCAAGAAAAGACAATAAAATTTCGCGTTTTACAAACAAGTGACGTACATGGATGTTTTTTTCCATACGACTTTATTGAGCGTAAACCTGAAGCAGGCTCCTTGGCACGCATATCTACCTACGTTAAAGACCTTAGAGAAACTTATGGTGACAATCTGATTTTGTTGGATAATGGCGATATTCTTCAAGGACAACCAACATGCTACTATTGCAACTATATAAAACCAGATTGCAAGAACGTGGCTGCTTCAGTCATTAATTATATGGGGTATGACGCTGAAACAATAGGAAACCATGATATTGAAACCGGCCACAGCGTATATGACAAATGGATTAATGAAGTAAAATGTCCTATGCTTGGAGCAAATATTATTAATACAGCAACAGGCAAACCTTATCTTAAACCATATCATATAATTAACAGAGATGGAGTCAAAATAGCTATTTTAGGCATGATCACACCGGCAATACCTAACTGGCTAAACGAAGAGTTGTGGAAAGGTCTCCGTTTTGATGACATGAAAAATAGCGCATTATATTGGGTAAAATATTTAAAAAGCCATGAGAATCCTGACATAATTATTGGATTGTTCCATTCTGGAGGTGAAGGTGGAATAATTACAGATAAATACGAAGAAGATGCTTCACTCAAAATTGCAAAAGAAATTCCTGGCTTCGATTTGATTTTATTTGGACACGATCACAAGAAATATGTTGAAACAATTAAGAATTCTGACGGACAAAATGTATTATGCATGAATCCGTCATCAAATGCATATTTTGTATGTGATGCAGAAATAAACTTAACCATTAATAATGATAAAGTTATTCAAAAACATATAAGTGGAAACTTAAAAGATGTCAGAAATTTGCCTATTGATCAAGACTTCATGTCATTCTTCAAAGCCGACATAGATAGTATAAACAACTTTGTCAATAGAAAAATTGGAATTTTCAAAAATTCAATCTATACAAGAGATTCATACTTTGGAAGCAGTGCGTTCTGCGACTTTATACAAAATATTCAACTAAAAATAACGAATGCAGACATATCGTTCAATGCCCCACTTTCATTTGATTCAAGTATTAAGGCTGGAGATGTTTATGTGAGTGACATGTTTAACCTATATAAATATGAGAATCAAATATATACAGTCATGATGACTGGAAAAGAAATAAAAGACTATCTTGAAATGAGTTACGGCCTTTGGACAAATACAATGTCTGACAAAAATGACCATATAATGCTACTTCAGATAGATAGTATTAATGGAATAAAAAAATACGGATTTAAAAATCTTGCATTCAACTTCGATAGTGCAGCAGGAATAGATTATGAAGTTGATGTTACAAAGCCTTACGGCAATAAAATAAAAATATTAAAAATGTCTAATGGCGAACCATTCTACACAGATAAATTGTATAAGGTAGCAATGAACAGCTACAGAGGAAATGGCGGAGGAGAGCTGCTTACCAAAGGAGCAGGCATACCAAAAGACTCCATCAAAAACAGAATCGTTTTTGAAAGCGAACGCGACCAACGCTATTATCTGATGAAAGAAATAGAAGAAGCAAAAGTTGTAGAACCTAAAGCCAACAACAATTGGCGATTTGTACCCTCACAATTAGCCGAGCCAGCAATAAAACGTGATAAAGAATTGTTGTTTGGCAAAAGAATCAAACAAAGCAGACAAAGGTGAATCAACATTAATAGAGAAAAATTTATTAGCTATGAAAAAATATTGGTTTGTTTTTTACCATACGGACTTATTGCTAGAAAAAACTGATGACGGAGGATATACAATTCCATTTCAGGAAGAGCCGCCTACGATAATCGGACAACAAACCATAATACATAATATAACACCTCTCAAAAATTATGAGGTAAAAACGTATTATATAGAAGGACCGATAAACAATAATAAATATGAAATGTGCGGTCTAAGAGCATCTTACAACAAGTTGCCAACACATTTATATCTTAAAGCCGGTAAATGTGAAGAGATACTTTATTGGGATTCTACAACACAATATTGTGGCGTTTGCGGAGGCAAGATGAAACTTCACACAGACATTTCTAAAAAGTGTGAAAAATGCGGAAAAGAAATATGGCCACAACTTGCAACTGCAATTATAGTTCTTATACACAACAAAGACAAAGTTCTGCTTGTTCATGCCAACAATTTTAAAGGAAACTATTATGGACTGGTAGCAGGATTCGTTGAAACTGGCGAAACACTAGAACAAGCTGTTATACGTGAAGTAACTGAAGAAACTGGATTAAAAATTAAGAACCTAAAATATTACGGATCACAGCCTTGGCCATATCCGTGTGGACTTATGGTAGGATTCTATGCAGAATATGAAAGCGGTGAAATAAAACTACAACGTTCAGAACTTGGGGCCGGAGGATGGTTTACCAAAGATAATCTGCCTGCCATACCAGAAAAATTGTCTATAGCAAGGAAACTTATTGACAATTGGATTGAGAATTTCAACCAAATATAATAGATTCAAACATCCAATACATTTGTCCCATTATTTATAGCCGTTTCTACTACACACTATAAATAATGGGATTATTTATTTTAGATTATAACTTCAAACAATCATCAAACCAGACGCTCCCCCATTCATCAATACCTGAAGATTCCTTGAATAAGCAATAACGTTACTTTAACGTGAGTTCGGTATAATAATCTTATGCA
>HF992588.1:4184-24848 GCA_000436695.1 Prevotella sp. CAG:1185 | reverse complement strand
GAAGTATTTATTAAGCGACCATTCTGGGCGCACGCGCGTATATCTGCGTGGTGCTGATATCCGAATGTCCGAGCATCTTGCTCACCGTTTCGATGGGCACGCCGTTCTCAAGCGTTATCAGGGTCGAGAACGAGTGCCGTCCCATATGGTAGGTAAGCGGACCTTTAATCCCTGCCATGACCCTCAGGCTTGAAAGGTTCCACATCAACGCGGCATGTTCTATATGAGGGAGCAGCGTCTTGCGCGACTTGCTGTGGTATTTGTCTATCAGTTCGATGGCTTCCGGCAGCAGCTTCACACGCGACAGTTTTCCGTTCTTGCCGCGCTGGTATTTCAGCCACAATGCGCCGTCATCATCTTTGGAGAGATTGTCAGGCGTGACTGATACCGCGTCAATGTAGGAAGTACCCGTATAGCAGGCAAAGAGGAAAAGGTCGCGGGTGACGTTGTGCGACCAGCGGTGCTCCTCTATCTCCAAGTCGCGCAGCCTCTCGAAGTCCTCACGGCTCAACGCCCTCGGGGTACGCTCTTTCTGTCTCGGAAGCGGATAATGCTCGAAGTGGCAGATGTCCGCATGGCCTTCCTTGAAAGCGATGCGGCAGACCTTCTTCAACACGGACAGGTAGTGGCGTACCGTTTCTATGCCCAGCCCGTTTTCAATGACTACATATTCCTGAAACTCCCGTATGAACTGCTCGTTCAACTGGCAGAAGGCAAGGTCGGCGACCTTGTGCCGCTTGGCGATGAACTCTGCCAGCCTTCTCCGGGTATATACGTAGTTCGGCAGGGCACGGGAGGAATACTCCGTCCCGATGAGCGACTTGATTTCCTCAATATGCCTGTCGAGCAGTTTCAGGAGTGTCATGCGGTTTTCCATGCCTCCTTGGAACAAGTCCCTGACCGCCGCCGCGTCAAAATCCATCCTACGGCTGACGAGCGTGTCGAATGCGGTGTTTATGGACATCAGCAGCCTGTCTATCCTCGCGTTCGTCTCCACCGCTTCCCGGCTCTTGCCGTCCAGACGGCTTTCCCTCGCGTTCCACAACTCCGGCGCACAAGACAGCTTGCAACTGAACTGCGCCATTGTCCGGTTCACTGTAATCCTTCCCATTATCGGGGCCTTGCCCGACTTGTCCGTCACGCTCCTTTTCAGGTAGAGCAGCACCTTGAATTTCTCAATCTTCATACGCTTACTGTTTTTGTTGCAAAATTAATTCACGGGTAAGCGTCCATTGATTTGTAAAACATTGCAGAACAGTGAAAAGCACGCCGGAGCCGAAGTATTTGATTTGCCCACCGTTACCAGTCGGATTTTGGAAACAGCATGGCTAACGCTTTGGTAACTGAAACCTCTCCGTATTCCACACCGCATTGCTTTTTACCGATATGGCAGAATGATGAAAAACTGCTTGTTTTCAACGGGTTGCGTTTATCTTGCGCATATCTGTTTCCTGATGCTTTTTGACTTTGTTTACACCCCACAAGGCATTACATAACGACAGCATCCCGAAAGATTAATTTAACAATGACTTGTCAGTGTTTACATGCAATGAACATATTTATCCTGATGTCGTCGCTCTTCATCTCTTTATCAAGTGATATACTAAATGCCACCATATCAACTTTTTCACTTTCAACAATCTCCTCACCGAAAGAACATGTCAACGCATCAGGCAAAAACTCACCTATATTTTTGAAACGTTCAAATTCGTCAAGGTTTGCAAAACACTCCTCAAATATCATATCCGATATGTCGGCTATTGACACGTATCTTGCAGGAAGCAATTTATAAAAATGTTTAAGTCTGTCCTTTATATAATCAATATTGCCTGTCAGAGTAACAAAGTCGATTATCTTGTCTTTTGCCAGACGCATGAGAGTTCTTGTGTCATTTAGGTCAAAACACAATATAGAAGTCACCGTCGACAGGCGTACAAATGCCCGTGTCATGTCGACAAGCATATCGTCGGCACGCTTATAAAGAGAAGAAATAGAAGTGGCGTCAATGTTCTCATAGTCAATAACCATTACGCCGTCTGCATAATGCTTCAGTTCTTCAAGCATTCTCTTAGCCCTTTCGCGCTTATCTTCTCCTTCAAGATGGTGAGGAAGAGTGGCAATGAGCATTCTGGCCTTGACTGCGCTGCTTTGTGCCTCCATAAGAAACGTTTTTGCGCAGCTCTCGCCTGTAGCACCTCCAAGGCATACCACATACACAGCCATCACCGGCACCGAAAGGATTTCATTGACTACAGGCAACAACTTGCGGCTTGCTTCCATCGCAGTAATATAGTCCTTGCCGCTGCCAAGTCCGTCGTCACCAATAAGATATTTCTCGGCAAACGAGACATCATCAATCTCCTGACTGTTCATCCCAAATACGCACATTCTCGTCTTAGGCATCCCGCGCCCTGCCAGCCTGTCAACAACACGTCCTGCCGCACCTCCTACGCCAAAAACAGCCGCATAATAATCTGGATCGGGAGGAAAATCAATAACTAATTTATCAGCATCTTTAACTTTCATACGCATAAACTTTTAAATGTTATCATGGCGCAAAGATATACGAAAGGGTGTGCAAAAGTAAAGCAGAGAATATATTTGTTCTTAACAGATAAACACCTGACAAATAAAATATATCAATAAATAATTTGAACTTATTGAAAAAATCGCTACATTTGCAGAAAACAACATAAAAAGAGGAGGACTAAATGAGACGGAGACACAACAATACTACATTGTTACTTACCAATCAAAATTTGATACAAGTTTTTTGTAATAAGAAATAAGCGTAAAACTTATAAAGATTTATTTGCCGCCTACAAAGTAATACAATTACCTTTTTTAAAAATAAGGTGTAATATATATGTAACTTTCATTAAAAAAAACTATGCAAAAAAAATTGCACTGTGCTGCAATTCTGCATATTATACGCCCTATATTTGTACAAAAATACATAAGACTTCATACAAAAAACTTTAATATTATATATTAACTTATCGTTTAACTAAAAAAGTACGACCATGAGCAAAGTATTCAAAGTAGTTCCAAAACGCATTAAACGCACTAACGGAACCGTTCTAACACCAGAAATGGAAGTAACAGTAACAACCAACATGCACACATATGACCCATTCTACAACGGGGCAAAAGAGGTGCAAGAAGCTTACAAGCGTATATATAATTTTGATTACAAAAAGGCATGTTGCAGCAAGAACGATTTTGAGTTCAAAGCGTTAGATTAATTTTTTTAAATAGAATGTGCAGGCAGTTAATATTATTTTTAGCTGCCTGCCATTGGCAGTTCACCAATTTAATAAAGATTTATAATGAGTACTATAAAACAGAAATTTGCTAATCACAAAAATATTATTATAACATCCATAATTATAGCTCTTATAGCCATAGCATGTGCATTTGCTGTTTACTTAAAACTTTACACCGGCAAGGAACTTTGGTATGAAATGTTCGCAGCTATAATAGGAGTCATCATTACAGCCGTCATAACAATGATGTTGCTTGTTGGCCAGACAGACAACGAAGAAAAACGTGAGAAAAAGAGTAAAGTTTTCGAAGAAAAGCTGCGCATATACCAAGAATACCTTACGACTCTATACAAAGTGATAAAAGACGGCAAAAACTCCAACAGCGAAAAGCTTAAGTTAGCCTTCAAAACATCATCGGTTGCAATGCACTGTGACCACAATCGTGTGGAAAAAATAAGCGAAAGTGTAGAAAAGATATTCAAACTAAGCATCAACGATAACGGCAATGCACTTGAAACGTTGAATGAAAAAGGATGGAATGAACTGCTAGGTGAATTATTTAAAGTAATGGATGAATTCAAAGCAGACCTGTATCAAGACTTCAAAGGTTGGGAAACTTCTGATTGGGAAAAAACGCTTAAAAACTTCACTACAGCTTTTGCACAAGACAAAGGCGACAGCAACGCTCCTCAAACATTGCCAAACGAAAAAAATGATAAGATAATATATACTGATACAAAGGCCGTAGAAGAAGAATGGAGTAATAAGAAAAAAGAATGGACAGACAAAGGCTGGAATATTAATGACTATCTTTCTGACAATAACGGATTTATACTTACACTCAATGGGTCAGACGCAGGTAACAACAAACCTGCACACGTAAACATTGGATGGTACGACGGTCATTATTACATTCAGGCATCATATTGGCGAGATCCTAATTTTGCAAAAGCCTTAAAGGCAAAATACGGCGGAAGGCGAAGCTACGGAACATGGTGGAAACACTTCGAAAATAAGTTTTATAACATTCCTGAAAACAAGTTGTATGACAATTTCCTCTACGACGAAGGGCTACGCAAATATATCTATGACTGGATAGAAAACCTAATGGACATTGTAAAACGCGAAAATAACACAATCCAATTATTGGATAAGGTTGGATTGCATGACAATTGGACAATATTCACATGGGAATGGGACACACTTGCATGCGAATACGACAGTGAAGAATTCGGCCGCCCATACATCGATGTTAAGCGCGATGCAAAAGCAAAAAAGATTACCATTGAACTCTCTAACAGAGCAGAACAAACAAAACTTACCGAACAACTGATACAAAGAATGGAAAGATGTAACAACCTTACACATGATGAAGATGGCACCTATACGCTAGAAACAATATACGAAAAAGACTGCGATATATCATCAAAAGTAAAAGGATGGATGAAGAATATAGGGAAAGGAACTAATAAATGAACATCAACTTAGCATAAATAACGGAACTTACGAAGATAAAGTTTAACATCTAAAAATAAATAACGTGGTTATCGTTGTGCAAACACCAAGGTGATAAATATGCTCAATGACATTTACGAATTTATCAATCTAAGGGCAGGCAAAAGATATTGTCTGAAACAACTTGTCGTACATATAATCTACGGAGACAGTCAGCCTGACAGAATATATAAGCCAGCTGTATCGCAGAAACAAAAAATTGCTCCAAAATTATGTTAGACGTTAAGTTTTTACGGTAAGTAACATTTAGCCACAAGATATAGTGCTTTACTTTCTAATTTAAGAAGGAAGGATTTGTTACGAAATAAGAACAAATGTCTGCACGGCATACACAAGCAACGAACAACATCATGTAACCACAATTTTTTTAAATAAGCTATGGAAAACGTATGGAAGATAGGCTCGCGCTGGAGCGACGACGGTACGCGAGACTCAAGTATAATTTCGATATTCAGAAGGAGCAATGTTGTTTTCTTAGGACATAGAGACTGTATAGAGCGTTTTAAGAATGAAGTAAAGAAGGGCGACTATTTCGCTATTGCAGATGGTCTGTTTGTTCAATCGGTGGCTAAAGCTACATCAGACCCGATACAATTAAAGGAACTGATAAAGCAAAACGCCATTAAAGTTAAGAAGGGTGAACCGTTCGACCTGGAAGACGACTGGGGATATGGAGTTAAGGTAAAGATAGTGGACTTAACTAAAGACCAAATGTTCGATTATAAAAGAGGTTGTTTCTTTAAAGCGAACTCTATAGCTGAAAAAGTGAAAAAACTATTTAACGAAAAATTGGAACACAGAATGGACATAACGGCAAAGACGTGCAGGATTAAAGGCAAGCAAGGAGAATGTAACGGCAAGGAATCTATTATTAACGGCCGGACAAGATACGTGATACCCGTTTATCAAAGAGAATATTCGTGGGGATACGAGCAGATAACAAGGTTTGTCGACGACATATTTAAAGGTTTCTGGGGCGTGGACAGAAAGATAATAAAGGAGCCTTTATTTATTGGAACCATGCAGCTTTCGTATGAAAAATATATCAATGAAAACGAATGTGAACAAGATGTCATTGACGGACAGCAAAGACTCAGTACGATTATATGCATGCTGAAATATCTGCAACTGAAATATCCGTCAGCAGAAGTGTTAAAGCAGACAGGAAGCCTTGACTGGATAGAGACACGAGTAAACAACGGCAAGGAGGAAGAATATCTTAATGCCATGCTGTCGTTGGATTGCCTAAACAATACTGACCTTGACACAGAGCAGAACAACTACATAAAAAGCATTGCCGTCATAGACGAATGTTTTAAAGAAATGACTACGGACAATGAAGGAAACCAGATTGCAGAATTCTCTGAAAATATAGATTCGTTTGTTGAATATATCTTAAACGACATATTGTTTGTGGTTATCGAAACCGTGGCAGGATTATCCAAGACCATTCAGATATTCAACACTATTAACACAGCCGGTCTTGACCTGAACGGCGACGACTTGTTTAAGGTGCGCCTGTATGAATATCTGCACGACATAAAGGGCCTTGGTGAAGAAACTTTTAACGAGATTGGCGAAATATACAAGAATGTGAAAACCAGAAACCACAAATGGAGAAAAACACATAACTGGGATTTGATTGACATCAGACTGGTGCGATCGATTTATAAAGAATACATCATCTCGAAATACAAACTGCCGACAAGCCTTTACGCTAAAGCCACCGACACCTTCTTTGACGAACTGTTTGACGTCTTACTCAACGTACAAGGACATAACGACATGACAGGAGTTGAACGCGTGGAGCTGTCATTGGAAGATTTGTGGAATATTATTGAGGTTGCATGTTTTTGGAGAGAAAGTGATTTTAGAAATAACGACGAATTTATTTTTTACACATTGACAGAACGCTCACGCTACAACCGCTACTTAAGCATTGCATACCTTATACTGCTTTCAAATAAGGATAAACAAAAAGAAGAAAGGCTTGATGAAGTTTACGGTGTATTACGCCTGCTATGCAGGATATTCTTCTGCTGGAGCATAATGTATGCACGACAAGTAAACGAGATGCATTCACTTATGCGTAACATTTATAATAAGACAGCGGATTTTCAGAACAATAAAGAAGATATATGTTCATCGCTGACTAAAAAGATAAAGGAAAATGATAACAGGATGTTTAGAACTAACTGCATAGGCCAGCCTATAGCGGACAACAGGGTTTGGAAAGACCTGATTTGCCTGTTAAGCGATTATATGGACGAAGTTGAAGTTGGAACACCGCTCGAAGAACTGAAAGACAAATTTGAATGGGGCTATTATGACATTGAGCACATTCATGCCAACTGCAATGAGAAAGAGGGAACCGATATTGACGGGGATTTACAAAACAGCATTGGCAACCTGATGCTGCTCGAATATGACATAAACAGATCTATAGGCAATCTGCCTTTTAAGGAAAAGAAAGAACGCGGCAACAACAAGCTATGCTACAAGGACAGCTGCTTTGCCGTGATGAAGAAAATAATGCAAAAAGAGAACTGGGGCAAAGAAGAAATAGAGGAACGCAGAAAAGAGGAAATAGAGAAAATATCGCGCTTCATATTCGAGGATAGAGAATAAAGGCAGACATAACGTGATTTTGCGTTTTCTTTCTCCTCTTATTCATAATCTGTTCATGCAGACATCCGTCGCATACATCATTCCGTGTCAGCGTCTCCTGCAAAAAATAACTGACAAAAAAAGTAAAAAAAACAATACTGTGCCTTGTTTTTTCACAGGCAGATATGTAATTTTGCGACAAATCTAAAAACTACAGATATATGGCAGCAAATATCTTTGGACGATATGTATGGCTGATTGACATACTGAGGAGGTATAAACGGCTTACGTTTCAGGAAATCAGCTCATTGTGGCAGAATAGCGGACTGAGCTACGGCGAGAAACTGCCGCTGAGAACATTCCATAACCATCAGAAGGCCATAAAGGACATTTTTGACGTGTATATAGAATGTGACAAGAAAAATCCTTATACTATATTCCGGCAGATTACAAATCAGCCGGCACAATAAAACAATCGTTTATATTACCTATATTGTTTGCAACTATTTGATCTACAGGTGTAAATACACAAAATATTTGCGAGATTACCATTTTATATTTATATATGTTTTCTAATCCCGAACTCACTTGCGGAATTAATAAAACTAAAATACAATAAAAATAATATTAGAACGTTATATTAACATAAACCAAATAAATTTTACGATTATGAAAAAAAATATTTTTTTGTTTTTGATTGCTACGATTTTTATTGGATGTAGTGATGTTAATGAAGATTTAAAGACTTCTTTGCTTGATAAAAGTCCCATCTTAACTGAACAGGATGCTAAAGCTGCCGACACAACAAATTACAATTTTTATTTAAGAAGTCCACAAAACTCAAAAACGCGTACAGTTTATACGAGTGAAGTTGACACGACCGTTTATGGATATACATCACAATCCTCTACAGGAAATGGAACATATGCCTTAAGCCGAAATTTAAAAGATCTTTTGGGTATACCAAGAAATAGTTTCTATATATGCAATTTTTATACATTAAAGTATTCTTTAACAATAGATGGCTTGGCAAATAGAACAACAAAGTTTTCAATAATTGATTCGCCAAAATGTGGGTTGTATCCCGATTATACAGATGAAGAATATGATTTGTGTGGTTATTCTTATACCCAAAGGGGCGATAATATAACACTATCAACAAAAGTTATTCATATTATCTCAGATCAAAGTGGCATTAGCTATGACATTTGGCATCCACGGAGGCCTGAAGAATTAGAATGGGTATTTAATCTTGAACGTGAAAATTAAATATTGCTATGCATAAATTAAGCGTCATATTATTTTTTTTAATTATTCCCATTTCCATTTTTTCTGGAAATGGGAATAAAATCTATTTGAAACCTATTATTGGTTTGAATCTGTATAAAACTACTGACAATTTTGTAAAACACCAAACTTCAACAGAATATAAAAACTCTCCTATTTATAAGTTCGGTTTTATCGTTGGTACAGAAATAATGTGTAGAATGAATAATTCATGGACAATTTCCTCAGGTTTAGAATACAATCAACAAGGATCTAAATACTCAGAATTTTCAACAGGAAATGATGAAGAAAAATGGTTACATACGGATGAGAATTTGGATTTACAGTATCTTAGCATACCGTTTATTCTTGCTTATAACATAGGAAGAACCCATTTTTATATAAAAGCAGGACTTAGACTTGATTTTTTGTTGTCTGCAAAATACAAATATTCAATAAACCATTATATGTTGAAAGAAGGTGTATGGATGATAATACCTGAGGATGTTGATAAAGAGAAAATTGATATTATGAATCTTTGTAATAAAGTTGGTATTAATATTCCTATTGGTGTTTCGTATGAATATAAAAAATTCACAATAGACCTGATGTATGGACTTGGACTTACTAAAATTAACAACACTACAGATAATAATATTTACAACAGGAATATTGTCTTAAAAGTTGGATATAAAATTAATTTGTAACAAAGAGGGATAGTCATGTCGAGCATACCCAAAAATAACGTTGGTCAAGGCATTCATTAACCAACGCTATTAACACAGACAGCTTTTCTAAGCAAAATCAGGAGATATTATCATTCCCATACAATCGGCACGTTCTTCAGCTGAATATACTCGTTGATGGACGACGAGTTGCGGCCTCCGCCGAGATTCCACGGGCCTTTGACAAGTACAAACGACGTAACCGTGGAAGGCACCTCACAGATAGTGGCAAACTTCAGTTTTACAGCCACATCGGGGTTAAGATTCTTCATGTCGTCGTAGTCGCAGCCTGCGCCATACTCATTGCCGTCGGCATCATAAGCCTTTGTAAGTCCGGCTCCGCCAACGAGCGCATTCTGGAAATTTAGGCCCACAGCCTTTACCTTAACGTAGATGTCAACACGGTTAGAGCCCTTGCTGCCCTTTGCCTCGACAAACTCTACAGTGAAATACTTTGAACCCGGATTGCCGATCAGCACGCCCGAAGAGGAAGTGGCGAAATTAAGCTGAGGAGACTGCGACGGCGTAGTGGTGGTGTTTGAATTAGTGCCCGTAACTTCCTGTACAACGCTCTTGGCGGCTTCTTTCAGCTTCTTGAAAAACTGGGCATCGGCATGCTGAGGTATCGCGAAGAGAGCTATTGCCACAACGCAAACAGTTCTGATAATCTTTTTCATAGTCAAAATAATTTTTAAAGCATTAAACAATCATATTTTATAAATAAAAAGCCCAACCATCAATCGCTACTGGCTGCCGCCATTCTTGCGCTCGGCTATCTTGCGGTTGGCAGAGTCGCGCGCCGACGAGCTATAATGCCGTTTGCCGTCATCGTCGAAAAAAATCATTTTTTCAGAATCCTTAGGGTGAGCCAGCGCGTCGACAATGGAGTTGCCCTTGCTCATACCGTTTGTAAGGATAAAGAATATTGCGGCGATGGCTGACACTGTTACCAGCACCTGGAAGAAGATATTGAAAAGCGCTATGATGAGCAGGAACACGGCAAGACAGGCTGACACCACGCACACGGCAGAGAACACGGTGAAGATGACGCCGCGACGAAGACCGACAGAACGGACATTGCGAACTAACGACCAACCGACACCGGCAGCTATGAGCAGCCAGAACACGACGGACGACACCGTATTCTTAGTTTCGTCGGAAGCGCCGAAGATGTCAGCGCCGAGAGAGATAATAAATACTATGGGAAACGTAAGCACGAAGCATATAAACAGAGTCTTCATTGAGAGCTGCTTGCCCATAACTTCTTCGAGCACACCCTTGAACACGAATATCTGTCCTATCTGAAATACTACGAACACGGCAAAGGGCAAGAGTCTGAACAGCTTTTCCCAGAAGCCGTACTCCTTAGAAAGGCTCCACCAAAGGCAGTCGTTGCCAACTATGGCATAAATAGCAACTTCGAGAATGGTGGCGGCGAGCATGCAGCCGGCTGCCACGATGAGCGCGGCGCGCCCCTTTGAGCCTTGGAAAAAGACAGCCACGAAACCGGCTACGACCAACAGGAAGACAAACCAGTAAGGCAGGGTTGAGGTTAACAGAATTTCTTTCATGGCATTAAGGTTTGGTTTATAACTTTACAGACGATGCAGTGAACCCGCGGCCTAAGGCAACGCTCAGCTATGCCGCCTATACTTTATTTATATGTTTTTTGCAAATATATAAATAAACATATTCTATACAATAACGGAAATCCGTGATTTTATGTACATAAAACCGTCAGCGTAATGACGGAAATATATGTCTTTATATAAATGAGAATACAAAAAGAGTTCAGTGCTGCACCGGCATTAAAGCGGTGTGACGCTGAACTGAAGAAAGGAAATGTTTGTCGTGCGAAAGACTGTTTTATGCCGTTCAGCCCAACGGACGTCATCAAGCCGGCACAGGCATAATGTATGACAGCAGACAAACGTAAGGACATAAAAAGGGCGACAAACAGGCTTTATGCACTGAGGCTGCCCGCTGCCGCCGGATGTTGTTATTATTTAGAATTCAAGCACGAGTACCTGGCGCGGCGTGAGCTTCAGGTCTTTGTCCAAAGACACATTGCTGCCGGTAAGCACATCGTGAGCCTGCTTTGTCTGTCCGATAACTTCGGCATAACGCTTAACAGCGAGGGCTACCTCCTTGCGTGTGCCGTTGATGACGGTCATCACTGTCTTGCCGTTGTACTGGCGTGCTACGACATATACGCCCTTGTAAGGTATAAACTGTTTCTGGCTGCCCTTGATTATCACATCGTTGCCCTGACGCCAATGGAGCAGACGGCTCAGCCATGTAAACATGGCGTTCTCTGCCTTGGTGCGTCCTTCGGCTGTGAACAGATTGCGCTCATCACCCTCAAAACCGCCGGGGAAATCCTTGCGCACGTTGCCGTCGGTAACTTCCTTTGTGCCGTTCATCAGCACCTCGGTGCCATAATACAGCTGCGGTATGCGGTTTACGGTGAGCAACATGGCGAGAGCCTGCTTAAGAGCTGTAGAGTCCTTGCCGTTGCCGAGAAAACGGTCGGTGTCGTGATTCTCTATGAAAGCCATGACGCTCGACGGATTGGGATAGAGATAATCGTAGACCAGACTGTTGTATATGCGGTTGTAGCCGTTCCACCAGTCGTCGGTGTTCTCCTTCTTCGCCATGTTTATCTTGTCGTAGAAGCTGAAGTCCATCACCGTCTTCAGATAGCTGTTCTTCTTTGCTATCTTAGAGTCTTTCTGCCATGCTGCCGTATAGGCCGGCTCGGTTACCCAAGTCTCGCCTACAACGTTGAAGTTAGGATATTCCTCGTCGAGAGTCTTCATCCAAAGGGCCATGGCGTCGGCATCGGCATAAGGATAGGTGTCCATGCGTATGCCGTCGATGCCTACAGTCTCAATCCACCACTCGCTGTTCTGTATGAGATATTTAATGACGTGAGGATTCCTCTGGTTAAGGTCGGGCATTGAAGGAACGAACCATCCGTCAACGGTCTCATGCAGGTCAACGTCGCTTGCGTATGGGTCAACCACAGGCGTAAGCTTATAGCTTGTCTGCAGGTAGAGGTCGTTAACCTTGCTGTCGGCCGAGCCGTTATCGTTCTTGCCTGACTTATCGGCTGCAGCGAGCCATTCGGGAGTGTTGAGCCAATCCTTTGAAGGCATGTCCTTTATCCATGGATGCTCAAAGCCACAATGGTTGAAAATCATGTCCATAACCACCTTCAGGCCCTTCTGGTGTGCCTCGTCTATGAGCTTTCGGTATTCTTCGTTGGTGCCGAAGCGCGGGTCTACTTTATAATAGTCGGTTGTGGCATAGCCGTGATATGAGCTTTGAGTGCCGTTGTCGGGCGAATCGTTCTCAAGCACTGGAGTGAACCACAGCGCGGTGACGCCAAGCTCGTTGAAGTAGTCAAGGTGCTGACGTATGCCTTCAAGGTCGCCGCCGTGGCGCAAACTGGGCTGCGAACGGTCAACCTTATAGCTGTATTTCGTCTTCACGGTGTTGTTCTTACGGCTGCCGTCGGCAAAGCGGTCGGGCATGAGCATATACAACACGTCGGCATTGGTGAAGCCCATGCGCTTGTCGCCGCTCATCTCGCGGGCCTTCAACTGATACTTTACTTTCTTTGTAGAACCGTTGTTCTTAAAGTTGAGCGTCATCGTTCCGGGCTGCGCTCCGTCAAGATTGAGATAAACTAAAAGATAATTGGGACTGTCGAGGCGCACAAGGCTGTCAACCTTTACGCCGGGATAATCTGTAGTAACGTCGGCTGTCTTGATGCCTTCACCATATACCATCAGCTGCAGCGACGGATTTTTCATGCCGACGAACCAGTCGGTAGGGTCAATGCGGTCTATCTTTACCGCTGCTTTCATTGTCATAATGCTGAGCAATAAGCTTAAGGATAAAACTAATCTGTTCATGATTACTTATTTGTTTTTATTTCAGTCGTTCTGAAGTGTGGAGTCTGAAGTAAAGTCTGGCGCACTGTCAGTCGTGAATGATGAGTGCCGACTGGGCAGGAACGCTTACAGTGCCTCCGCTTACAGTGCCGAGTCCGCTCTCATTGATAACTCCGTCGCGGCACACCACGGTATAGCTGCCTTCGGGAACTTCAATGGTGCGGGCCTCCTTGGCAGAGTTAAGAGCCACGATAATGTTCTTCCATGTGTCGCCTCCGGCATTGTCTTTCAGGCGGAAGGCAACAAGATTATCCTGCACGGGCAGGAATTCGAGATGGCGGCGCACCTTGTCGGCAGTGCCGAGACGGAATGCCGGGTGATTCTTGCGCAATGAGATGAGCTTGCTGTAATAGTCCATTACTTGCGGATACTTGTCAAGATTGGTCCAATCAAGGCGATTGATGCTGTCGGGCGAGTTATAGCTGTTGTGCACTCCCTTCTTGTCGCGCAGCATCTCTTCACCGCTGAGGATGAACGGCATGCCCTGCGATGTCATTACAGCCGTCTGTGCCAGCAGGTCGAGACGTATCAGTTCGTCGATGCCTATGCCGGGAATACTTGCGCGCAGGCGGTCAACGAGGCACATGTCGTCGTGACAGCTGACGTAGCTCAGCATCTGCACAGGCTCTGCAGCCCAGGCCACCTTGCTGTAGTTAACCTTGCTCATGTCTACCTGCGGATGGCTTATGGCTCCGGCTATGCCGAACTTTATGCTCTCTTCGTTGCCCGGCACGGCTGCGAGGAAGGCGCCTTTATGGTCGTCGCTGAACGGACCGCGCAGTGCATCGCGCAACTCATCGCCAAAGGCTGATATGCCCGGCATGCGGCTCATGTTGGCTTTCATGGCCAGCTTGTCCTGAGGATAAGCGCACTGACCTGCCGACCAGCCCTCGCCATACATAATGGTGGCAGGATATTCCTTGTCGAGAGCGGCGCGTATCTGGTTCATAGTCTCTATGTCGTGCACGCCCATAAGGTCGAAACGGAATCCGTCGATATGGTATTCCTTAACCCAATAAAGCACCGACTCAACCATAAACTTGCGCATGACGGGGCGCTCGCTTGCAGTCTCGTTGCCGCAGCCTGAGCCGTTAGACCATTTGCCGTCGGCTGTCTTGCGGTAGAAGTATCCGGGATAAGTGCGCTCAAAGTTGCTGCCCTCAATGTTGAACGTGTGGTTGTAAACCACGTCGAGTATTACGCGTATGCCTGCCTTATGCAGTGCCTGCACCATCTGCTTAAATTCCTTTATGCGTGTTGCGGGATTATAGGGGTCGGTGGAATAAGAGCCTTCGGGCACATTATAGTTCACAGGGTCGTAGCCCCAGTTATACTGAGGTTTATCGAGGCGTGTTTCGTCTACCGAGGCATAGTCGAACGACGGCAATATGTGTACGGCGTTCACTCCGAGTTTCTTCAGATGGTCTATTGCCTTAGGCTCTGTCAGGGCAAGAAACTTGCCTTTATGGATGATGCCTGATGAAGGGTCGATGGAGAAGTCGCGGTGGTGCATCTCGTAAATTATGAGGTCAGCCGGACTTACCTTCGCGGTTATACGGTCTGTGTCCCAACCTTCAGGGTCGGTATCCGTAAGGTCTATTATCGCAGCCCTTTGTCCGTTAACTCCCACGGCCTTGGCAAACACTCCGGCGCACTCGCCTGCCCCAGTGTCAAAAGTATAGAACTTGCCTTTGAGGTCGCCTTTCAGCTTTGCCGAATATGTGTCGGCAGCAGTGCGTTTCATCTTGACAGTCTTCACCGGCTTGCCGCCCTGCCCTTCATCGTATATGCGCAGCGTTACGCGCTTTGCGCTGTCGGGAGCAAAGAGCTGAAAGCGAGTCATCTCCGGCGTATAGCAGGCCTCGTTGAAATTCTGGGCACCGGCCTTTGGCGCAAGCAGAAAAGACAGGAAACCCGTAAAAAGGATATTTCTAAATCTCATGCTGTGGTATGTTTTTATTGTTTTCTGAAATAGTGTTGTCTATTATTTTGTCGTTATCTATTTTCTAAAGAGGCCACCTTTTATGTTTAAAAGACGGCCTCATTATATATCACAGGATATTATTTTGCAAAAAGCGACACGGCAAAGCCTCCGCCCGGTGCCTCTTGCAGTTTAAGAACGTCGCCCTTCTTGACAACCTTGTGTGTTATCTCGTATGCCTTAGGATTCTTCTCATAATGGGCATCCTTGGCATCAGCGTAGATAGTGCAGTCATACTTACGGCCCTTGTCGAGGAAGTCGAGCTTAACGACAGCCTTGTGGCCATTCTCGTCACACTTGCCTCCGATAAACCAGTTGTCGGTTCCTTTTGCCTTGCGTGCAACAGTAATATAATCGCCAGGCTCTGCCTCAAGATATTTAGAGTCATCCCAGTCAACGGCAACGTCGCGTATAAACTGGAAGGCATCATAATACTTCATGTAGTTCTCGGGCAGGTCGGCAGCCATCTGCAGCGGACTGTACATAACGAGATAAAGAGAAAGCTGGCCTACGAGAGTGGTGTGAACAAACGATGTGTTGTCGCTCCATGTGTTGAGCTGAGTTTCAAGAATACCGGGAGTATAGTCCATCGGACCGCCCTGAAGACGTGTGAACGGCAATACCACGGTATGGTCGGGACGGCTTCCACCGAAGGCTTCATACTCTGTTCCGCGTGCGCTCTCGTTGCCTACGAGGTTAGGATATGTGCGGCAAAGACCTGTCGGGCGTGTTGCCTCATGTGCATTGACCATGATATGATGCTTGGCAGCCTCTTTCACGGCATGCAGATAGTGGTTGTTCATCAGTTGTCCGTAGTGATATTCGCCACGCGGAATGATGTCGCCCACGTAGCCGCTCTTCACAGCGTCGTAGCCATATTTGTTCATCAGCGTGTAGGCTTTTTCCATCCAGCGTTCATAGTTCCATGCCGACGAAGATGTCTCGTGGTGCATCATCAGCTTCACGCCCTTAGAGTGAGCATAGTCGTTGAGCATCTTGATATCGAAGTCGGGATAAGGAGTGATGAAGTCGAAGACATCGAGCTTTGAATGTCCGAACCAGTCTTCCCAGCCTTCGTTCCATCCTTCAACCAACACCTCATCGAGTCCGTTGTCGGCAGCGAAGTCGATGTATTTCTTCACATTCTCGTTGTTGGCAGCATGTGTTCCGTTAGGCTTGCACTTGCTGTAGTCGGTAACACCAATATGAACAGACGGAAGGTCGTTTGTATAGCTCCATGTACCGCGGCCTACAATCATATCCCACCATACGCCGCAATACTTAACAGGATGAATCCAGCTAACATCGTCGAGCGCGCAAGGTTCGTTGAGATTGAGTATAAGGTTAGACGAAAGCATGTCGCGTGCGTCATCGCTCACGATAACCGTGCGCCACGGAGTGTTGAACGGTGTCTGAATATAGCCTTTGTAGCCCTGTGCGTCGGGTGTGAGCCACGACTCAAACACCATGTTCTTGTCGTCAAGGTTAAGGTGCATTGTAGCATAGTTTACGCAGGCTGCCTCATGAATGTTGATGTAGAGTCCGTCGTCGGTCTTCATCTGCAGTGAAGTCTGCACGCCTGTAGGCGAGAATGGTGTCTGTGATGAGTTAGGCGTAATGGCACTCTTCATCAGTCCGCGTATCTCAGAGAGTTTCGACTCTACGGTTTCATACTCCTGAGTGTCATAGTCGCCGGGTATCCAGAAGGCCTTATGGTCGCCTGCCATGGCAAACTGTGTGTGCTCTTCCTTAATCACAAAATAGTTAAGCTCCTCCTGCTGAGGAAACTCGTAGCGCAGTCCCATGCCGTCGTCGTAAACGCGGAAACGGATAATGATGTTGCGCTTTGTCTCAGGCTGATTGAGCGTAACAGCAAGTTCGTTGTAATGGTTGCGTATGGTGGCAGTCTCGCCCCATACCGGCTTCCATGTCTCATCAAACGTAGATGTGTTCGTCTTTGCGATGACAAAACCATCCATCAGACTAGTTTCATCCATTCCCTTGCTGGCATGCTTTGTCTTAGCCAGTTCAAGTCCCAAATAACTCGGCTTTATTACAGCGCGGTTTTTGTAGGTCATCTCATAGACCGGCCGCCCGTTGTCGAGCGAGAACTTCACCGACACATTGCCGTTAGGAGATTTTACGGTCTGTGCCATTGCCAACATTGGCAGAAGCATCAATGCTAATAAAATCTTACGCATATTCAAGTTGAGTTTTTATTAATTTTTTAGGTTAGAATTTAGTCTGAATTGAAAAAGGCGCAGACCTCACGGCCTGCAATGCCTTTAAAAGTAGGAATTATAGTAATTACATTCTTCCGCTCTCTTTAATAAGATCGGTGATGTTCTGGTTAAAGTCATGGGCCTCCATAAGGTCCTCTATACATATATGCATTCTGTAGCGCCAATAATGACGCGGATTCGACGGTATGTTTATACGCTCGGCATCAGCGTCGGCAAGGCGTATGTTCTCGTCAACGGCAAACCAGTCCTGCACGGTGAGTATGCACAGCATTGACGGACAGAGCAGATGGCGTGAGATGATATCACGTGCAAGCCATCCCGGCAGCGGATGGGGTGCCGCTCCATACTTCTGCAGTACGTTGTTATAATAGTCTTGCGTGCGGCTTGTATCTTCATCCCACCACTGACGCAGCGTCGGGGTGTCATGACTTGATATCGTGCAGACCGAACGATAAGGATTGCGCGAAAGCACGCCGAAACGTACATTGGGGTCTTTCGGCATCGACTGAAGTTCAAGACTGAGTATCTTAAGTTCGTTCATAACCCACGATACGCAGTCGGGCACCATGCCGAGGTCTTCGGCACACACAAGCATACGGGTGGCCTCAACGAGTTTTGGCAGCTTGTTCATCGCCTCGCGATACCAGAACTGGTTGTTGCGGCGGTAATAATAGTCATTGTATATCTTGTTGAACAAGAACTTGTCGCTGTCGTAGAGCGACTCGTATATGTAGTCAAACTGAACAGATATGCGCGGATGGAACTTATTTGGGTCCCTATGGTCACGTACAAACAATACGTCACTTATCAGGGCATAAAGTCCGTCACGCAAATCAGTGTCGGCCTTGTCGGTCTTTCCATCAAAAGCAGCCTCAACTTTGCGCTGGGTGTCATATTCGGGTTTCATGCGGTAACGGCCGTCGTGCGAAGGCTCAAGATACGTGTCACGCACCATTGCTGCCCTTTCGCCGAACATACGTTCAAGCACCCAGTCGGTGATGAACGGCTCAGTGAACAGTTCTTCCTGGAAATGCAGGCCATAAGCCTCTATCTCATCACGCGTCATACCGAGTGCCGGCGAGAACTGGCCCAACAGTCCGTGTACGGCATTATAAGGAATTTCCCATATACGGAAGAAACCGAGAACATGGTCAATGCGGTAGGCATCGAAGAATTTTGCCATGTTGGAGAAACGGCGCACCCACCAGCGGCAATCGTCCTTTATCATCTCATCCCAGTTGTATGTGGGGAAGCCCCAGTTCTGTCCGTTCACAGAGAAGTCGTCAGGCGGAGCACCTGCCTGTCCGTTAAGGTTAAAGTAGCGCGGCTCCTGCCATACATCGCAGCCATAACGGTTCACGCCGATAGGAATGTCGCCCTTCAGTATTACGCCCTTTGAACGTGCATAGTCGTGGGCATCGGCCATCTGTGAGTTAAGAATAAACTGCACGAAATAATAGAAAGCCACATTCTTATAGGCTGCATTGCGCTGAACAGACAGAGAGCGGCGTTCGCTCTCGTCGAACGAATGATGGTCGGGCCACTTGCTGAAGTCGGCAGTGCCGTATTTGTCGCGCAGATAACAATACTGACCATAGGGAACGAGCCACGACTCAGCCTCCTTAAAGAATGCCTTAAACTTGTCTGAAGCCATTATCTCTTTACCTTCCTGCTCATATATTATGTGCAGATATTCTGTCTTTGCGTTGTTCACACGTTCATAGTCAATCTGCGGCAGGGCATTGAGTTCCTGTCTCAGTGCCTCAAATCTTTCACGTTCGGCCTTGTCGGCTATCTGCGGAAGAGCATTGAGGTCGGCATACTGCGGGTGCAGCGCAAAGATGCTTATGCAGCTGTATGGATAAGAGTCGGTCCATGTATGTGTTATTGTAGAATCGTTGATTGGCAGAACCTGCAGTACCCGCTGTTTGGTATATGCCACCCAGTCAATCATCTTCTTTAAATCGCCGAAGTCGCCCACTCCGAAACTGCTTCTCGACCTAAGCGAGAACACCGGTACTTGGGTTCCGGCACAACGGATGTTGTAAATCGGGAAGAAAGCATCGTCAAGTTCATGCACGACAACCTCGCCCTCGGTTACTTCCGGCACGTCTATTACGCGGTTATAACGGTCTTCCCAAAGCATATTGCCGCTGTCTGTAACATCTACTGCCACAAACTTAAACTCTATTCTCTTACCTGAAAGTTTTGTTACGTCCACATCAGCCACCCACTCGTTATAGCTATGCTCAAACATCTGCTGGCTTCTGAACACATCCCATGCGCCAAGACTAACATCATTGCCTACAAGCACAAGGCGCTCATTACCGCGGAGCTGCGGGGCACGCACTTTCAGTCGCAGTGTGGCAACATTGTCATTAGGCGGCAGCACTGACAGTTTGCGGCGCTTTATGCAGTCGGTAAAGGCCGAGCTGTAGAGATAAGAATTGTCGGGAATATTAATCCAGCGGTCGTAAACAACAATGCGCTCAATATCCTTGTTGTTAAATTCAAGCCGGTGCGGAGCTACGGTCCACTCCTTACGCAGCACATTGTCCTCACCGCGCACTACACAATAATAATAATCTATATGGGTTCCGGCCTTAGCATCGAGCTTAAGGCTGTAGGTCCATATTTTGCCGTCAGACGTACTCATCCTGTAAGTAGTGGCAGCATCACCTTCCTTTCCGTTGATGATGTTCAGGACAAGTTCCTCGCCAAAGGCTGTATTATAGGCTATATTCAAAAGTATATTCATAGGTCACAAGTTATGGTTTTCATTGTAAAAGACGATAGCAAAACTGCATGTCGGACAGAGCCACAAAACGGCTCATAATAATGATACACTTATCTTATTGCAAAGATAATAATAAAAGGAATAAACGTGAAAGCAAATTTATATGTAATTTTTCAATTTATTATGCAATCGTTTACACAAATTAATCCATATACCTGAAAATACCAACTCAAAGATTTACAAGAAGCGTAAATCCGTTAGGCATCACTGCCACATCTACATTCTTTTTCTTCTCGCCTGTTATCAGGTCGCCAAGCCTGTAGCCAGCCTCAACCGACAATACGCCTATGGCTGCTCCTGCCAAA
>HF992588.1:0-4166 GCA_000436695.1 Prevotella sp. CAG:1185 | reverse complement strand
GCTGCTCCTGCCACAACGTCGCCCCAGTGATGGCGGTTGCGCCTTACGCGGTCTACGGCAGTAACGGTGGCAACGGTGAATCCTGCCACACTTATCCACGGACTTATCTTGCCAAACTCCTTATGCAGTATGGCGGCTCCGCAAAAGGCTATCGAAGTGTGGCCTGACGGAAACGAATGGTCGTCGGTGCCGTCGGGGCGTGTTGAGTGTATGGTATGCTTCAGCGCATAGGTTACGCCGGCATTGATGACGAACGACGTGGCCGAATTAACCAGCAGTCTCTTCCACGAACTCTGTGCGTCAACCCCTGCTGCCTTGAGCACATAGGTTGATGCCAGCGGAACATACTGCAGGTATTCGTCGATGCCGTCGCCATGATAGCGCTCATACTGCTGCTGCGCACTGCAGGCCGATGACACAAAAACCGCAAAAACAACGATAATCAGTTTGCGTAGCATAGGTGCAAAGATACATGATTTTTTCCACACTACAAAATAAAAACGTGAACAAAAAAAAGTTTTATGTGTTGAATATAAAGAAATGTATCTCTCACTATTCCCGTCCTGATTACCCGCATAAACCTGATGTATGTCTGTACAATACTTACTGATTTATGTCGGCATATCAGTTTTATTTATATACGGCCCGCATGATATTATGATGTTACGAATCGGCAGGAAAATATGGCTACAGCATAACGGATTTCCGTTATTCTTAGCAAATAACTATACAAAAGTTTTGTCTACAGTCCTATTATCGTTATCTTTGTGAACACAGACATTTGTTATGAAAGCCACAATATGCATGGCACTTATGGCCACAGCAATGATATCCTGCAACGGCAACAATCAGAACAGTATATTTCCGGCAGGATGCGAACTCAGGACGGGCGACATTGTGTTTCGCCGCGGCGGAGGCATCAGCAGTCATGCGGTGATGATGGCCGACATAAACGGACGCTACTCTCACGTGGGCATCGTGGTCGATTCGGCAGGCAAAAAGATGATTGTGCATGCTGTGCCGGGCGAACCCGACTTTGAAGGCGACCCTGACAGAGTGAAGATGGACACGCCCGAAAAGTTTTTCTCTGTTACAAACGCCAACGCCGGCGAGGTGAAAAGGCTCAGGGGCGACACGCTGACTCCCATAAAGGCGGCGGCATTTGCCATGGAGATTTATCGCCGCAACACGCTCTTTGACCACGACTATGACGACAGCGACACCACTAAGATGTACTGCTGTGAGATTGTTGAGTTTGCTTATGCCAAGGCAGGACGCTCATTGGCGGGCACAGTGCGCCACGACATCAAGCTGCCTGGACTGAATGCGTTTCACTGCATGCTGCCGTCGGACATCTGCAACAGCAAACTGCTTATTAGCATTATCGATTTTTAAACCTATTATTAACCCTAAAAATTTTTGTATCATGAAAAAGTTAATCGGAATTATGGCTCTTATGGCAGCCTTGTTTATAATGACATCGTGCGGCGGCGGCAACTCGCCCAAAGCTGTTACCGAAAAGGCTATGAAGGCTCTACACGATAAGAACTACGACTCCTTTGTTGAATATATCTACATAACGCCTAAGGAGGGCGAGGATATGGAGGCATCTAAGAAGATGCTATCGGGCATGCTGCAGAACAAGGCCGAACAGACTTACGCAAAGAAAGGCGGATTTAAGTCGTATGAGGTTCTCGACGAGAAGATTGATCAAAGCGGCGACGTTGCTGCCGTAAGGGTGAAAACGGTGTATGGCGACGGCTCAGAAAAGGAAGAGGACGTAAAACTGAAAAAAGACGAGAAGGGCGACTGGAAACTGGATATGGGCAAATAGCCTTTACACTATCCGAATGTTTTATTAAAGAAAATGAGCGGGCAAGACTTTCTGGTCTTGCCCGCTCTTATTGTGTGTGTTATGATTTTTGTGTGGCGTTACTTCACCACAACTTTCTTTCCGTTGACTATATACAGTCCTTTTGATAGTCCGCTTACCGCCTGTCCGTCTGACATTCCGCTGTCGGTATGGCGCACCAGGCGGCCGTCTATAGTGTAGACGCCTTTAACCTTACTGCCCTCGTTTCTGTCAGCCACAATGCCACCGATGGCTGTTGTGTATTTGTCGGTAACATTGTCCACCTTATATTTGCCGCTTTCCATGGTGGTTGAAATCTCAAAATAGCTGTCTTTATTCACGTTGTTTATGTCTACTGTCTGAGGCGAGCCGCTTGCCGTACTGAACACGAAGCACACATTGTCGTCCGACGTGTTCATCGTGTAGGTCTGATAATACCATGTCTTGCCGCCCACTGATTTTGTGGTGGTCACATTGTCGCCAGGCCAAGAGCCGTTTACAGGCGAGTGTGTGCCGTCGCCGCCCCACGACCAGAAGTTTACGTTTGTCCAACCTACGTTGTCGGCATTTACGCATACTGTTATCTCATGCGGCTGAAAAGCCGTAACCGTGTAGTGGCGGGTTATCGTGCCGCTCACCGTGCCGCCTGCAAGCAGGGCTGCCTTCAGGGTTGTAGTGCTGCTTATGCTTACGGTTGCGCCGCTGTTAACCTTGGTGCCGTTATCGGCTGTAGGCTCGCTGCCGTCAGTGGTATATACTATCTGTGCGCCGGCGTCGGCAGACAGGGCGGTCAGGGTTACGCTCACGCTGTTGTCGTAAGAGCCTGACGGAACATCAGCCCATGCGCTGCCGGCATTGCGCGAGATGTAGTATGCAAAGTTCTGACCTTTGTCTACCAACTGATAGTCGGCCTCCTTTACGGTTGATGCCGGCCATGAGGTTGAGCCCATAAGCACAACTACCGACTTGCCGTCGGTGCCGTTCACCTTGATGGCATACTGCGAAACCGTGCGGTTCATGGTCTCAAAGGTGCTTTCGTTGTTCACTCCCGCCATGTTGCGCGCATAAATCATCTGCTTTATGTCCTGCTTGTATTCTTTCCAGTGAGGCAGGAATATGCATGGCGTGCCCGGCGCAGCCAGTATGAATGCGTTGGCAGCCAGTATGTTGTCTGTTATCTCGCCGTCGTTGCCGCGCTCATAAGTGTCGTGATTGTCTACAAAGGTTACGGCGTAGCGGCGATAATACATGTCGTTGGCAAGGCAGCTGCCGCCGAGAGTGTTCCAGTTTGACGATGAGTTGCAGCAGTCGCGCAGCAGATATTTCAGCGGAAAGTCGAACGCTGCCGATTGTTTTGCACCGTTGGCCTCGGTGCCGTCAATCCAGTTTTTTATCTGCGTCGTGCCGTCCCAATATTCTCCTACTGAATATTGCGGGTTGGCTGCCGTGTTGTATATTCCTGTGTATTTTGGCGAATATCCCTTCACCATGTCATAGCGGAAGCCCGTGTAGCCGAGGTCGTTGAGCAGAAAGTCGAGATATGCCTTTACCATAGTCTGAACGTTGCTGCTGGTATGGTCGAGGTCGCGCGCGCCGTCAAAGTCGTCGCCAGTGTCGAGCTGTCCCGTAGGCTTAACCTCCGCCTGTGCTTCAGTCTTTCCGCCGTCGTCGTTTACACAGATGTCCGACGCTCCCATTGTGTAGGTAACGCCCTTGTATGTCTCTTCAGGAAAACTCATCCATGTGCCTGCCATCGACGAGCGGTGATTGATAACCACGTCGGCTATTGTGCCCAGCCCCTTGCTCTTGAATGTGTTTATCATTGAGCGCAGCTGCTGCTCGTTACCGAACGTGCTTGTGTAGTTGTTAAACCAGTAGAGGTCGTTGTATCCCATGGAGTTGCCCGAGCCGCAGTTGCCGCTCTGGGGTATCCATATCAGTTTGAAAAACTCAGACAGCTCGTCGGCCTGACTCTCAAGGTTGGTCCACTGTGTGTCTGAAAACGAGTCCCAATAGAAGCCTTGCAGCATCACGCCCTGCCAGTCCGACGGCCATCCTTGTGCCGAAACCGACAAAGTCATAATTGACGCAACAATAGCGGTAAATAATTTTCTCATGGCATTAAAATCTTTTTTTATTCCGCCGTAAATTTAAATATATTATCCACATCATGTTTACACACTGCAAGAAATATCAGCAAAACTTCTGCGCAAACGTTTGTCTTTTTGTAGGAGTTAAAGGAGTTAAAGTCATATGCCTTGTTGCTATAAACCAGTTCAGCAATTGGATTTTTCACTTTTCTCTTTTCACTTTT
>HF992587.1 GCA_000436695.1 Prevotella sp. CAG:1185 | reverse complement strand
TGCCGCATCACGCGAAATGTCGGATGAACCAATTTTATTGTTTATTAACGGCGCTCTTTCTGGAACGTAAAATAAATATGTCCTGACTTTTTACTTTGTAATAGTCATAAGTTGTCCTAATTCGGAACAAATAATGCAATCCGTTACAGACACTTTCTTATGTTCTTAATTTATAGCCCTTATGAGTATTTCTGTAATATATCATAACTTCCGTAATGCCCTAATCGTTCACAATGTCAATAAAATCAGATATTTATTTTGTGTTGTTTTTATTTTGCGTTATCTTTGCATGATAATTACCGGTAAACGAAAGATATATGAATATAGCCAAAGTTAAAGACTCTGATTTGCGCAATGCGGCTTCAGCAGGTATGGATGAGTTCTTGAAAGTATTTACAGATGCGATAATGGCCAGCATAGGCGGCGAGCTTACTGCCGAAACCATGGCAGAACTCAACTCGGATCAGATAACTCTGCTTGCATACGACATATTGCACAGCGAGGTGATGGACGGAGGTTTTGTTCAGCTTATTTACAACGGATACGGCAGCTTTCTGTTCCGCAATCCTTTTGCAAAGGCAATAAAAGGGTGGGGCATAGACGAACTGGCAAGTCTTGTAAAGAAAGCTGGCAAACTGTATTTCAAGTATAAGAATGAGATAGAGCGCGAATGCACCGACGAAGAGTTTATGGCTATGTTTGAGCAATATCCCGAGTTTGATGATTTAGACGACTCGTTTGTAGAGAATGAAGAGACGTGGACAGGCATGGTGGCCTGCTACGTGGACGATCATATCGAGCGTTTCGTGACGGTTGAGAAATAAAACAGAATTGAGAGATGAACAAAGAAGAAGAACTGCTTAGAAAGAAAAGTCCGGTAAACATACGAAACAAAAAAGCCTCGTTCGAGTATTTTTTTGTTGATACATATACAGCCGGTATCGTGCTTACCGGAACAGAAATAAAGTCGATACGCCAGGGAAAAGCTTCATTGGTGGACAGTTTCTGCTACATACACAACGGAGAAATATGGGTTAAGGGTATGAACATTTCGCCTTATTTCTTCGGCTCATACAATAATCATGAGGCAAAGCGCGACCGCAAACTGCTGTTGAACAAGCGCGAGATTCACAAACTGCAGGAGGCCACCAAGCAGGTCGGCTTCACCATTGTGCCCATTCTCGTGTTTATCGACGACCACGGACGCGCCAAAGTTGACATAGCTCTGGCTAAGGGTAAGAAAGAGTTTGACAAGCGTCAGACCCTCAAGGAGAAAGAAGACCGCCGTGAGATGGACAGAGCCATCAAGCATTATTAAATGAGAAACGTTGTAAAGACAATGGACAAAGTTATAAAAAATATCGTTTTTGATTTGGGCGGTGTTATCATGACCATCGACCATGAAGAGGCTTTGCGCCGCTTCAAGGCATTGGGACTTGAAAATGCCGAACATTATCTTGACCCTTACACTCAGTCAGGTATATTTGGCGACCTTGAGGAAGGAAAGATTAAGGCTGAAGATTTCCGCCGTGAACTTAGCGGACTGATAGGCCGTGAATTGACGTTCGACGAATGTAAGTATGCATGGCTTGGCTATAGGAAGGAAGTTCCACAGCGTAATCTTGACATGCTTAAAGAACTTCACGCCAAAGGCTATCGCCTTATTCTGCTGTCTAACACCAATCCGTTTATGATGGACTGGGCATTGAGCAAAGAGTTCGACGGAAATGGCTCGTCACTCAATGATTATTTTGACTCTTTGTATCTGAGTTTCAGACTCGGCATGATGAAGCCTGCTCCGGATTTTTTCAGGCAGGTGATCAGCAATGAGAAAATCAATCCGGAAGAATCACTCTTTGTCGATGACGGCCCGCGTAACGTAAAGGCTGCAAGTGAACTCGGATTCAACACGTTCTGCCCTGAAAATGGTTCTGACTGGACGGAAAATCTGCGGTCTATGCTTAATCTGTAGTAGTGTGCAGACAGGCAAAAAAGCAGATTTTGGTAATAATACAGATTAGATGTTGTAATAAATTACTACTTTTGTAGGCGTTAAAATATAAAAAGATGGTTTTTAATAAAAAAAGGAGATGGCATTGTCTCTCTGGTCAGCCGATAACTGACATGGATAAGCAGGTTATGTATTGGGAAAATAAGGGCAAACTGGTGCCTACACGTGACCTGATTAAAACTCCAGAACAGATTGAAGGAATAAGAAAGAGCGGAGTTCTCAACACTGAAGTTTTAAACGAAGTGGCAAAGAATATTCATGAAGGAATGAATACTCTTGAGATAGATAAAATCTGCTATGACTATTGCGTAAGCCACGGAGGCACACCTGCAAGCCTAAATTATGAAGGTTTCCCAAAGAGTGTGTGTACGAGCATCAACGAAGTGGTGTGCCATGGTATTCCTAAGGAGGAAGATGTTCTTAAGGAGGGAGATATTATTAATGTCGACTTCACTACAATTCTTGACGGATATTATGCCGATGCGTCAAGAATGTTCATCATCGGCAAGACGACACCCGAGAAGGAACAGCTTGTACGCGTTACAAAAGAATGTCTTGAAATTGGTGCCGAGGCAGCTAAGCCTTATGGCTTTGTTGGCGATATAGGCCATGCAATACAGAAACATGCAGAGAAATATCATTATGGCGTGGTTCGCGACCTTTGCGGACATGGCGTAGGCATAAAATTCCATGAAGAGCCTGAGGTGCTTCATTTCGGTCATCGTGGCACAGGCATGCTGCTTGTTCCGGGTATGGTGTTTACCATAGAGCCTATGATAAACATGGGAACATGGCAGGTGTTTATAGATGCTGACGACAAGTATGGCTGGGAGGTTATAACCGGCGACGAACAGCCGAGCGCCCAGTGGGAGCATACTTTCCTTATGACAGAACATGGTGTGGAAATTCTTACTGAATGATTTTAGATTATGAATGACGTATATATATTAGGTATAGAAAGCAGTTGTGACGACACTTCTGCCGCAGTGCTCCGCAATGGAGTGTTGTTAAGCAACGTAACTGCTTCTCAGGAAGTGCATAAAGCTTATGGAGGTGTTGTTCCTGAGCTTGCTTCACGTGCGCATCAGCAGAATGTGGTTCCTGTTGTCGACCAGGCATTGAAACGTGCTGGCATAGAAAAAGAGCAGTTGTCTGCAATAGCTTTTACACGTGGACCCGGTCTTATGGGCTCGCTGCTTGTAGGTGTCAGCTTTGCCAAAGGCTTAGCCCGCTCGTTGGGCATTCCTCTTGTTGATGTCAATCATTTGCAGGGCCATGTCATGGCTCACTTTATCAAGGAGAGCGATGACGACCAGTCTGCTCCTCCGTTGCCGTTTATCTGTCTGCTTGTAAGCGGCGGCAATTCACAGATAGTGAAGGTTAACGCATACAATGACATGCAGGTGCTGGGACAGACTATAGATGATGCAGCCGGCGAAGCCATTGACAAATGCTCTAAAGTTATGGGACTCGGTTATCCTGGTGGTCCTATTATCGACAAGCTTGCACGTCAGGGCAATCCTCATGCATATAAGTTTGCAGAGCCGCATATACCTGGACTTAACTATAGCTTCAGCGGACTGAAGACGTCTTTCCTGTATAGTCTGCGTGAATGGGTTAAGGCAGATCCTGACTTTGTGGAGCATCACAAGGAAGACCTTGCGGCAAGTCTTGAGTTTACAATCGTTGACATACTGATGAAGAAGCTCCGTCTTGCGGTTAAGCAGACCAATATCAAGCATGTTGCCGTGGCAGGAGGAGTGAGCGCCAACAACGGCCTGCGCAACGCTTTCCGTGAGCATGCCGAGAAATATGGCTGGACAATATACATACCGAAGTTCAGCTATACCACCGACAATGCGGCAATGATCGGCATAACAGGCTATTATAAGTATCTTGACAATGATTATTGCTCGATAGACAAACCGGCATTTTCAAAAGTAACATTTCAATAAATAATTAATATATGGATTTCGAAAATAAAATACTGAGCAGGGAGATTAGCCAGTTTATCTGGGAAAAAGGCAAGACTTTAGGTACTGCCGAGAGTTGCACCGGCGGCCGTATAGCTGAGGCTATCGTCCTTATGCCCGGAGCTTCTAACTATTTTAAAGGCAGCATCGTTTCGTATACCAATGAGGTGAAGGAGAAAGTATTGGGCGTAAGCCATGAGGTTCTTGAGGAGAAAACTGCTGTTTGTGAAGAAGTTGCCATTGAGATGGTAAAGGGAGCCATAAAATTGCTTAATGTAGACTATGCTATATCTGCCACAGGCATAGCAGGACCTTCAGGTGGTACTCATGAGAATCCGGTAGGAACAATATGGCTTGCCTGCGGTAGTGCCGATGATATCATTACACTTAAGTTAGAGGGTGACAAAGGCCGCGACTTGAATTTGTCTAATGCTACAAGTAAGTCTCTGCAGCTCTTCCTTCAGTATCTCAAAGACAGACTCGGCGAAGAAGAACCCACTGACGCTGAACAGCATTAACGGCTTTTGCGGCATTTACGGTGTAATCATGCTTATTGGCCAAAATGCTTGCTGCAGTTTGCATTTTGTTTTCTGATAGTGCTAAAAAAAGATAAATATTTGATTATTAACGAAAATGTTTTGATAATTCAGAAAAAGTTAGTAATTTTGCACTCTGTTTGGAATAAGTATCAAAAGATTAAACAAAAAACGTAGATTGCAATGTCGAAGATTTGTCAAATAACAGGGAAAAAAGCTCAGATTGGAAATAATGTTTCACACTCAAAGCACCGTACAAAACGCAGCTTTGACGTGAACCTTTTCAGCAAGAAATTCTATTACGTAGAAGAGCAGTGCTGGATAAGCTTGAAAATAAGTGCGGCTGGCTTGCGCTTGATTAATAAAGTTGGCTTGGACGCAGCTCTTAAGCAGGCTGTTTCTAAAGGCTACTGCGATTGGAAAGATATTAAAGTTATAGGAGAATAAACACAATGGCAAAGAAAGCTAAAGGTAATAGAGTTCAGGTCGTACTGGAGTGCACTGAAATGAAAAATAGCGGTCTTCCCGGTACAAGCCGTTATGTTACAACGAAGAACCGTAAGAACACTCCTGAAAGAATGGAGCTGATGAAGTATAATCCTATCTTGAAGAAGATGACTCTTCATAAGGAGATAAAGTAATAACAATTTAAATCGTTATAGAAAATGGCAAAGAAAACCGTCGCAACCCTCCATGAAGGTTCAAAGGATGGTCGCGCTTATACTAAGGTTATCAAGATGGTGAAAAGTCCTAAGACTGGTGCCTATATCTTTGATGAGCAGATGGTACCAAACGAGGAAGTTAAAGACTTTTTTAAGAACTAATCTTTGAATATGAGATATTTTTAAAAAGGCTGCAAATAATTTTGCAGCCTTTTTTGTTGTAGATGTGAGTTCATTTTACTAATTTTGTAGCAAAATATTTAGTATGGGGTTATTTGGAATTTTTAATAAAAACAAGAAAGAGACTTTAGACAAAGGTCTGGAGAAAACAAAGCAAAGCGTTTTTTCTAAAATAGCACGTGCTGTTGCCGGAAAGTCTAAAGTTGATGATGACGTACTTGATAATTTGGAAGAAGTTCTTATCACGTCAGATGTCGGCGTTGACACAACGCTGAAGATTATTCACAGAATTGAGGAAAGAGTGGCACGTGACAAGTATGTGTCTGTGTCTGAACTTAATGGCATACTGCGTGATGAGATTGCTGCATTGTTGGCAGAAAATAACTCCGAGGACAATGACGACTGGGGACTGCTTCAGGATCATTCTCCTTATGTAATACTCGTTGTCGGCGTCAACGGTGTTGGAAAGACGACAACAATCGGTAAGTTGGCATATCAGTTTAAAAAGGCTGGTAAGAAGGTTTATCTTGGTGCCGCCGATACATTCCGTGCTGCAGCTGTTGAGCAGTTGTCAATCTGGGGTGAACGCGTCGGCGTTCCTGTTGTCAAGCAGCAGATGGGAGCCGATCCGGCCAGCGTTGCTTTTGATACGTTAAGTTCAGCCAAGGCTAATGGCGCTGATGTTGTTCTGATTGATACGGCCGGCCGTCTGCATAACAAGGTTGGTTTGATGAACGAGCTGAAGAAGATTAAGGACGTGATGAAGAAAGTTATTCCGCAGGCTCCGGATGAAGTTATGCTTGTGCTTGACGGCTCGACAGGACAGAACGCGTTTGAGCAGGCTAAGCAGTTCTCTGCCGTAACGCAAATAACAAGTCTTGCAATAACGAAACTTGACGGTACGGCTAAGGGCGGTGTTGTGATAGGAATATCAGACCAGCTTAAAGTTCCTGTAAAATATATCGGACTTGGCGAGGGTATGGAAGACCTGCAGCTGTTTAATAAGAAGCAATTTGTTGATTCACTCTTTAAAGTAGAAAAGTGAAAAAGAACCAAATAGATTTTATCACGATGGGATGCTCTAAGAATCTTGTAGACAGCGAGATTCTTATGCGTCAGTTTGAACTTAACGGATATAAATGTGTACACGACAGCAAGAATCCGCAAGGAGAAATAGCTGTTATTAATACATGTGGGTTTATTGGTGATGCAAAAGAAGAAAGTATAAACACAATCCTTGAGTTTGCTCAGGCAAAAGAGGAGGGACGCATCAATAAACTTTATGTCATGGGATGCTTGTCACAGAGATATAAGGATGAACTTGAAAAGGAAATACCACAGGTGGACAAGTATTACGGAAAGTTTGATTTTAAGAAGCTGCTTACGGATTTAGGCAAGGCGGAAGTCTTGGATTGCAGAAACAAAAGATACCAAACCACTCCGCATCATTATGCATATATAAAAATCAGCGAGGGATGTGACCGCCATTGTGCTTATTGTGCAATACCTCTGATAACCGGACGGCATACGAGCCGTCCGCAGGAGGAGATATTGGATGAAGTAAGGACATTTGTCGCTTCTGGCGTAAAAGAATTTCAGATTATTGCTCAGGAACTGACTTATTATGGCATTGATATTGACGGCAAACGCCATATTGCAGAACTGGTTTCTGCCATTGCTGACATTCCTGGCGTTGAATGGATTCGTCTTCATTATGCCTATCCGACACATTTCCCTTATGAGCTTCTTGACGTGATACGCGAGAAACCTAATGTATGTAAATATTTAGACATAGCTTTGCAGCATATCTCTGACAACATGCTCCAGGCTATGAAACGGAACATAACAAAGGAAGAGACTTATGCATTGATTGAACGCATAAGAAAGGAAGTACCAGGCATACATCTGCGCACAACACTTATGGTCGGTTTCCCCGGTGAGACAGATCAGGATTTTGAGGAACTGATGGAATTTACCAAATGGGCGAGATTTGAACGTATGGGAGCCTTTGCCTATTCTGAAGAGGAAGGCACTTATAGTGAGCAGCATTACAAAGATGATGTTCCTGACGATGTTAAGCAGCAGCGTCTTGACCGTCTCATGGATTTGCAGCAAAATATTAGCAGTGAAATAGCTTCTGATAAGATTGGAAAAATATTTAAGGTTATCATCGATAGAAAAGAAGGTGATTATTATGTAGGTAGAACTGAGTTTAGTTCTCCTGAAGTAGATCCTGAAGTGCTTATTCCTGCAAGTGAAAAACTTCTTCACACAGGTCGTTTTTATAACGTAAAAATAACTGATGCCGAGGAATTTGACTTGTATGGTACAGTTAACTATTGATATTATCTTCTTTCCGGTCCGAAATCCGGCTATGTCTTAAGCAGCATTAATGTTTTTTCGCGTGCTTGATTAAATGTGAAGGTTTTTATATGAACAATAAAAGTTTTATATCTGAATTGTCTCAGCGAATGGGCTATACGCAAGATGATACCCAAAAGATGGTTAATACAATAATTGACTCCATGAACGAAAGTTTTCAGAGAGCAGATGTTGTATCAATTCCAAAATTTGGAACTTTTGAGGTTAAAAAACGTCTTGAGAGAATTGTTGTAAACCCAGGAACCAAGCAGCGCATGCTTGTGCCTCCAAAACTTGTTCTCGGCTTTAAACCGATAGCTTCGCTGAAGGAAAAGGTTAAAAATGGAGGACAAGGATGATGGCCAAGAATTCAGTTCAGGAAATAGCAAGTGCAATAGCAGCCAAGCACGGACTTTCCTTGCAGGATGCCGAGGCGTTTGTAACGTCATTTTTTGATTTGATTAATGACGGACTGCATAGCGAAAAGACAGTAAAAGTTAAAGGTCTTGGCACGTTTAAGGTTGTAGATGTACGTGAACGTGAAAGCGTAAATGTAAATACCGGTGAGCGTGTCCTGATTGAAAGTCATAGCAAAATAACATTTACTGCTGATTCTGTGATGCGTGACTTGGTGAATAAGCCTTTCGCACATTTTGAAACTGTTGTCTTAAATGACGGTGTTGAACTTGAGGATATGGCAAAAATCCAGTCGTCTGATGATTCTGATTTAAAAGATGATGATATGGATGTCATTGATACAGACAGTGACGCAGAGGATAGTGATGAGGACGTTATACAAGAAGATAAGACCGACTCTCGTAAAGTCGTTATAGCTGACTATGATTTGTCACATTTGGAACAAGATTCCGACAAGGACGATGGACATACGGATAATGGCGCTTTAGAAGAAACTGATGATGCTGAAAGAAAGGAAAAATCGGAACTTTCGGTTGGCGGTGGCGAACAAATTGCCGAGCCTTTAAAACAGGCAGTTGTTGCTGTTGACAATGGAACAAACGTAATGACTTCTGTTTCAGATGATTCAAGCACAGAAGGCTTGTCTGATGAGAATGCTGAAGCAGATAGTAGTGATGAATGCGCAGATGGAATAAATTCACGGGATGAAAGCGAAATTTGTGATAATGATACGGCAAATGAACTTACAGCTGAACCTGATAATAGCGAAACAAATGTCTTAAATACAGAACACGGTGAACAAGATGTAAATGATGGCAAAGAAGACGGAACGTCTGATTATGTGGAAAAAGCAGGTAATTCTTTGTCCATGGCTTGGTATTATTGGGTTCTGATAATGCTGATTGTTGCCGTCGCTTCATTTTTTGGAGGATACTATTGGGAACGATACAACGCTAAGCCTATAATAAAATATGTAACTGTAAGACAGGCTGTTGCACCCACGTCTGCAAGTATGACTGACACGGTAAAAAATAATGATTCGATAGAAACTTATGATGGTAAACTGAAACAGCAGGCCGGTACTCCTGTTAGTTCAAAGGATGATATAACAGATAAATCAAAAACACAAAGTAAGACAGAATCATCTGCATCTGATGCTTTACCTGTGACACAGAATATGAAAAATGCAGCGATGGCTGTTAAGACCGGTGCATACCGTATAGCTGGCACAGATCGTGTTATAACTGTAAAGAAAGGTGAGACATTAAGGAAAATATCAAAGTTCTACCTAGGTGAGGGTATGGAATGTTACATCATGGTTCATAACGGAGTTACTGATGTTAAAGAAGGCATGCGGCTCAAAATACCAAAATTGGTTAATAAAAGAAGAAAATAGAAATATATTTAATCTAAATTATGGTGAAGAATTTTGATAATGTCTTCACCATTATTGTTTGTTCAATATATGTCTGTGCAGACGTTGATTTTATCGCATGAATAAATGATAGATTATTAGTCTTTAATCTTAATTCGTGTGTTGTTATTTGTTTATGCGAACGCGGTGGCGTATAATGTCATTACAAGCTTACTTCCATCTTCATAAAATTACTGAAAGTAGACAAATTAAGCCATAGATAAGGATAAAGCTCTTTATAATATGGGTATAATAAAGTAAATGAATGTCCGCAAGTTGCCAATCA
>HF992586.1:16252-22857 GCA_000436695.1 Prevotella sp. CAG:1185 | reverse complement strand
TTTGGGAACATGCGGACATTCATTAAACATTATGATATGTTCAGACGAGGTAGATTAAGACAGCATGAAGCCATTAACTGCTTATGTCCGTTGCCTTTCGGTTATTGCCACTTTTATCACTCCGTCAATCCGGTTTTCAAACGTGCGGTAAGCCTTTTCAATCTCGTTTAGCGGATAGCGGTGGGTTATCAGTGGGGTGGTATCGATGCGGCCTTCAGATATCAGGCGCAGAATTTCGTCGCAGTCGCAGCCGTCAACGCCGCCAGTCTTAAACGTAAGGTTCTTGCCGTACATATCGGGCAAAGGCAGCGTCTGAGGCTTGTCGTAAAGAGCAACAACCGTAACTATTGCATTTGGACGTGCGCACCGCCATGCCAGTTCGAAGGTGTCGTCGGCTCCTGCCACCTCAATCACTCTGTCGGCTCCGCCATGACTGCTGTTTGCCTTTACAAAGTCTTCGGCATCTTCAGGTTTGGTTATGAGGACATCGGGATAATGGCTGCGAACGAAATTGATGCGTTCGTCAGATTTCTCGCATATAATTATTCGCTGAGGCTTGTGGAGCATGACACACAGCAAGGTGCATATACCTGTCGGGCCGGCACCTATTATCATTACAGTGTCGTCTGATGTAATCTCAGATATGCGTGCAGCCCAGAATCCTGTTGCAAGTATGTCGCCCGTAAAGAGAGCCTGCTCGTCGGTGACGTTGTCGGGTATGCGGTTTAGTCCGTTGTCTGCGTGCGGCACTCTTACATATTCGGCCTGTCCGCCGTCAATGCGGCAACCTAAGGCCCAGCCTCCGTCTGGGTCTTCGCAGTTGTTTACGTAGCCGTGCTTACAGAAAAAACATTCGCCGCAGAATGTTTCAACGTTTACAGTTACGCGGTCGCCTGGCTTTACGTTTCTTATCTCGCTGCCAACTTGTTCAACTATGCCCACCATCTCATGTCCTACGGTTATGCCTGGCACAGCCCGCGGCACGCTGCCGTGCTTTATGTGCAGGTCGCTCGTGCAGATGCTTCCAAGGGTTACGCGCACAATGGCGTCGTGAGGGTCGGTTATTTGCGGCACGGGTTTGTCCAAAAGTTCAAACCTTCCGTGCTCTATGTATGTGTATGCTAACATCGTTTTTTAGGTTTATGGTTAATATCTGTTTAATTTCAATCCGCCATTTTATTCATCTTTGCTGAAGAAGGTGTCGAGCACCTTTGCGAATATGTCATCAGGCGATATGCTGTCAAACAGCTTCATGCATGTGTGCAGCTTCAGCACGTCAATTTGTGAGCCCATGAGTCTTCGTATGGTGGTGCGGTCTTTATGTTCGAGCAATGCTGCTGATATTTCACGAAGTCGAGCTCCGAGCAGTGGATGTGCTAGATAGGCTCGTGCCTCGTCAGCGCCGTCAAGTCCGTAATATTCAGAGTTGTAGCTGTGCCCAAGTCCCTTCTGCTGAGGAAATATGTACCATATCCAGTGGCTACGTTTGCCTCCGTTGCGTATCTCGTCCAGGGCTGTGGCATATTCGGTTTCCTGGGCATCGATAAATCTTTGCAGATTATATTCATTTTCGTTCATGGCATTATGTTTATTTAGTTCGTATGTCTTGTTCCTTGCTTTTGGAATGCTATGCGCGGTGTGCCGTCTGTTACATATATTGTGCCGCATCTTGCGAATCCCTCCTTTTCCATGATATTAATCATCGTGGAGTTTAGCTCATGGGTGTCAACCCTCAGGTTGCCTTTGTCTAGGGCAAACCTTATTGCGAGTCGGGCTATGCCGCCTACAGTGCCGTCAGAGGCTAGGCGGTGAATCACGTTGTAAGGCTCGTCATCGGGCCATTGTCCGTCGTATATCCTTGCATAGGTAGGTTCGGGTGACGGTCTCATGCAGAAGCATGCCACAATGCGACTGTTTAAGAGTATCAGATAAAAGCATCCGTCGGCAACATCATTTGCTATGGTCTGTTTCTGCGGATAGCCGTTAGTCCATTGCACATTGTTGCCGTTGCGCCGCATATATTGCCGGGCTTTGTCGAATATATCGCTTATCTGTGGCCACAGACTCTCGAATTCGTCTTTGTGGCATAGTCTTATCTGCAGTCCGTTGCTGTTTGCGGCATTGGCTTGGTTGATATTCTTGTAAGAATTTTGGCACATATAATAACTTTTATGACATACAAAAATACGGAAAATCTGTATAATAAGAATTGTTTGTCTGTTAATTTTTTTGCCGTCGATATAGTTCCATGTAAAATTTTTTTGATTTTATAAAACAGTCCTTACCATATTTAAAGTGGGAATATTTAAATAAATATTTCAAAAAACTTCATCAAAGAATGTGTATATTCAAAACTTTTGTGTAAGTTTGCAGATGTAAATTACGCCATGACAAAAGTTTTAATGGAAATTTTGACAGCGGCGTTTGGCACGAAGTTTGTAAATAGATATTATATATAAACAGATTTAAGACAAAAGATGAAAACAGTTTATGATTTCACTGTCAAAGACAGAAAAGGAAAAGACGTATCGTTAAAGGAGTATGCCAACGAGGTTTTGCTGATTGTAAACACAGCAACAAAGTGCGGATTTACACCGCAGTATGAAGAGTTGGAGAAACTTTATGAAAAATATCACAGCAAAGGATTTGAGATTCTGGATTTCCCTTGCAACCAGTTCGGACAGCAGGCTCCTGGCACAGATGAGTCGATACACGAGTTCTGCAAGCTCAACTATGGCACAGAGTTCCCCCGTTTTAAGAAACTGAAGGTAAATGGTGACGACGCAGATCCTCTGTATAAATATCTTACAAGCCAGAAAGGCTTCGCAGGATGGGATATGAGTCATCCTATCGCTCCAATCTTGGAGGATATGTTGTCAAAAGCAGATCCTGACTATAAGAGCAAACCGGACATCAAATGGAACTTTACTAAATTCCTGGTTGCAAAGAACGGTCTCGTTGTAGCACGTTTCGAGCCTACAGAGAAGATTGAGAACATCGAGAAACAGATTGAGGAACTGTTGAAATAAATTACGAGTATAAGATAACAGAATATAAAATGAAATGAAGAGCCAATGATATAGCGCGGTGCGACCTTTGGGGGCATTGTGGTGTATTGTTGGCTTTTCTTTTTCTTTAAAAATATAGATAAAATAATATGGAAAACTCAGAAAGAGTGAACTGCCTTATCATTGGCAGCGGTCCGGCTGGATATACGGCTGCTATATATGCGGCACGTGCTAACTTGAACCCGGTACAGTATTGCGGACTGCAGGTCGGCGGACAGCTGACACAGACCACAACAGTTGAAAACTTCCCAGGTTATCCTGAGGGCGTTGACGGCAATCAGATGATGATGGACATGAGACAGCAGGCTGAGCGCTTTGGCACAGACCTGCGCGACGGAGTTATCGTTAAGGCTGACTTGAGTGAGGCTCCTTATAAGCTGACGACAGACGACGGACATGTTATTGCTGCCGACACTGTTATCATTGCAACAGGTGCTTCGGCTAAATATCTCGGACTGGCTGACGAGGAGAAATATAAGGGTGAAGGCGTTTCGGCATGTGCTACATGCGACGGATTCTTCTATCGCAAGAAGGTTGTTGCCGTTGTAGGTGGTGGCGATACAGCATGCGAAGAGGCTCTTTATCTTTCAAGTCTTGCTAAGAAGGTTTACATGATTGTACGTAAGCCGTTCTTGCGCGCTTCTGAGGTTATGCAGCGTCGTGTTAAGGAAACTGAGAACATCGAGATATTGTTTGAGCACAACACTCTCGGACTTTATGGCGAGAATGGTGTTGAGGGTGCTCATCTTGTTAAGCGTAAGGGTGAACCTGACGAGGAGAAATATGATTTGCCTATCGACGGTTTCTTCCTCGCAATAGGTCATAAGCCAAACAGCGATGTCTTCAAAGAGTGGCTCGACCTCGACGAGATTGGATATATCAAGACTATCGGAAATACTCCTTGCACTAAAGTGCCGGGTGTGTTTGCTGCAGGCGATGTTGCCGATCCTCATTATCGTCAGGCTATCACAGCTGCTGCAAGCGGTTGTCGTGCTGCTATTGAAGCCAAGAATTATCTTCAGGAGCATCCTGCTCACTGATTGACAGTTCTTTAGTTGGATGTTGAGAAATCCTTGGGATAAGTATATAGTACACAAAGACTTTTAGCCTGACAGCATTTGTCAGGCAGAATTTTTAGTGCTTATCCTAAAGTTATATTTACAAAGCATGAACGTAAATGAATCTTATTTTGCGTTCATGCTTTTTATTTTTCCTATACATGTTTGTCATTTCTTTGCCGCTTGTATGTTTTTTCCTATTTATTAATTTTCTTGTTCTATGCTGGCTTTTACCAGCTAATGTAGTCGGATATGTTTGTAAGGTTTTAGATATAAGGTGAAGTCAGAATGGCTAATATGACAATAAATCGCAATATTGTAGCAGTTTACATATGGAAAATAAAATCAAATGGTGTGCCTATAGTTAATATTTGTGAAGTGAACCATTGTGAACTTGATTTGAATGTTCAAATGACCTAATTTTGTTAAAACAATATAGAAGAACACAAAATTGAATAAAAATGAAAAACAAAATACAGACTATATCTATAACAATTACTTGCCTTCTGGCATTAATTATGTTGTCATCAGGCATTCAACAGAAAAAAGGAGGAAAAATGCAGCAGAAATATTATTATTGTGAGTATTGTGGTCATCGCTTTCCGTCAGTGCGCTTGCTGACTTCAGCCTCATGTGTCCGCCATCCCGACGGTCCGAACAAAGGTCGCCACAAACTGTATGAAGGCACGGAGAAGAGCGAATACACCTGCAAATATTGCGGTCGGAAGTTCCCGTCGATAATGCTGATGACAGCAGCACCGTGCGTAAATCATCCAAAAGGTCCGAATAAGGGCAACCACTCTCCGGCGCTGTGAAAATAACATGGCTCTTTAGTTTTACTGGAATTTCCGTTCAAGTTATTGACCTTATGCTTTAGTATGGCATATCATAGGCGTATCTTTGGAATTGAAAATTAATGTATAACGTAAAAAATAAAGATTATGTTAAGAGGATTTATAAAATTTCATTGCACCGAGTGTGGTAATAACTTCATCGGTCCGGATATAGAATATGCTGCAACCATATTTTCAATGCCACTGCGATGTCCAAAATGCCAAAGTATCAGGACTTTGCCAAAGCATTATTTATCTTGGCCCATAATTAAGCAGTCTTATCTTAAGCTTTATAAGAGTATTTGGGAGAGATATGAGAATAAGTAAGTGTCAATATATTAATGATTTAAAATATGGATATACAAAAATTAATACAAATTGCTGAAGATTTAAATCTTCATGATAAAGTGCAAGAGTTAAAGTTTTATGCAGAAAGACTTAGTTCTCCAGATAAAGATTTAATCCTTCCATTGGTTGGAGAGTTTTCGTCAGGTAAAACGACATTAATAAATTCTCTTTTAGACAATCCTAATTTGGAAACAGCATCTCGTGCAACAACGGCTTCTATATTTGAAATTCATTTTGGAGCGGATGAATGTTACGCTGAAATCCATAAAGAGGATGGATATATAGATTCGGTAAAAGATGTAATAGGTATTAAGAATGAAGACTTAAAACAAGTTGATGTGGTAAAAGTCTATGATACTTCAACAAAAATAGGTGCTTCTACAATACTTGTTGATACTCCGGGATTATCTTCAAATGATCCTGCTCACCGCATAGCACTTTCTTCTTACCTGCCCAATGCGGATGCCATATTACTTCTGACGGACATAAATCAGCAAATTACGCGTTCTTTGATGGATTTTATAGGTTCTTCTAAATTAGCAAATAAACCTATATATTTAATTGTAACAAAATGTGATACTAAAACGCAGAATGAAGTTGAAAATGCAATATCATATATAAAGAAAAATATAGATTTTACTTTTGAAAGAATTGTTTCTGTATCAGTTGTTACAGGACAGATGTCTCAGTTTGACGAACTTATAAATAATATACAAAATAATAAAAATGCTATTGTTGAGAAGTCAATAAATGAGCGTATTAAAAATGTTGCAAAAGAAATGTCTTTAGTTGTAAGCGATCTTCTTAAACAAGGAAATTCAACGAGTGACATAGATGCAGCAATTCAAGAAGAAGAGAAAAAATTAAAAAAAATCAATCATAATATAGATTCTTTGATATCTGAAGCAGAAGATAGGGTTGAAGATAGAGTTAAGCATGCTTTGTCACAATTTTCAAAAACTATATTTTCTCAAGTTGATGATATAATCAAGACTCATGGGCGGGATTGTAGTGATGCCGTTAATTCTGTTGTTAATAGTACTGCTGTAATGTTGATGCAGAATTTTCAAAAGGATGTCATGTCTGATATTTTGTCTTTAGCTCGTATGCGTCAGAACGGAATGGAAGAAGTACCTATGGGTGTTTTGGAAACTGTTAATATGACAGAAAATGCGTTTAATGGATTTTCATCAGGTGTTGATCTTTCTAACGTGGGACATAAATTAGATAAAAAAATTGGGTATGGAGTCATTGGCGCTTTGACTGTTGCGGCTGTTGTTGTTACGGCTGGAGCAGCC
>HF992586.1:0-16230 GCA_000436695.1 Prevotella sp. CAG:1185 | reverse complement strand
GCTGGAGCAGCCGCTGCTGCTGGAGGTGCAGCTGCAGCAGGGACGGCTACTGGTACTGCAGTGGAAGGAACTATAGCAACAGGCACAGTGATTGCTGCTGATGCAGCAACTGATGTTGCAGCGACTGCGTATACAGCAAATAAAATTAATAAGTTGTCCAAAATGGCAAAGGTTGCAGAAAAGGCAAAGGTCGCTAAACAATATATAGATGATTTTAATGAAAATATTGATACCGTTAAGCAATATGATCAGAGTTTAGGACAAAAGTCAGGTATGAATCGCGGTATTATAGAGACTTCTGTTGGCTGGGTTACAGAATTTTTCGCAAAACCGGCACGACAACGTGCCGTTAACAATTATATTGATGGTACTCTTATTCCAGAGTTTCGGCTACAAATACAATCAGTATCAAGTAATCTTCTTCGTGAAATTACGTCTCTTCTTCGTCAGGAAGCTGCAAATAGTTGTGGCAATATTCGTGCTAATCTTCAGTCTCTAAAATCCGCTTTGAATGAAAAAAAAGAAGAATATGCACAAAAGATAAAAACATATAAACAATACATAATTCAACTCAATGAAATCTAATATGGTTATTAATTTATTAATAGGAGCTGCCGTCGGATTTGTTGGTGGTTACATTGTAAGAAAACAACTTACAAAAAATGAAGCATATAATGAGAGTGGAAATTCTTATAGGACATTACTTCAAGAAGCTCAGAGAGAAATTCAAACTTTGAAAAATCGTGTAAGTAATCTGCAAAATGAAAATGAGTCTTTGATAAATGAACTTAAATCATTGAAGATAAAGATTCGTAATGCAGATGATGCATCTGATGACCAAGCTGATAGACTTATGGACTTAAATCGTAGGATAGAAACACTAAAACGCGAAAAAGAAATAACGGAAGAAAAGCTTCAAGAAAGCAAAGATCTTTATACTTCTGCAATGCAAGAAATAGAGCGTTTGAAAAGTAAAATGTGATTTTTATGGATATAGTAGTTATTATAATTTCAGCCGCATTGGCAATGCTATTTGGTGGTATTGCCATGTGGCTTTTATTACGAAAAAGAATATCGGCATCTTCAGCAGATTTAGCATCTTCAGAAGAGTTAAAAGTTGATTTCTCTGAAGATGATACAAATGTTGATAAACAAATAGTTCAACTTAGAAAGGAATTATCACATAAATCAGATGAGTTAGAATTACTTTTACAGAAAGAAAAATCCCTTCAACATAAGTTAGAAGAAAAGAACAAGGAACTTTCATATCTAAAAACTAATTTGGAAGTTTTTAGGAATTCTTCTGATCAGAATGAGAGTGAAGTTTTGTCTCTTTTAAAAAAAGATTTATCTAATAAGGAGAAGCAACTCGAAGATAAAGAAGAAGAAATAGAAGATTTAGAAGATGAAATATCATCTATTAAGAAAAAGTTGAATAAACTTAAAGGAGAAAAAGATGATGTTGAAGAGAAGTTGTCCGAAATCGAGAAACAGTTAAAATCCATGCAGCAAACTCTTGAAGCGACAGAGATAGAAAGGGATGACTTAAAAAATGAAAACAACCAGAATGTTGAATCAATAGAATTTGTTAATGCAATTATTGGGGCAAAAGATAGTGATGATCGAGATGCTTTGGAGTATGCTGCAAAAGTCCAAAAGGTTGAGGACATTGTAAATGATCAATATATACCTTTACTGAAACAATATTTTAAAGATTGTAATGATGTAGCTGAAGCTGATAGTGTAAAGGTAAAGGAACTTGTTTTAAAATGGGGAAATCTTCAACGAAAGTCATGGCTTAAAGGTAAAAAGGTCATTGCTTTTATTGGAGAATTTTCAGCAGGTAAAACATCAATTGTAAATAGAATTTTATCTCAAGATGATCCTGATTGCCAAAAATTGCCAGTAAGCAGTAAAGCAACTACTGCTATTGCAACTTATATTTCTTATGGTGCGACATTCTTGTCTCAATTTACAGATCAAAATGGAAATCTAAAGTTAATAGAGAAATCCATGTTTGAAAAAGTGGATAAGGACATACTTGCACGTGTGAATGTAAGTCCAATAATCCGTCATTTTGTTATGAAGTATAACAATGTAAATTTGAAGGGCTTGAGTATTCTTGATACGCCTGGATTTTCTAGTAATGATGAGAAAGATAAGGATCGTACTTTAGATGTGGTTAATGAAGCAGATGCATTGTTTTGGGTCATGGATGCAAATTCTGGAGAGATTAATAGAACGTCCCTTAAAATCATATCTGATAATCTGAAAGACCTTCCTTTGTATGTTATTATTAATAAAGCGGACACAAAATCTCCGGGAGAGCTTGATAAGCTTGAAAAACATATCCGTCAGACGATGGAACGATCAGGTATAAAAGTTCAAGGTTATTTGAGATTTTCACAGAAGGCAGAACTTGAAGAGCTTATGAGTATTGTTAAGACTTTGCCAGATGTCAGGACAGGAAGTGATATAGGCAGTATATGTTTATTCCTGCAAGAAAAATTAAATCAAATTTCTAATGAACTAAAAAAAATAAATCATGATATGCATGAGCAAGAGAACTCTTTATCTATTTTTGATGATGAAATTGAAAGTAAATTATCAGAACAATGTGAGGCTGCAGAAAGAATAAAAGATATTCCGGAGCTTAAATCACCTTGGTTCAGTGAAGATTATTATAAAATGGATCAATATGACTATGAGGAGCTAAAAGAATTATGTGGTTCTGTATATGATGGAAGTCATGAACTAGAAGATTTTTTTGATTTAAAAACTAATTGTCAAAAAAAATATAATAAATACAAAAATATAAATAGCGAACTTAAAGAACAAAAATCAGATATTAAAAAAGTTTTTGATCAACTATTGAGGGCTATAAAAAATCTTGATGAAAATCTTTATAGAGAAATAGAAGACGATTTGAAATGCGGACAAGGCTATAAGAGAGATAATAAAAAATCGAAATCTAATGTATCAGATAATTCAAAAAAAGTATCTGAAGATAATGAAAATCAAAAAAAACAAGATCCTCAAACTGTTATAACATCTGGAGATAATGTTAAAGACTATATGTCCAAAGCAGAGACGCTTATGCAGAAAGGTAAAAAGGATGAAGCTATCTTTTGGTATATAATGGCAGCACAAGCTGGTAATAAAGATGCTCAGAAGCAATGTAAAAAATATAATGTAAAATACTAATTTTTATATAGAATATGGAAAATAATCAAAATAATTTATTTACTGCTTTCCAGCAAAAGAAAAAACAAGTATGTTTATTGGCTGAGGCGGCTTTAAAAGCTGGTTGGCTTGATAAAACATCATATAATGAAATCATTTCAAAAATAAATGAAGATATTCTCACCATTGGTGTAATAGGACAAATGAAATGTGGAAAATCTACATTCCTAAATTCATTTTTATTTGGTGAACAACTTCTTCCTGCTGCAACAACTCCGATGACAGCTGCTTTATCTGTAATAACGTATGGCGATACAAAAAGTATTGAAGCTGAATTTTATTCTGTTGATGAGTGGGAAGAATTAAAAACTCTTGCAATGCGAGATGTAAAGGAATGTAATGATTCTCAAACACTGTCATCAATAAAGGCAGCTAAAGAATTATATGAAAAATCATTCGCAATTTCTTCAGAATTACCAAATTTGCTTGGTACAAAAAGATGTGATGATTTAAAGAATCTTGTTGAATATGTAGGTGCTGATGGAAAATATGTTTCTATTGTCAAATCTGTAAGGATTACTCTTCCTGAAGAATGGTTGAAAGGTGTTGAAATTGTTGATACTCCTGGATTTAATGATCCTGTCGTTTCTAGAGAGGAACGAACTAAAGAATTTTTAAAACGTGCCGATGTGGTTTTGATGATGCTTTATGCTGGAAGGGCTTTTGATTCGACAGACCGTGATATACTTTTTGATAAAGTCAGAAAGGTAGGTGTTGGTAAAATTATACTTGCTGTTAATAAATATGATATCCAAATCGTTCAGGGAGAATCTCCTGACCAGATAAAAGGGTTTATTACTGATGAACTTAAAAAAGCTGTTCGTCAGAGTAATGATGAGTCTGTTTCTGAACTATTAAAGGATGTTGAACCTATTTTGATTTCTGCACAAATGGCGCTTTTGGCTAAGATGCCAATGTCTGAAATAAATAAAGATGCAGATTTAAAATATCATTTTAATGACGCATGTAATAATTTTGAAGTTACGACACAGTCGCAGTTGTTAAAATTAAGTCGGATATCCGATTTGGAAGATAAAGTTAGGGATATTATTTCAAATCAGAAGGAAAAAATTCTTATTGACAAACCCGTAAATCTGATATTTCAGAAAGCAAGAAATACTCTTGATAATTATAAAATGCAATTAGTGGAACTTCGTCAGCGTAAATCAAATTTGGAAATGCCTGATGAAGAACTTGAAACTAAAATTGCAAATCTGCAAAAGGTACAACGTAGGATAGAACGGAAAATAGAGAATGCAGAATCAGATCTATCTGATGAATATGACGAAATATCTACCAAAGTCTTTCGTGATATTCAAGATAAAGTTGATGAAGTAAGAAATGAATGCGAACGTATAATTGAACAATACAAAAAGGACGCTTTAATTCGTAAATTGACAGCACGTATTGAAAGATTACGTGAGCGTGAAATTCCTCGTTTATTAAAAGATTCAGGTACAAAGATAAAGAAGTCATTAAGTAATAACTTAAATCAACTTTCAGAAGATATCGAAAGTGTTATAGAAAAATATATTGATGATTCTGACGAGTTAGTTGAGCAATTTCGTCGTACTCTTATGAAAGGTTTAGATGTTGATTTTTCGGGTAGAATAAGGAATGGAAATATAGATAATGAGAATAATGTTTCAGAAGACGATGTCGCTTCTTTGGGCGATATTTTAATAGGTGTATTTGCAATGCCTGTAGTATTGCCATTCGTTGGTATTGCTAGCTTGTTTGATTCTCGTAGAGATGAGGCTCGTAAAATAAGTGATGATTTCTTTTCATCTATTGATTGGGATAATATAAAATGTGAATTTAATTCAAGAAAGAGTAAATTTATGAAAACACTTAATGGCGATGCCGCTCGTTCTATAATTGAGCATTTAAAAACTCAAGCAGAGGAGGTCTTGGCAAATAAGGTACAAAAAGAAGATGAACTAGCTGCTGTTAAAGAAAAAATTTCCAGCATTGAAGGCAATGAGAAAAGGTTAAATGAAGAAGTTGAAAAACTCAAGGTAATAATTTCTAATTTATAAAATTCCTATTTGTCAGTTGATTTGATTATTCGCATGAAAATAAAAATATGTATTTGAACTATTGTTATAATAAATGAACAAAGATTTAGTTGAAATAAAGTCATCCAGGTCCTACCAACTTGCAGAAAGGATTGCGCGGTTGATGGATAAATATTATCTTGATGCAGTGTTGGGCTTTTTGCTTGAAGGATTTGGCGACTTGTTCACACAGTTGCTTACGCTGCCTTACATTTATGTCAGTGCAGTTAAGATACGGTCGGTGCCGTTGACATTGGCGGTGATTTATAATGCGCTGTGCGATATTGCGATGGGACTTATTCCATTTTATATCGGTGATGTCATTGACGTGTTCAACAAGTCGTTTGTCCGAAATTTTAAACTGATTGTCGGATTTGTTGAAGGCGACAAAAAGGTTATAAGTGAGATAAACCGCAAGGCGGTGAGGATGGCTGTTCTCATAGTTATGCTGTGCGTAATTATTTATTTCCTTGTGTTGTTGACAATAAAGGTGATGACATGGTTTTGGCACGTTATTGCCGGTCTGTTTTAGTTAAACTGAAAAATAGAAGAAGCCATATAATTTAGAATGGAAACATGCGGAGATTTTAATATAATTTCTTTTGGCCCTTTTAATTTTAGTATGGCTCATAAGTGAATTCAAATATGATTTATAGAAAATGAATTATAAGCAATTTGAAGATAATATTCTTGCCGAATGGCGGAAGCGTTCTGTCGCCAACGGTGATGGCTGCGAACTAGCACCTGACGGACTGCTTTATCGTGGACGGTTTGTTTATAAAGATGGCTATTGGAGCCGTGAACCGGGCAATGAGAATGCTATATGGGAGCGTGCCAAGAGGCGTGTGTTGATACTGACCAAAGACCTTAATGATGAGGAAACGTGGGACATACGTGCGGAGACAGGACGCAACAACTTCTCTGGCGAGAATAATGTTGTGGTTTCTGCACCGTTCTATAAGAACCTCATGCGCTGGGTTTACGGATTGCTGACGATCGATGCCAACGGACATGCCAAGAAGTTTGCAGAAATAGACAGACAAGATGTTTATCAGCCCTTTTACGACCGGGCACCCGTTGCCCGTGTAAACTGCAAAAAACAAGTAGGTAAGAGCAGCATTGAAACTTCTGTGTTGAAGTCGTATATGGAGCGTTATAAAGACTTGCTGGTGAAACAGATTTCTGCTTATGATGCAAACATACTTTTGTGTTGTGGCGCTTCTGGGGCAATAAAGGATTTTGTCGCAGAGAATTATCTTACAGACTTGCTAAAACTGAACAACTGGGTATATTATTCGCCACAAACCCGTAAGATGGTTATTGACAGCTGGCATCCAACCTATACAGGTGATACGCACAAAAAAATGTATTCTGACATGATGTCGGGCGTTGAAGAAGCGTGGAGCCGGATTAAGCTTTAAGTTATAAAAGTAATATTATCATGAGACTTGTCTGTCAGTGTTTCAGATTGTATGTTGTTGACAGTGTGTACAACACCTTATTTTCCGAAATGCTGACAGATTTTTTTGATGCCGAACTACGGCATTATGTAAATTATGACGGAGATTTTTGAAATAAGAAAATCTTGAAAGACAATATGTTACAATATAGCAAATTCTTTAGGTATCACTGCAGCGTCCGGCGCAGTATGTTGATGTAATCTTGGTGATATCGAACATGTAAAAGTAGAAAAATATTTTGGTTGTGCTTTATTTTGGCATAGCTAATGGCAATCTTTGCATCCGTAAAACATAATTGTGTGGCTTGGATGTACACGGAAAGGCTGCTAAATAGGTAGCTTTGTCTGAAAAAGACGGAACAGACACCAGGCTTATACAGTTTGGAGATGATAAAGCAAAAACATAAAGGATGTATAAGATGGGAGAATTAAAAGTGAAAACAGAAACAGGCGAACAGACAGAAAAGACAGAGAAGAAAGAAAAGCTGACATTGATGACGGCTATGGATAATATCGTAGAACTCTCTGAAGGTTCAAACCTGAGCGATGAGTTTTATGAGAAGGCAAAACATTATATCAGTTACGTGTGCCGTAAATTGTCCGTGAACAAAGTACAAGCCGTGCTGCTGTCGCTGTTTGTAGACAACTGCTGGGACAGAGATGTCGAACTCCGAACTTTGGCAGAATATCTGAAATGCCGTATGGTAAGGATGATAAACTACAGCACTGAGATAGACGAGCTTTTAAAAAGAAAGATGATACGCATAAAAAACAGACGTGGTGAAACAACATACGCCATGGGGCCTGATGTGATAGATGCGTTTAAGCATAATGAGGTATTTGTGCCGGCTGAGCCCAAGCTTCTTACTTGCGATGAGTTGTTTTGTGAAATTTATAGTCTGTTTGAATCTCGTGTTTATGATTATTTGCCGTATGAAGAATTTATTTCAGAATTATTCAGTTTGCTTGAAACAAACAGAAATCTCGAGTTTGTAAAGCAGTTGCGTACCTATAAACTTATCTGTGACCATACTGTAAATGACGAAGGCATAATATTTGTTTTCTGGGCAAGCCGTTTAGTTTGTGATAACGATTACAACCTGGACACGCAAAGTTTTGGAGACTTATTCAAGAATAGGGCTATTGCAAATAAGCTGAAGGGTAAGCTCTCTCGAGGCGAAAGCATGCTGCAAAAGAACGGACTGATTCAATTCTGTAATGAAGACGGATTGGCCAACCACGAGAAATATAACCTGACGGTAAAGGCTAAACAGGAGTTTCTGTCAGAGCTGAACATGAATTTGAACGCTACGACCAGATTCAAAGAGCTGATAAAGCATGAAGACATAACGGAGTGCAAGATGTACTATAACAAACGCGAAAGCCGTCAGGTCGAACAGCTGAAAGAGTTGCTCACCGAAGAAAGATACACCAAAGTGTGCAGCGAATTAAAGAGAGTAGGAATGCGCTCAGGCTTTACGTGCTTGTTTTATGGCGCACCTGGAACGGGAAAGACTGAAACTGTTATGCAGCTGGCTAAGGCAACACACCGTGATGTAATACAGGTGAATTATGCAGAACTGAAAAGTTGCTGGGTTGGCGAGAGCGAGAAGAATGTGAAAAACCTTTTTGACCGTTACCACGCGTTGGTAAACTCCTCAGATGTAACACCAATCCTGCTTTTTAATGAGGCCGATGCTCTGATTGGCATCAGGCAGAAAGGTGCCGACCGGGCTGTGGAAAAGATGGAGAACTCAATACAGAACATAATTCTTCAGGAGCTTGAACAGCTCGAGGGTATATTTATAGCCACGACGAATCTTACTGAGAATCTGGACAAAGCCTTTGAGCGCCGCTTCCTTTATAAGATAGAGTTCGAAAAGCCGAGCATTGTGGCACGATGCGGCATCTGGAAGAGCATGATACCTATAATCAGTGATGAAGATATATGCTATCTGGCTTATCATTATGATTTTAGCGGCGGGCAGATTGAGAACGTTGCGCGCAAGCAGGCCATCGACCTCATTCTCTATGGAAAAGAGAAAATGAGTCTGGAATATATAAAGGAGAAATGTGATGAGGAACTGATACACAAAAATCCGATGCCGAGAGTGGGATTCATTAGTGATGCAGAAATATCACGAAAGACATCGTAATATAAATTGACATTTAAATAAAAATAAAATATGACACAAGATCTTTTTGACAAATACATCTGGCTGGTTGATACCATCTACCATGCCCGGAACATAACCTTCGAGGAGATAAACGAGCGGTGGCTGCGCTCGCAGCTAAGCGAAGGCGTAGACCTGCCTCTGCGCACGTTTCATAACTGGCGCAAAGCCATAGAGAAAGTGTTTGACATAAATATTGAATGCGACCGCCGGCACGGCTACTATTATTACATTGAGAATGCCGAGGACATGGAGCGGGGCGGAATACGCAATTGGCTGCTCAATACGTTTGCGGTGAACAAGCTTATAAATGAGAGCCATCATCTGAAGCGGCGCATATTGTTTGAGGAAATACCGTCGGGCCGGGATTATCTTGCACCGGTGATAGAGGCTATGCGCGACAGCCTGAAGATAGAGATAAGCCATAAGGGATACTTTGACGGCGAGGCTAAGATTTATACCATAAGTCCTTATTGCGTCAAAGTGTTCAGGCAGCGGTGGTATGTCGTGGGACTATGCGACGAGCACAATGCCGTAAGGACATTCTCGCTCGACAGGATATTAAGGCTTGACACCACAGACAATAAGTTTACATATCCAAAGGACTTCGACCCTGAAGCATGGTTTTCAAGCTGTTTCGGAATAATAACCGAAGACATCAAGCCGGAACGGGTACGCATCAAGGTGTACGGCCGTCAGCGTATGTATCTGCGTTCGCTTAGACTTCACTCTTCGCAGACCGAGACAGAAACATATTCAGACTATTCCGTATTTGAGTATTACATAAAGCCGACGTTCGATTTCCGTCAGGAACTGCTTTCACGCGGTGGGGCGGTCGAGGTGTTGTCGCCCGGATGGTTTCGCGACGAGATGGCTGACGAAGTGGCAGACATGGCTGTTGCCTATGGGCTGATAAAAAAATAGCAGCATATTTATGAAAACAAAAGTATGAACGCGCATGGGGTTGTTGCAGCGTTCATACTTTCTTTTTATATTCAAAATTAAAGCATTATTTAGGGTTTCCAGGTTTATATCATTTTAGGTCTTGGGGTTATATCATTTTAGATTTGGAATTTATTTTTTATAAGAAACCGACAATTTTGAATTTAAATGCTCCGTTAGATGTAATCTTCTCGTAAACCACTCCTCCGAATGCGTAACCCGTTCTTCCGTGCGGGCGCTTAACCTTAACGTAACCATAAGGAAGGCTGGGAACAATCATTCCTATTGACGGCCTGACAACTACATACGATCCACCACGGTCGCAATAATATCTTCCGTTTGAATAAATGTAAGGTATGTGATTATGGTGAATCACCACTCCGTGAGGCCTTCTGTGTGGTGCCGGACGTTTCTTGTGGTGTGGCGGTGCCTTGTGGTGAGGCTTTTTCTTGTGGTGCTTTTTGCCTCTAGGCTGTTCCATACGGATTGTTTCGCCCATGGTTGAGGCTTCTGTTGTTACGCATGTCAGCGTGAGAAGCATTATCAATGGTAAAAGTCTGAATATTCTCATCACGTTGTCTCCTATCTTTAATGGTTATTACTCTTTTTCATATTCTTGAGCCCTGACTATTTAAGTCTGCGGACTTTCGTTTTTCTCTGCTGCAAAGATAGGTATAAATGTGACGACATATATCATTGTTTTCCCTACAAATGGTTAGGGATTTCCCTAACGTTGTTATGGATTCGGTATCAGTCTTGTGTCTGTCTTCGGTCTTTGTGCCGGTATTATTCTGCTGTGACATTATGATTCCAGCCGTTGTCCGCGTCAGATTATTTTCAGTTCTTTGGCTATTCTGCAAGCCTCAATCGAGTTTTTCACCTGCAGTTTGCCAAGTATGTCCTGACGGTGGCGGCTCACCGTGTTGATGCTTATATAAAGCATCTCGGCAATATCCTTGCTTGTCATGCCTTTGTCTATAAGTCCCAATATTTGTTTTTCTCTGGCCGACAATATGCTGTCGTTGTCTTGTTTTTCAGTTTCTATTATATGTCCGTCAGAAGAATCTATAATAAGGCATCCTGCCTGAAAGTCGGCTATAAGCGGACTGTAAAGGCAGAGAGCCATGCGTAATGTTTCGCCTGATTTGCCGAAGATGTAGAACATGCGGTGCATCACTGGTATGTAGCTGTTGGTGGTAGTTCTCATGCGTAGTTTGCTCATCAGATAATAGTCACGGCGTTTCTGGCGCGGCTGCTGCTTTATGAAATGAAAGAAGCACAGCTCCTGAGCATGTTTACGGTCAAGGTCGTCGGGATGAATACGGCTGAAAATATCCTTCTCCCATATAGATTCAAACGTTCCTTCTTTTACATCCTTGCCTAGTCCGAATATGTTGGCAAATCCGCCGTAGCATATATAGCTCATGTCGGCGCGCAGGTCGCTCAGCACGGCAATGGCATTCTCTATTCGTGCGTAGTTGGATGCCACGCCTTTAAGCTCAGTCATATCGCTGTTGCAGGCTTGTTCATCAGAGTAGTTTTGTCTTGAAAATTCTCTGTTCAATATGTCTATGGTGTTCTTCATCAGACCGTAAAATGGTTATTTTTAATTATTGTGAGTTAAGGGACAATGCCTTACATTTGCAAAGATAATCAAAAAAGAACGATTTTGTTATGATAATTAAAAAGATTAAAAGACTTATGGTGTTATGTGGAGCAATGGTAGCTGCATCTTTACCCGGAGCAGCTCAGTCGTTGGACAAGATGCAATGGTTTAACGAGCCTGAACAGTGGGAGATAAAGAACAATTCGCTCGTTATGGACGTTACGCCGCACACTGATTATTGGCGTATATCTCATTACGGATTTACGGTTGACGATGCTCCTTTCCTTTACACTTTGCGTGGCGGTGAGTTCGAGGCTAAAGTAAAGATTTCGGGCAGTTACAAGACACGTTTCGACCAGGCGGGACTGATGATACGTATTGACCACGAAAACTATATCAAGGCAGGTATTGAGTTTGTCGACGGCAAGTATAACCTCAGCACCGTAGTAACCCATCATACAAGCGATTGGAGCATCATTCCGCTTGACAAGCCTGTTGAGTATGTCTGGATTAAGGCTGTAAGAAGACTCGACGCTGTTGAGATATTCTATTCGTTCGACAACAAGAACTATACCATGATGCGTAACGCATGGCTTCAAGACAATCATCCTGTAATGGTAGGACTGATGGGAGCGTGTCCTGACGGCGACGGATTTAAGGCCACGTTTGAGGATTTCTCGATAAAGCATCTGCCTGACATGAGACGCCTGCAGTGGCTCGAAAAGAACAGCAACGGCAATAAGTGATTCTACTTCAATTTGAGGGCTGCCTGTTATGTCTGTGGTTGCAGCGCATGTAATTATTCTTGACAAACAGATATGTATTTGGCACGTTTCATTATGCATCATGTTTAGATTAATATGTGGCATAATGATATTATGGCTATGTCTGAATTTTCAGATGAAATAGAATTTATTAAGCTGCAAATAACCTTTTGATGATAAATAATATTTACAATCCATGCTAAAGCGTATGGTTTTGTATGGTAAACGGCCGCTTTATGAGTGGAAACAGACTTGTTTTTAGCTTGTAAAACGGCCGTTATTATTGCCTTTTTCAGTGGTTTTTAGGCGTTTTTTATGTATATTTTGTTGCACACAACGCTGTAGATTATCCGTAAAATATTGTAATTGTGATGTTTGTATTTGCACACATATTTTAGCGAATTTACGGATAAAATATTTTAATTTTAAAATACTGCGGTTTTAGAGCGTCTTGAAAATTCATATAGTAAGCAAAAATAAAAATATTGCAGCAAAGTGATAATCTTTCTTTGCTGCAATATTTTATCTTTTTTACTTATTGGCCCAATGGCTGTAATGTGTGTATTGTTAATATAAAAAGTTGAGGCTAAACCAGGAACATCACCAGTACTTGGGCTATGACCACACGTACAAACATTCCGAGCGGATATACCGATGTATAGCTGATTGATGCAGAGTCGCCTTTTAGCGTGTCGTTGGCATAGCTCAGTGCCATAGGGTTGGCCATAGAGCCGCACAGAATGCCGCATATAGTGCCGAAGTCGTATTTGCGTGTAAACAGCGCAATGGTTCCTATTATCAGCACAGGCACTACGGTAAGCACAAATCCGATACCTATCCACAGCAGGCCTTCTGGCCGCACAACAGTTTCAAAGAACTGATATCCGGCCTCAAGTCCGAGACAGGCAAGATAGAGCGAAAGCCCCAGTTTGCGCAGCATGAGCGATGCCGACGGAGTGGTGTAGCTAATAAAGTGGGCGCGCGAACCTAACGAGCCTACAAGTATGCCCACTACAATAGGTCCTCCGGCAATGCCCAGGCGCACCGGAGCTGTCATTCCTGGCAGGTTGAGCGGTATTGTTCCGAGGGCCAGACCCAGCATTATTCCGAGGAATATGGCGCCGAGGTTTGGTTCATTCAGCGTCTGAACGGCATTGCCTAAGAATCCTTCAACATGGTTAATATCCTCAGGTGCGCCAACCACGGTTACGCGGTCGCCGTATTGCAGACGTATGTCGTCGGTGGCAAGCAGTTTTATGTCGCCTCTCAATATTCGGCTTACGTTCACACCGTAAGTGTCGCGCAGGTGCAGCTGGCCAAGGTGTTTGCCGTTAAGTACGCGGCGTGATATCACAATTACGCGGCTTTCCACCTGGGCGTCAATGGCGTTCCAGTCTATTTTCTTTTGGTTCCAGTCTGTCTCAATCTTCTTTCCGAGCAAGATTTCCATCGACGGTATTTCGTCTGCCGTAGTTACAACCAGCACGTTGTCGTTGATGTGCAGCTGAGTGTTGGCCAGCGGCACAATCACTTCGCCGTCGCGCCATATACGTGATACAATGAATTTTATGTGCGACATCTGCGACACCTGAGCCAGAGTTTTTCCGTCAAGTGCAGGGTTAATCACCACAAACTGCGCCACGTATGTGTTGTCTTCTTCCATTGATATGCGAGGCTCAAGGTCTTTGGGCTTTACGAACAGTTTTCTGATAAGTATCATTGCCAGGATAACGCCTACAACTCCAAGCGGATAAGTTACGGCGCAGCCTAGCGCAGCTCCTCCGCTGGGCAGTCCGGCAGACTCGAGTGCCTGCTGTGCGGCTCCCAGTGCCGGTGTGTTGGTTGTAGCTCCGCACAGAATGCCCACCATATCCGGCAGACTGACGGGTAAAATCAGGCACAGAATCAGGGCCAATATTGTGCCTAGTGCTATTACGCCCAAGCTCCACAGATTGGCTGCAATGCCCTCATGGCGCATCAGTCCGAAGAAGTTTGGCCCCACATAAAGTCCGAGCGTATATACAAACATCGTCAGTCCGAATGTTTCGGCAAAGTCGAGCATGCCTTTGTCGGCACTCAATTGGAAATGTCCGGCCACAATGCCTACGAAAAAAACAAAGGCCACCCCGAGCGATATGCCCTTAATGTGAATTTTGCCCAGGGCCAGTCCGGCCGCTATTATGAGCGACAGTATCACTATTGTCTGCAGGGCAGAGTGGGTGGTGAATAGTCCGTTAATCCATTCCATAATATTATCTGGAAATTTTTTTACCTTAAATTGATTGTTCGGTGCAAAATTACAAAACAAATTTAATAAGCAGGCGCATAATCATGATAAAAAGCTGTTTCGTGTCTGCTTATTGCCTTTTTATGTCATGTTTTGTCTCATGGTATTGCTTATGACAGTGTTTTTGCCCAGTCCGCTGAGCCATAGTCCGGCAAAAGTTATCATACCATTGAGCAGCAACAGTTCGTAGCCGAATTTATATCCGGTTACGGCAGGTACAATATAGTTTACCGCTAGGCATATCAGCGGTGAAGCTATAGCTATGTAAGGCGCAGCCTTGTCTGCAACCTGTCTTTTGGTCAGCAGTCCGAAGGCAAATAGCCCCAGCAGGGGGCCGTATGTGTAAGAGCAGAGAATATATATCGCGTCTATCACGCTGGTAGAGTTTATTGCTTTAAAAATGAGTATAAACACGACAAACAGCAGTGCCATGGCCACGTGTACGCGCCGGCGCAGTCCTACGTCTGAAGGTCGTTCCTTTATGTCTAAGCAATAGCTTGTTGTAAGGGCAGTGAGAGAAGAGTCGACAGTGCTGGCCGATGCTGCCACTATGCCAATCATGAACAGCACGACCACAGCCGTGCCAAGATAGCCTGTAGCAGCAAACATGGGCAACAGCTCGTCTGGACTGGCGGGCAGGGCCATTCCGTTGCGTCGGGCAAGCATCATAAGCAATACGCCTAGACATAAGAACAGCAGGTTTACTGGTACAAAAGCAAATCCGTAGGTACACATGTCCTTGCGTGCCTCGCCGAGCGTCTTGCATGTAAGGTTCTTCTGCATCATGTTTTGGTTAAGTCCGGTCATCACTATAACTATGAATGCCCCGCTTATGAGCTGTTTCCAAAAGTTTTGTGTAGACATCCAGTCGTCAAACACAAACATACGGCTATGGCTGTCGGCAGCCACGGCTTTTGCGGCCTCCAGCATATTCATGTCGAGAGCGCCTGCCACTTTGACTATTATCAGCACCAGCGCGCCCAGCATGCACGCAGTCTGCACAGTGTCAGTCCATACAAGTGTCTTTATTCCGCCCTTGTGGGTGTATAGCCATATCAGGAACATCAGTACGGGCACCGTTACGGCGAAAGGAACGCCGTAGGCGTCGAGCACAAAGCGCTGTAGGATGATGCACACAACATAGAATTTGACAGCCACGGCCGTAAGGTCGGACAGAATGAAAAATGCTGCACCTGTCTTATACGACCGCGGACCGAGCCGTCCGCGCAGATACGAATAGATGGTTGTAAGGTTAAGCCGATAATAGACAGGCAGCAATATGAAAGCTACAGCAAAATATCCGAGAATAAAACCTATGCATGTCTGCATATATGTCATGTCCATGTGCATCACCATACCTGGAACAGACACGAAACTTGCACCCGAAACCGACGCTCCGATCATGCCGAAAGCAACCATGTACCATGGCGACTTGCGGTTGGCACGATAGAATGTTTCGTTGTCGGCCTTGCGTGATGTAAGACGGCTTATGCCGAATAGAACGGCAAAGTAAATTAATACGGTTGTCAGAATAAGCATGGTGCAAAGTTAGTGTTTTTTTGTAAAGGACAATGAGCCATAAGCATTTTATTTGTAATCTGTGTTGATGTTTTTAAGTTTTATTTTAGCCGTAAAAACCTAAATTGCTGACTTTTTGTCGTTATATAGTCGTCCCTTAAAAAGCCCATTTTTGCGAGA
>HF992585.1 GCA_000436695.1 Prevotella sp. CAG:1185 | reverse complement strand
CGGCGGACGCATAGCCGAGCCGGCAGTGAGAAACCTTACAGAGAGCATAACCCGCCACGGCATCAACAGCGCGAGGATGAAGACGGGCACGCCGGTGAGAATAGACAAAAGGTCGGTTCACTTTGAGGACATGGAGATACAGGAGGGCGAAAACGACTTCCATAAGTTCAGCTTCATGGGCAGGAGCAAAAAACTGGAGCAGCTGCCGTGCTGGACTTGCTACACCAACAAGGAGGTGCACGACACGCTGAAGAGCGGACTGGCTGACTCGCCGCTGTATAACGGACAGATAAAAAGCATCGGACCGAGATACTGCCCGTCGATAGAAACTAAACTGATGACGTTCCCCGACAAGGAGCAGCACCCGCTGTTTCTCGAACCTGAAGGCGAAACAACCAACGAAATGTATCTCAACGGATTTTCGTCGAGCATGCCGATGGAGGTGCAGATTGCGGCACTGAGAAAAATTCCGGCCCTGCGCGACGCCAAGGTCTACCGTCCGGGCTACGCCATAGAATACGACTTCTTCGACCCTACACAACTCGACCACTCGCTCGAGTCGAAAATAATCAAAGGTCTGTTCCTCGCAGGACAGGTGAACGGAACAACAGGATACGAGGAGGCAGGCGGCCAGGGAACAATAGCCGGAATAAACGCGGCGATAAGATGCAGCGGCGGCGAGCCGTTCATCCTTCACCGCGACGAGGCTTACATCGGTGTGCTCATTGACGACCTCGTGACGAAAGGCGTGGACGAACCTTACCGAATGTTCACGAGCCGTGCCGAATACAGAATACTGCTCCGACAGGATGACGCCGACGCACGACTGACCGAGAAGGCTTACAACCTCGGATTGGCCAAGCGCGACAGATACGACTGGTGGATGCAGAAGAAGGAGGCAATGGAGAGCATCATAAATTTCTGCGCCACGACTCATGTCAAACCGAAAGACATAAACTCGGCACTCGAGTCGCTCGGCACCACTCCGCTGCGTGAAGGATGCAAACTGATCGACCTCGTGGCCCGTCCGCAGATCAACCTGCAGAACCTCTCAGAACTCGTGCCCGAACTGAAACAGCTCATCGCCTCGCTGCCCAACCGAAACGATGAAACGGCAGAGGCTGCGGAGATAAAAATGAAATACAAAGGATACATCGAAAGAGAGCGTATGGTGGCCGACAAAATGCACCGTCTGGAGAACATCAAAATCAAGGGCCATTTCAACTATTCTGAGATGGAACAAATCTCGACCGAGGCCCGCCAGAAGCTCGCTAAAATCGACCCCGAAACGCTGGCTCAGGCAAGCCGAATTCCGGGTGTCTCGCCGAGCGACATCAACATCATGCTGATACTGATGAACAGATGACGCGGCGGAGTGTTTCACGTGAAACAAAATGAGGATATTTTGTTAAGCGAAAGCGGTGGAAACGCCTGAAATATAGCAAGATACGAATATGAAACATAAATTCACTTTAAGTTGAATTTTGATGTTTCTCACGATAAAAAGGAGCAATATCAGCGATTGGCATTCTCCTATTATTCAGCCCCGGAGGCGTCCCAATGAAGGCAAGGCTGAGCCATGCCGATGAGGGCGAAACGAAGGGGCGCAGAAGGCACGGAAAAGGCACTTTCTAAAAGGTGCCCTTTTAGCGTGCAAAAGGTATCCTTTTAGGATGCAAAAGGCCACCTTTTAGAAGGTAAAAGACGGCCTTTTAGAAACACCGAAAAACAGGGCTGAAATGTGCATCTGCATCCGGCAAGACGGCAAGAAAATGACGACAGAAAAACGTCAATATTGACAGCCGGCGACACGGAAAATGGAAACTCCACGGAAGCGGATTATTGCTCCGCAGGAGCAGAAACGCGACCAAAAATAAGAGCGTTGACAAGGGCAAAAACATCATGCCTGCCCCACCTTATTTATATATATAGGATGGGCAAAACATATAAAGCGAACAAATATAATATCAATAAAAAGTTAGTAATAATAAAGAAAAGATGAACAACAAAACACTACTGGAGAATCTGAGATGTATTCCTGATTTTCCAAAAAAAGGAGTAAACTTCAGAGACGTAACGACACTTTTTCGCAATCCTGAGTGTCTTCAAATCATGGAAAATGAGCTGTACGATCTGTACAAAGACAAGGGTGTAACGAAGATTGTCGGCATTGAAAGTCGCGGATTTGTCATGGCATCTGCGTTGGCAATTAAGCTTAATGCGGGCGTTGTATTGTGCCGTAAACCCGGAAAATTGCCCGGCGAAACGGTGCAGGAAAGCTACTCAAAAGAGTACGGAACAGACACAATAGAGATACATAAAGACGCCATTTCAGAGAACGACGTCGTACTTTTGCACGACGATTTGCTGGCTACGGGAGGCACAATGAAGGCTGCCTACAACCTTGTAAAGAAGTTCCATCCGAAGAAAATCTACGTAAATTTCCTCATCGAACTTACCCACGAAGGCATGAACGGCCGCGATAATTTTGATAAGGATACAGAGGTTACAAGCTTGCTGGAGCTATAATAATTTTAGTAGTTATTATCCGGGAGTTAAGGAGTTAAGAAGTTAAGGAGTTAAGACAAATGCATCTGTTTTTAGGTATGTATGCGGCTTGATTTTCTTATCATAGAGCTAAAGATTAAGACAGTTATCAAGCTTATTTTTAAAGCAAATTTATATCCACACAATGCCCTCAAAGGCATGACTTTTACCACCGAAAACAACAAGGCATACGTCTTAACTCCTTAACTACATAACTCCTTAACTCCTTATAAATATTCTACTCTAAGACTAAAGTTTCACGTGAAACAAAAATTCTCAAAACCATTTTAAATAAGGCACTTACGCGGCATGACTAAAGAAGAAAATGAGAAACGACTGGCACGGCTGAAGGCCATAGTGAGCAACCTGCCCGACAAGCCGGGAAGCTATCAGTATTATGACGAGAACGGCACTATTATATATGTCGGCAAGGCCAAAAACCTTAAGAATCGTGTGTCGTCTTACTTCCATAAAGAGGTGGACAGATACAAGACTAAGGTGCTTGTAAGCAAGATTCACGACATAACTTACACGGTGGTCAACACCGAGGAAGATGCCCTGCTGCTCGAAAATAATCTGATAAAAAAGTACCAGCCAAAGTATAATATTCTGCTTAAAGACGGCAAGACTTACCCCTCAATCTGCGTTACAAAAGAATATCTGCCGCGCATATTCAAGACGCGAAACATCAACAAAAAATTCGGCACTTTCTACGGTCCTTACAGCCATATCGCCTCGATGTATGCCGTGCTCGACCTGATAAAAAAGCTGTATAAACCGCGCACTTGTCGCTTTCCGATAACGCGCGAAGGCATCGAACAGGGCAAATATAAGCCCTGTCTGGAGTATCATATACACAACTGCGGGGCGCCGTGCATAGGCAAACAGAGCCTGGAAGACTACCAGGAAAACATTGCTCAGGCACGCGAAATACTGAAAGGAAACACGCGCGAACTGTCGAAAATGCTCTTCGCAAAGATGCAAAAACTGGCGGAAGAACTGCGTTTTGAAGAGGCTGAAGCCGTAAAACAGAAGTATTTGCTGCTCGAAAACTTCTGTTCAAAGAGCGAAGTTGTGAGCCATACTATTAATAATGTGGACGTTTTTTCGGTTACCGACAACGATAAAACGGCCTATGTAAACTACATCCACGTGATGAACGGCAGCATAAATCAGGCCTTCACGTTCGAGATGAAAAAGAAACTGAACGAGAGCGAAGACGAGATTCTGCAGCTCGGAATATTGCAGATACGCGAGAAGGTGGGCAGCAATTCGCGCGAAATAATCGTGCCTTTTGCCCCCGACATGACGCTCGACGGCGTTACGTTCACCGTGCCGCAAAGAGGCGACAAAAAGACGCTGCTCGACCTGTCGATAATGAACGGCAAACAATACCGTTTTGACCGTCTGAAACAGGCAGAAAAGCTAAATCCGGAGCAGAAATCGGTGCGCCTGATGAAGGAAATTCAGGACGCCCTGAAGCTGCCGAAGATGCCTTATCAGATAGAAATGTTCGACAATTCTAACATCAGCGGAACCGACGCCGTGGCTGCTTGCGTGGTGTTCAAGAAGATGAAACCGAGCAAAAAAGACTACCGAAAATACATCATCCGCACGGTTACAGGACCCGACGACTACGCCTCGATGCAGGAGGTTGTAAGGCGCCGCTACACCCGTCTGCGCGACGAGGGACAGCCCCTGCCCGACCTCATAATAACCGACGGCGGACAGGGACAGATGAGCGTGGTGAGAGAGGTTGTTGAGGGCGAACTTCACCTCGACATTCCGATAGCCGGACTTGCCAAAAACGACCGTCACCGCACCAACGAACTGCTCTACGGATGGCCGCCGGTGGTGGTAGGAATGAAGACCGACAGCGAGCTTTTCCACCTGCTTACGCACATGCAGGACGAGGTTCACCGCTTTGCCATAACCTTCCACCGCGACAAGCGAAGCAAGCATGCGCTGCACTCCGAACTCGACGACATAAAGGGCATCGGGCCCAAGACAAAAGACCTGTTGCTGAAGGAGCTGAAAACGGTGAAACGCATAAAGGAGGCAAGCATTGAAGAAATAACAGCGATTATAGGGCCTTCTAAGGCAAAAATAATTGCTGAACACTTTGAGAAAGATATAAATTCTGACTAAATACATCATCCAGACCTATATAAAACTGATAAAAGCCAGTAAGATATTGACACTTTTTAACCGTCAAGAACAATAATTATTGCCCTCAAAAAGGTATATTTGTAAATCAATAAAACAATAAAAAACTGTGATGAAAAATATTATAACAATCATTATTGCGGCCATATTGATGCTAACCACATCAGATTGTTTTGCGCAAAATAACAGGAATAATGATAGCGAAAGCCTATTATCGAAGATACGTGAACAATTAAATGATCTCATTCTACATTCCGGAGAAAGCAATTCAGAAGGAAACGAAGAAATAGACTTTACAAAAACATACAAGATAAAAGACTTTTATGTCACATCAAAACAGATGTTAGAAACAAGAACAGACAGCACAGACCATTTATGCAGCATTGTAAATATATTTCCACAATTCATGCATCTTAACTCTTCACAAAAATCATTTTTAATATTAAAAGTCACCAACTATGATACAGATGATGTAATATGCAACGATCTTCTGAAGAAACTAAAGGCAATGTCTGTGAAAAAAGATGTTGGCTATGTAACATATGGCACAGCAGACATATCATTTGATGATAACGAAGGATTTAGTGCCCCATTCCACTATATTTACAAAATTGAAGACGGACTAATAAAACAATACATTTACATCCACATAAGCAGTGCATTTAATAGCACAAATGTCGAAGAAATAAATAACGGCACATGGGATAATTGGACAAAGCTAAGATATCTGAACTCTTGTCTGGATAAGAAAGACATATTTTTCATTCATCTGACAAGCGACAATGATGAATATCTCGGATATATTGACTTCTGGGAACCAACAGCCGAACCCATACATAAAATTTTGTATCATTTAGGTTCAAATTTAGGTACACATAGATTTTACAAATTCGACTGATAACAAAGCAAACATAATTAAAACAGATGAAGATAGTAATACAGCGCGTCAGCCGCGCTTCGGTAACGATAAACGGACAGGTAAAATCTGCCATAGGCAAAGGCTATATGATACTGCTCGGAGTGGCAGAAGGCGACACGTCGGAAGACGTAGACTGGCTGGTGAAAAAGGTTGCCGCGCTCCGCGTTTTCGACGATGAACAGGGCGTGATGAACCTGCCCATAACAGCCGTCGGCGGCGACATACTCGTCATAAGTCAGTTCACCCTTATGGCATCTTACAAGAAGGGCAACCGACCCTCATGGATACATGCCGCAAAGCACGAAATTTCGATACCTCTATACAACGAATTTTGCGAAAAACTCAGCCGCGAAATCGGCCGTCAGGTGGGTACGGGCGAGTTTGGAGCCGACATGAAAGTTGAGCTTATCAACGACGGACCGGTTACGATCTGCATGGATACGAAACACAAAGAATAAGTCCGGCTCAAGGCATTCGGCTTGTTCACATACCTCATTTCAGACTAATCATCAGCCCATTTTAAGGCTCTCTGAGGCTATAAAACAGGCGCGGAGGCACAGCAGCAGACAGACAAAGAGAAAACGTCTTACAGACAAAATAAACATATTACAGCATGAACGACGACATAACAATACGCGAGGCGCAGCAGCTTGTGGACCAATGGATAAAGCAGTATGGCGTGCGCTATTTCAGCGAACTTACCAACATGGCGTGCCTCACTGAAGAGGTGGGCGAGCTGGCGCGCATCATGGCCCGCAAGTATGGCGACCAGAGCTTCAAACAGGGCGAAGAGCAAGACCCGTCGGACGAGATGGCCGACGTGATGTGGGTGCTTATGTGCCTTGCCAACCAGACGGGAGTTGACCTCACGGAGGCACTAAGAAAGAACCTCGAAAAGAAGACAAACCGCGATAAGACAAGACATATAAATAATGAAAAATTGAAAAGTAAAAACTAAAAATTTTACCATTATGACAACAACAAAAAAGACAGAAGAACACAGTTGCGAGTGCAATCACGAGCACAAGCACGAGGCTCCGAAGATGAGCAAATATGACGAGGCTCTCAGCAAATATAACACTGACCTCGACGACGCTGAAGTGCGCGAGGCAGTAAAGAAGATTATAGCCGAAAAGGTGCATGAGAACGATACACCGGAAGTAAAGAAATTTCTCTTCGGAAGCATCGAATTGACATCGCTCAAGACCACCGATTCAGAGGAAAGCATACTGGCTTTCACCGAGAAAGTGAACGAGTTTGACGCCACCTACCCCGACCTGCCCCACGTGGCAACCATCTGCGTTTATCCTTGTTTTGCCAAGACAGTGAGCGAGTCGCTCGAAGTTGACGGCGTTGAAATAGCCTGTGTGTCAGGCAGTTTCCCGTCTTCTCAGGCTCTCATCGAGGTTAAGGTTGCCGAGACAGCGCTTGCCGTTAAGGACGGTGCAACCGAGATTGACATCGTTATGCCTGTAGGCAAGTTCCTGAGCGGCGACTATGAGGGCGTGGCCGACGACATCAACGAGCTGAAACAGACTTGCGGCGAAGCTCCGATGAAGGTTATCCTCGAGACAGGATGCCTCAAGACTGCCTCTAACATCAAGAAGGCTTCAATAATAGCGATGTATGCCGGTGCCGACTATATCAAGACTTCTACAGGCAAACTTGAGCCTGCCGCTACGCCTGAGGCTGCCTACGTGATGTGCCAGGCTATCAAGGAATACTACGACGAGACTGGCATACAGATTGGTTTCAAGCCCGCAGGAGGCATCAATTCTGTGATGGACGCTCTTATCTACTACACTATCGTCAAGGAGGTTTTGGGCGAGAAATGGCTCACCAACAAGTGGTTCCGCTTAGGTACAAGCCGATTGGCTAACATGCTGCTCAGCGAACTGCTCGGAGAAGAGACAAAATTCTTCTAAAAGAGGATTCAGAAGGGACCTGAGATAATGGGACTTATAAGACTTATGGGGCTGATATCATACTAATTTAACAGGCTGATTTACAGCCTCATAAGTCATTTTTTAACCTTAATAAAATGCCACGTAATGTGGCTGTTAACCTGCATCGTAGACACATGGAAAACAACTTTATTCAGCAGCGGGGACACTACAGAGAACTAATCGTTTATCAGAAGGCTGAATGTATTTATGACATCACTTTTTATTTCGCGCATAAATATCTCGACAAGGCTGACCGAACCATTGACCAGATGATTCAGGCTGCACGCTCGGGCAAGCAGAATATTGCCGAAGGAAGCGCCGCAAGCAGCACTTCGAGAGAGACCGAACTGAAGCTTACAAACGTTGCGAAAGCCAGTCTGCAGGAGCTTTTGATTGATTATGAGGACTATCTGAGAGTAAGAAATCTTGAATTATGGAACGTAAACAGCAGCAAGGCTGAACAGACAAGGATGGCATGCAGAAAGCACAACGACAGCGCCTATTTCCGCAAGGCCATAGCGGTAAGGTCGGACGAGACAATAGCCAACATAGCGATAACCCTTATTCATCAGACCGACTCACTGCTGAGAAAGCTCATAGATCATCTGAAAGCCGAATTTCTGACACACGGAGGAATAAAAGAAGAGATGTATGCGGCACGCAAAGAATGGCGCAGACAGAACCAATAATAAGCCCATAAAAAACGCAGAACCTGCCCTTTCAGCAAGCTCTGCGCCCTATCTAATTTAACTGATATTCAACAACTTACAGGTCCCATAAGTCCCATTACTCCCATAACAGTTCTCATTACCCCCACATCTCTCAATCGCTCTCTGCCCCACTTTACTTTGTCCTCTCTATGACAAAGCTCAGATAGGCTTCAAGACTGCGGCGAAGCGCGTCGTCGGTAACCTCGGTTTCGATAAACTCCATGGCCTCACGACTCATTTCCTCCATGCGTTTCTCGGCATATTCAATGCCTCCGTGCTCCTTGGTATAGTCAACCAAAATGGCTATTTCGTCCTGAGTTATGGTGCGCTCCTTCACCTTATAAGCCAGCTTGCGAATGCTTTCGGGCGCATTGTTGTTCACGGCATAAATGGCAGGCAATGTCAACTTGCCCTCAGTCATGTCGTTGCCCGTAGGCTTGCCAATTTCAGACGAGTCGTAATAGTCGAAAATATCGTCCCTAATCTGGAAAATAATGCCAAGCAACTGACCGAATTTCTTAGCCTTGCCAATCTCGCTTTCGGGCTTTCCGGCAGATATTGCACCCATCGCGCAGCATGCCTCAAAGAGCGCGGCCGTCTTCTGGCGTATGACATTATAATATATTTCTTCAGAAATCTGCTCGTTCGAGATACTCGAAAGCTGCAGAATCTCGCCGTTTGACAGCGTGCGGCCAAGCTCTGCCAAATACTTGATAATCAGTTCGTTGTGTGTCTGCGACACATGCAGCAGCGCCGTAGACAGGATATAGTCGCCTATGAGCACGGCCACCTTGTTGTCATACAGGGCATTGACCGATGCCTGGCCACGCCTTTCGGTGCTCTCGTCAACCACGTCGTCGTGCACCAGACTTGCCGTATGCAGCAGCTCCAGGCCCACTGCGGCGTGCAGTGTGGCGCTGCTCACCGAGCCGTAATTCTTGGCCATGAGCAGTATTAGCATGGGGCGCATGCGCTTTCCGGCACGCTGGCGGATACGCCTGAAGATTTCTTCCTGCAGGCTGTCCGTATGTGTAAGCGACTTGTTGAACAGACTGATGAAATCATCCAGTTCTGCTTGTATAGGCTCCTTAATAAGAGATAAATAATCCATCATGCTGCAATTTTAATACAAAAGTAATTATTTTATCGGATTAATGCTAAAAAATTAGTAATTTTACACGTAAAAAACTCATATTACATGGATAAGCTGTTCCTTTTTGACGCTTACGCGCTGATATACCGCTCGTATTACGCATTTATAAAGAACCCCCGTATCAACTCTAAAGGGCTCAACACATCTGCCGTGATGGGCTTCTGCAACACGCTACACGAAGTGCTCACGAAAGAAAAACCCACGTATCTGGGAGTGGCCTTCGACCCCCACGGCCCTACCTTCCGCACCGAAGCCTACGCCGAATATAAGGCGCAGAGAGAGGAAACTCCCGAGGACATACGCCGCTCGGTGCCCATCATTAAGAGCCTGCTCAAGGCCATGCGCATACCTGTGCTCGAGGCTGAGGGCTACGAGGCCGACGACGTTATAGGCACGCTGGCGCTCAAGGCCGGGGCACAAGGCGTGATGACATACATGCTTACGCCCGACAAGGACTATGGCCAGCTGGTAAGGGACAACGTGATGATGTACCGCCCGCGCCACGGCGGAGGATACGAAACTCTCGACGCTGAGAAGGTGTGCGCCAAGTATGGCATTGCAAACACAAGTCAGGTGATCGACCTTCTGGGACTGATGGGCGACTCGGCCGACAACATTCCGGGATGTCCGGGCGTCGGCGAGAAGACAGCCGTGAAACTTATCAACGAGTTTGGAGGAGTGGAACAACTGCTCGCGCAGACCGACAAGCTGAAGGGCGCACTGAAGAAAAAAGTTGAAGAGAATGCCGAACAGATAAAATTCTCGAAATTCCTCGCGACGATAAAAACCGACGTGCCGGTTGAACTCAACCTCGACGAACTGAAGGTGAGCGAGCCCGACGCCGACGAACTGCGCAAAATCTTCACCGAACTGGAGTTTAAGGCACTGGCAGACAAGTTTCTTAACAAAACTGAAAATAGCAAAAAAAACGTTCAAATACAACTCGATTTATTTGCAGAAAATCCGACCGACGGCCAAGTTTTTTCAAAAAACGCGAGTCTGAGAGCGTTAAACGAACTACCACACACATACAAACTCATTGATAATGAGGAAGAGATGAAGAAAATCCGTGATTTTTTCATGACAAAAAAAATTTTAAGTCTAGACACGGAAACCACTTCAACGAGTGCAATCAACGCCGAACTGGTAGGTTTGAGCTTTTCAGTGAAGGAATTTGAGGCCTTCTACGTGCCCGTTCCTGCCAATCGTGAAGAAGCGCAAAAGATAGTTAACATATTTAAACCGCTATACGAAAACCCCGAAATCGTCAAAATTGGACAAAACATCAAGTACGACATGGAAGTGCTTGCCAACTACGGCGTGAGCGTGGAAGGCAAGCTGTTCGACACGATGATAGCCCACTACCTAATTCAGCCGGAGCTTCGCCACAACATGGACTACATGGCAGAGACGTGTCTCGGATATCAGACCATACACATAGAGGAGCTTATCGGACCGAAGGGCAAAAAGCAGAAATCGATGAGAGACCTGCCGCCCGAGCAGATTGTAGACTATGCCGCCGAGGACGCCGACGTCACGCTGCGACTGAAAAATTATCTTGAACCGAAACTCGAGGAGGTAGGCGTAACCCAACTTTTCTACGAAATAGAGATGCCGCTGGTGCGTGTGCTCGCCGACATGGAGCTAAACGGAGTGAGAATCGACACGGCGGCGCTGGCCGAAACGTCAGACATTCTGACCAAGAGACTCAACGAAATAGAGAAGCGAATATACGAGTTGGCGGGCAAGGAGTTTAACATCGCGTCGCCTAAGCAGGTGGGCGAAATATTGTTCGGCGAACTGAAGATTGTGGAGAAGCCCAAGAAGACAAAGACGGGACAATATGTAACGTCGGAAGAGGTGCTTCAACAGCTAAGCGGAAAGCACGAGATTGTGGGTAAGATACTGGAACACAGAGGATTAAAGAAGCTGTTAGGCACATACGTCGACGCGCTGCCGAAGCTGATAAACCCGCGGACCGGGCACATACACACATCGTTCAACCAGACCGCCACAGCTACCGGCCGACTCTCTTCGTCTGACCCCAACCTGCAGAACATACCCGTGCGCGGCGAGGACGGCAAGGAGATACGCAAGGCGTTCATACCCGAGGAGGGCTGCCTGTTCTTCTCGGCCGACTACAGTCAGATTGAGCTGCGAGTTATGGCGCATCTCAGCGGCGACGAAAACATGATAGAGGCCTTCCGTTCGGGCTACGACATACATGCCGCAACGGCAGCAAAAATATACAAAGAGGACATTTCTGACGTTACGCGCGACCAGCGCACCAAGGCAAAGCGCGCCAACTTCGGCATAATATACGGCATCACGGTATTCGGCCTGGCAGAGCGTTTGGACATCAGCCGGCAGGAGGCGTCGCAGCTGATAGACGGCTACTTCATCACCTTCCCGAAGGTCCACGAATACATGGAGCAAGCCAAGCAAACGGCGCGCGAGCACGGTTATGTAGAGACATTCTTCCACCGCCGCCGCTATCTGCCCGACATCAACTCGCACAACGCCACAGTGCGCGGCTTCGCAGAGCGCAACGCCATCAACGCCCCGATACAAGGCTCGGCTGCCGACATAATAAAGGTGGCCATGGTGCGCATCTATCGCCGTTTCAAGGAGGAGAACCTGCGCTCTAAGATGATTCTTCAGGTGCACGACGAACTCAACTTCAGCGTTGTGCCTGATGAGAAAGAGAAGGTGGAGCACATAGTCTTGGAAGAGATGCAGAATGCCTACAAGCTCAACGTCCCCCTTGTTGCCGACTTCGGCTGGGGCGCAAACTGGCTCGAGGCACACTGAGGAAATTAAGAATTAAGAATTAAAAAGTAAGAAATAGTGCTTTTCTTGATAAAGATTCAGCATAAAAGATATAAATGCAGCAGTTTTAACCGACTGCTGCATTTTCGTACAAAAAGGACATATCTATAACCTTAACATCAAAGCGAAGCATTATCTCAAAGCCTCGACATAAAATGTTTACTGCAACATCGACACAAGAATAAACAATTATCTGAAATAAATACGCAATATCAGAAAATATCACCATATCATACATGGCATGGAGTACCGATAATAACTTCGTCGCATTATTTGCACGATAAAAGAAAAAAACAGGGACTGCACTGTTGATGTGTGCAGTTCCTGTTTTTATATTTACAAGCCCAAAACGAGAACTATTTTCCCCCCACCCCACACAACCCGTTTTCTAATATGCCGCCTTTTGCCTTGCGATATGCCGTCTTTCAGCGTGCAAAATGCCGTCTTTTGCAGGCTAAAAGACGGCATTTTACAAGACACTGAAAATCAAAGCGTTAGACAGACACTGAAATGTAAAGATAATTTTACGGCGGAACAGAAAAATGACATCAGTAGGGATGGCAAGAGAATAATAAAGCAAAAAAAGTAGATAATTTTAAACGTTTCAACAGCTATAATATCACCAAAAAGCATTATATTTGCCATACGAAATAATTAAAACATAATATATCTAATTCTATGGCATATCAATTTAAAATAAAACTGCTGAACGTCAAAAAACCGCCTGTATGGCGACGACTGATAATACCTGAGAACTACACTTTTGAAGAGTTTCACCACATCATACAGATAAGTTTCGGATGGCAGAACGAACACCTGCACAAGTTCGGAAAAGAGCCTTACGGAAGCGACTTTGAGATAGTCTCCAAGGTGGCCGGCGAAGAAAACAACTTCTTTCCACACGACGACAGATATTTCAACAAACAGACCCTCGACGAATGTGAGACTAAGCTGAGCGACGTGTTCGGCAAAGGCTTCAGCAACCTGAAATATGTCTACGATTTCGGCGACGACTGGGTCCACGACATTGTTCTTGAGGACATCCTCACGATAATTTACCCCTACCCTGTATGCACCGCCGCCAAAGGCTGCACACCGCCGGAAGACTGCGGCGGACCTATGGGCTATGAGATGATGAAAAACATACTTAACGAAGCCCCTGACAGCAAGGAAGCCGAACAAATAAGACTTGAAATGGGACTGGATGACGACGAGGATATTGACCTTAGCAAAGTGGACATTGACGAGATTAATATGGAGCTGAAGGACATCAAGATGTATATTGACCAAGACTTTGACGTTGACGACAGCAACATGTTTGAGCCTTTTTATGACGACGAATGGGCGGAGCAGATGCACTGTGCCGTGACGGTGTGCGACACCGAGGGCAAGATATTGTACATGAACGAGAAGTCGCGCGCCACATTCGCCAAGCACGGCAATCTGATAGGTCAGAATCTCTTTAAATGCCACAGTCCTGAGTCGCAGGCCAAGATACGCCAACTGATGGACACAGACGGCACTAACTCGTACACGATAGAGAAGAACGGCGTGAAGAAAATGATATATCAGACTACATGGAAATGCGACGGAAAAGTGGCAGGACTGGTGGAAATATCAATGGAAATACCGGGGGAGATGCCGCATTATATTAGGAGTTAAAGGAGTTAGAGTAGTTAAAGGAGTTAAAATCAAATGCTTTGAAGATATTTTCGTGGGCAAGACACAATGGCTCTTAGTAGTTAAAGGAGTTAAAGTCAAATGCTTTGAAGGTATTTTCGTAGGCAAGAAGCCATGGCTATTAGCCGTTAAATGAGTTAAAGACAAATATTTTAAAGGAGAAAAAGTAGAATAAATTCAAAATATTTTATGTTGCTGTGATAAAAATATTTTATATAAAAGCATATTTGCTGAGCAACTGATGATAAACTCAAAATGAGCTATCACAAACAAAAAAATTAGAGGAGTTAACGTAGAAAAAGTCTTTATAAACAGCTTGACGGAACATAAAAATCCGCAAGACATTTGACTTTAACTACTTTAACTCCTCTAACTTCTTTAACTACTTTTTATCAATACAGCTTCGTCTTTCCGGCCAGAGTGTCGTGGTTGTTCTTCAGGTCAGTCCAGTCAACTTTAACCTTGGTGCTGATGCCGTTGATATACTTCTCGATGTTGGTATATCCGTCGCCTGTGCAGTCGCCGTTGGCGTCGCTCGGGTCGTTGGGGTTAAGACCGTTGGCAATCTCCCACTCGTCGGGCATACCGTCGCCGTCGGTGTCAACGCGTGGCTCACCCTTATATTCGGGATATCCGCCCATCTGAGCCGGGTCTGTAATGATGCCGTACTTGTAAGAGTCTTTGTCCAGACGGCGATACTTGAAGAAGCCGTCCTCGTTCTTCGACTTGTCGCTTAGTCCCCACATGTCGCCATAAGGATTCTCCTTCGGCAGTTTCTTCACATAGTAAGCCTTGCCCGTGCGAACCTCTTCGATGATGCGCTGGTCAACGATGTCGCGTATAGGCAGCGTTGCACCTACGTTCTCGAGCACGTAGTCGAATGTCTTTTCAGACGGAATGATGGTCATGTGAGCCATAGGGAACGGCTCGTTAGACTTCATCAGGGCCAATACGTCCTCAGGCACGCCGCCCTCGCCCTTCAGATCTTTGTCGGCAATCTGTATACCGCCGTCCCAGTTGTCTTTTGTAACAGCCTCGTTACCTTCCATGATGTTGCCGATGGCATACACGCGGCCAAACTGCTGATACGGGAAGAGGTTCTTGCTGCGGCTCTCGGTCTTCACGATACGGTAGCCTATAGGAGTATCCTTCGGAGTGAGAGGTCCGGGCTTGTAATAGTTGTTGATAAAGTTGCTCATCGTAGAGAACTCGCCACCGTCGGCAGTACGGTGTACCCAGTTGTAGACGATGTTGTTCACGAAGTTGAACACACCGCCCCATCCTATTGACGGGTTACGGCCCGTGTTGTCGGCCCAGAGGTTACGCATGAATGTGGTGTTCTCGCCGCCGATGGTAGAGCCGAAGGCGTGGTTGTATGTGTCGAGCGCCTTAGCCGAGATAGTGTTCTGTATTGTAACGTTCACTGTAGGTTCCTTGCGCGAAGGCTTGCCGTCTCCCATGTCGAACATGTGGCGGTAGAAAGAGATGTTCTCGTCAAGTCCCCACTCGCAAGAGCAGTGGTCTATCATGATGTTTCCTACGGGGTTGCCGCCGAAAGAGTCTTCACGGTTCCACACGTGTGTGTTGCCGCGGCGGAAGCGCATGTGGCGCACGATAACGTCGTGAGTGTTCACCTGGAACGACTCGCCTGCAATGCACACGCCGTCGCCGGGAGCTGTCTGTCCTGCTATGGTAACGTAAGGAGCGCGCAGAATGATAGGAGTCTTCAGATTGATGATACCGCACACGTTGAACACGATGATGCGCGCACCGCCCTGCTCGCAAGCCCAGCGGAATGAGCCGGGACCGTCGTCGTTGAGGTTGGTTACGACGAGCACCTTGCCGCCGCGTCCGCCGGCAGTGTACATACCGCCGCCCTCAGCACCGGGGAATGCAGGTATCTTGGCCTGCTTCAGGTCGTAAGGACGCCATGCCCATGGCACATAAGGGCGACCTTCCATGGCCTCTTTCTTTACGATGGGGAACGCTACCTGCCAAGCAGAGTCTGAATGAGCCTCCCACTCGGCACGCTGTGCCTCAAACTTAGCCTTTGCTTCGGGCGTAATCTGAGGATACTGAGCCATAGACTGCTGTGCGCACAGTCCTGTCACAGCGGCCATAATTGCCAATGATTTTTTCATATATAACGTGTTTAAACCTAATTAAATTTTCAAGTATTTCCGATATTAGACGGAGAATAAGTGTAAAAGTAACATACAATTAACATACTTTATTTTTTAAAGTTAAAGAAGTTAAATCAAAAAGAGTAAAAACAAGATGACATATATCGAGAAATTAAAGAAGTTAAAGCCAACAAATTGACTGGAAACAACAAAACTATTGTTCTGTCGGATATGTTATCCGACAGCATAGAATATTAGGATCTGTGATCCGAAAAACATTCCTTTTAATCCAAACTATTAACCTGCTGTTTGCCGATAAAAAACGGGCCACTTTCGATGCAAAAGTGGGCCGTTTACGACTCAAAAACGATAGGTTAACAGTCTGAAAGCAGCAGACACGGTTTTGCTTACGGTTTATGTCGCACGACGGCATACCGAGACTGCACGTTAAGCAAAGCAGAGCGTTTTGCTTACAGATTTTTGCCCTTAATCCGTCCCGCGGCTTTTCCATGCCGGCAGCAACCGGCAAAAAGCGAACGCGTAACAGCTGGCGCTGCCAATTAAAACATCAGCGCGACAATATGAATTTTATCACCCACATCATGCATGATTCAGGCTAAAAACATGATTTTAGACATAAAAACAGGCATAAATCAAGGAAAATAAGGGGTTGTCAGGGATTTGTCCGGGTAAAAAAGTTTGGCGGCGATGCATGATTAAGATAAATTTGCGATGTGAACCACATCTGTTTCTTAACAAAACCGAAGTGAAAACACAATAAAGCGTGCCTTTACAAAACTTACCATAATCCGGATATGGGATAAGCATTATTAAACTAACTCAACATGAACCTTAAAAAACAACGATTATGAAAAAATTACTATTACTTGTAGTGACACTGCTGAGTGCGAGTTTCATGTCTGCCCAGACAATGAAGGAAATTCCTGTACAAAAGAGATTTCATACAATAAGCGAAAACGGTAAGTATATGATTACAAACGACCAAGCTTATGTAGGAATATACAATACTGAAACAGATGAATTTGACGAATATTATGATGGTATGAAAACCAACTACCAAATTGGAATGGGCAATATAGTCACAAACGATGGCTTCCTGGTAGGAGCAGTAGACGGAATGCCATCAATATTAGACATAGAAAACAAGAAATGGATACCGCTGGGACTGAAGGAAGGCGACCTGCAATATTCTATGGCAAACGGCATAACGCCTTCACGCAAATATATAGTAGGAATAGTTGGTTTGAAAGGAATACCTTACGGAAAACTTAAATACAAGCCTGTGTTATGGACCCTCAATGACGACGGCACCTATGGCGAATATGAAGAGCTGCCCTACCCCGAAAAAGACTTCTCAGGGGTTACGCCGATGTATATCCTCGCAAACTGCATATCTGAAGACGGCACCGTGATAGCCGGACAGCTGATGCGCCAGGACAACGAGTGCCTGCCTATCATATATCACAAATCTCAAGACGGAACATGGACCTACGAGGTGTACGACGAGGGCCTGTGCGAGCCCGGACTCGAGTTCCCCGAGTTTCCTGTAGAGCCCATTGCCCCCGACCTCTATGAGTTTATGACAGAAGAAGAGATTGCGGCATATAAAGAAGACTCAACGGCATACGCCGACTCGCTGCGCCAGTATAACAACCATGAAATAGACAAGAAACCTGAATATAAGCCCGAAAAGAGCTATTATGCCTCTGACGAGGAGAACAATCTGTTCAAAGAGGCGTGGGACAAATATCTTGAAGACAGCAATGCCTTCTCCGACCAGCTTAAAGTGTTCAGGACTTTCTATTATGAACACGTTACGCCTAATTTCTATGCCCAAAACTCTGTAAATCTCTCAGCCAACGGAAAATATTATTCAACGACATGCAACAAAAACTACAAATCGGGCGATGCCGCCCTGTTCACCGTTGACAACGGATTCGAGCTGCACGACTTTGAAGACGGCAACTGGGCTTACACTGTAACCAACGACGGCGATCTCTTCGTGTCAGACAAGAACAGTCCGTTTGTCTATCCAGCAGGCAGCTCTGAATGCATCAGCCTGGCAGACTGGCTCAAATCTAAAGGCGAGAACGAAGCTGCCGAATGGCTGGGCACCGTTGACACACGAATAGCAATATGCAACAGCAACGGACGTGTTATATCAGGATTTTCAGGTATGGGAGGAAGCTACCGCAGCTGGATTATCAAGCTCGACGAGACGCCTACAGGCATAACAGACATTGAGCAGGACGGCAACA
>HF992584.1:46261-46848 GCA_000436695.1 Prevotella sp. CAG:1185 | reverse complement strand
GGCTACGTCGGCTCTCGACACCGAGAGCGAGCGACTGGTGCAGGACGCGCTGGAGCATCTGATGAAGACACGCACCACGGTGGCCATTGCCCACCGCCTGTCGACCATCAAGAACGCCGACGAGATATGCGTCATACACGAAGGACAAATCGTTGAGCGCGGCACTCATGAGGAGCTGCTCGCCATGGACGGATACTACAAGAAACTGAACGACATGCAGACACTGTAATCAACTAATCTGAGAAAGAGGTATGAAAGAGTTTTTATATAACATAGTCTACGGCATTTTTTATCTGGCGTCAAAGCTGCCTTACAGGGTGCTTTATGCCATATCAGACATAGCCTACCTCGTTCTCTACAACATTGTGCGCTACCGACGCGACATAGTAAGGAGCAACATAACGTCGGCATTTCCCGAAAAGAGCATGGAGGAGTGCATCGCCATAGAACACGGGTTCTACAGATGGTTCTGCGACTACTTTGTCGAGACCGTCAAGCTCATGTCGGTGAGCCGCCAGGAGCTGCTCAGGCACATCGAATTCAGGGGCACCGACAAGATTGAGGAGTGTTTCGACAGAGGACAGACG
>HF992584.1:0-46228 GCA_000436695.1 Prevotella sp. CAG:1185 | reverse complement strand
CGTGTGCCGGCATACTCGGCCACTACGGCAACTGGGAGCTGCTGTCGGCCACAGGACTTGTAATAAAGAAGCATCCCGAATCAGTGATCGGACTCATATATCACCCTCTGCGCAGCCAGCTCTTCGACCGTCTGTTTATCAACATCAGACAGAGCATGGGTGGAGTGTGCATACCCAAGAAAGACATACTGAGGTATCTCGTCTCGTTCCGCAGGCAGAATCTCATGAATCTGTTCGGCTACATTGCCGACCAGGCGCCGCGCTACCGCAACATCCACCTGTGGCTGCCGTTCCTCAATCACGACACTCCTGTGTTCACGGGAGCCGAACGCATAATGCGCAAGATGAACAATGCCGTGTTCTACATCGACGTTGAACGCCCCGAACGCGGAAAATATATCTATACCTTCAAACTCATGACCGACAAGCCCGGCGAAATGCCTGAGTTTGAGATTACCAAGAAGTTCTTTGCCATGCTCGAGCAGACCATCAGGCGCGACCCGCGCTTTTATCTGTGGAGCCACAACCGATGGAAACGCACGAGAGAAGAGTTTGACAAAGAGTTTAAGATAGAAAACGGACACGTGGTTAGAAAATAGGCCTACAGCCTGTCACACGTGAAACATATAACATCAATGGGCCGGCACACGCCATGCGGACACCATGAGAGCCGCACAAGGCGAAACGGCCTGGACACACACGGCGACGCAAGTCGGCATAACGCCCAGGCTATATGCAGCCCTCAACAAAATATGTGAAATATGATTATAGGATACGACGCCAAGCGCATTGTATGTAACCGCACCGGACTGGGAAGCTATGCCCGCACGCTCATCAACGACCTCTCTGAGGTGATAACACCAGAAATAACACTCAACCTCTATGCCCCCGACAAGGGCGACAGCGCGCTGAGGAGTCAGGTGAGAGAGTCGGCCAACGTAAGATTTGTCTTTCCGCGCAAGCATCTTTCTGGCCTGCGCAAGGCATGGTGGCGCATGCACTCAATGGTGGACGACCTCCGCGCCGACGGCGTAAAGCTCTATCACGGACTATCCGGAGAACTGCCCATAGGCATAAAGAAGGCTGGAATAAAGACCGTGGTGACCATTCACGACATCATATTCATGCGACATCCTGAATGGTACAACTGGCCCGACACCAAGATTTATGCCTGGAAATTCAGAAAAACCTGCGCCGAGGCCGACCGCATAATAGCCATCAGCGAATGCACCAAGCGCGACATCATGCTCTTCGGAGGCGTCAACCCCGAGAAGATTGACGTAATATACCAGAGCTGCGGCTCGCGCTACAAGATGCACGAGAGCGAAAAGAAGATGCAGGAGGTGCACACGGGCTATATGCTGCCCGAGCGATATATAGTCAACGTGGGCACCATCGAGGAGCGCAAGAACGTGCTGCTGGCAGTGAAGGCAATGAGAATGCTGCCCGACGACATAAGTCTGGTGATAGTCGGCAAGGCCACCGCCTACACCGAAAAGGTGAAGGCATATATCAGGGATAACGCTCTCGAAAGCCGCGTGAAGATACTCCACAACGTGCCCAACGAAGACCTGCCCGCCATTTATCAGATGGCCGAGGCATGCGTATACCCCTCAAGATACGAGGGCTTCGGCGTGCCCATAATCGAGGCCATACAGAGCGGACTGCCCGTAGTGGCCTGCACCGGCAGCTGTCTTGAAGAAGCCGGCGGCAACGGCACAATATATGTAGGGCCCGACGACGTCTATGCCATGGCCGACGCCATAAAGCAGGTGCTCAAGGGTGCGCCCGGACGCGAGGAGCGCATAGCCGCAAGCCGCCAGTATATAACGCGGTTTGAGGGCAACAACGTGGCTCAGCAGGTGATGAACGTCTACAAGGAGCTGCTCGGCATTTAGCCGGGCCAACGCGTCAAAGGGTTACTAACCATATTAAATATAATAATGCAACGGCACTGACGTAAGCCATAAAATCACGCATCAGGCGCCTGAGCAAATAACGTAACGACTATGAACGGCGAACTTTTCTCCATACTCATACCCACATGGAACAACCTGCCCTTCCTTAAGATATGCGTAGACAGCATAAGGAAGAACTCTACCTACAGACACCAGATAATAATACACGTCAACGACGGAAGCGACGGCACGCTCGAATGGGTGAGGCAACAGGGCCTCGACTACACCCACTCGCAGACCAACGTGGGTGTGTGTCTTGCCATGAACATGATGCGCAGCAAGGTGAAGACCGACTATATGCTCTTCATCAACGACGACATGTATGCGCTGCCTGAATGGGACAAGACCCTTTACGACGAGATAAAGTCGCTGCCCGACAACCGTTTTTTCCTGTCGTCTACGACAATTCAGCCCCACACCAAGGGCGACTCGATAATCAATGCCGACTATGGCGACACGCCTGAGACATTCAGGGAGCAAGACCTGCTCAACGAGTTCCGCACCTACAAGATGAACGACTGGATGGGCGCAACGCTGCCGCCTAACATCGTTCACCGCGACATATGGGACCTCGTGGGCGGCTACAGCATAGAGCTTTCGCCCGGAATGTACAGCGACCCCGACTTCACCGCCAAGCTTTATCTCTGCGGCATAAGGATGATGAAGGGCATATCGGCAAGCCGCGTGTATCACTTCGAGACAAAATCGACCACACGCATACGCAAGAACATGGGCCAGATGCAGTTTCTGCTCAAGTGGGGCATGACAAACTCCACCTTCAGGCGCATCTTCACCTACAAGGGACACGACTTTGACAGCCGCCTTACTGACGCCTACAGGCACGACGGCCATCTGAAGGCCAACATCCTGCGCGGACGACTGAAAGCTCTGTGGTGGATGATGACAAAGGATTTCGGGCCGCTGTGGAAGTTCTGGGACAACGACAAAAGACAATAAGCCCGCATACCCTCCGGCACCATACACGACAGGCCTGCCGGCAGGCTGAAATCCGAAAGGCCGCATATCGCATCGCGAAAGACGGCATATTGCAGGCTGAAAGGCCACATATTGCGGGCCAAAAGACGGCATATTGCAAATGGTTGTATATCAATGCGATACGCATGACGCCGACAACACGGCAAAAGGCAATATAAAATTTCATCCGAATTAACAACAACAATATATGATATTAGGAGTATTACTGCCCCACACAAAGCTCTACGGCGGCGTTAAACGCTTTCTCGAGCTGGGCAACATATTTGTCCGACAGGGCCACCGCTTCATAGTGTTCACGCCCGACGGCAAAGGCCCCGACTGGTTCGACTTCAAGGGCGAGATGAGCACTTTCGACAAGATTAACACCACCAAGCTCGACGCCCTGTGGACCACCACGGTGAAGATGATGCCCATGGTGCTGTCATCGGGAGCGCGCCACAAGATATTCTATCACGTAAGGAAGAGCGACAACGTGGCCAAGCTGATGAAGAATCCCGAGGTAGAGGTGTTCGCATGCTCGTCTAACGTATATGAGTACGACCTCAAGAAGTTCGGCCGCGAGTCGTTCAAGGCAATCGGTGGCGTAACCGTTGACAACTATAAGCCCAAGGAGAGCTATGAGGTTAAAGACCGCCCGTTCGTCGTTATGGCCTACGGACGCATCGTGGAGCGCGTAAAAGGCACCCACTATGTGGTCAGCGCGTGCGAAAAGCTCTATGCGCAGGGCTACAACATAAAGCTGCTCCTCTATGACACGCCGGTTGACGAAGGCGCCGCACGCCGCATAAAGGAGTTTACGTGCAAGTGCCCCTTCGAGTTTGTCGTAGGCCATCCCTTCGACCGCAACTGGGAGCTGTTCAACCGTGCCGACTGCTTTGTGTCGGCCGAGAACCCGCGCTACACCGGATGGAACAACACCGTGGCCGAGGCAATGGCGTGCGCCGTGCCCGTGATAGCCACCAAGGCCGGCACGCTCGACCTGCTGCGCGACAAGGAGAACAGCATACGCTCGGCACGCTGGCGCTTCTGTTTCAGACGCCACATCAAGGAGCTTTACCAGAGCGAGGAACTGAGAAGAAAGTATGGCGAGGCCGGACGGCGCGACATACGCAATTTCGACTGGAGCGTAGTGGCCACAAAGATAATAGAATATCTCAACAATAAGGACAACAACTGAATGACAGCAGAGCAAGGAAACAAGCTCCGCAACAAATAAAACAAAACAAAAAATGAAGATACTTGTAACCGGCGCGGCCGGATTTATCGGCAGCCGTTGCGCCGAAATGCTGGCCGAAAGAGGCGACGAGGTGGTGGGAATTGACAACATCAACGACTACTACTCGCCCGAACTTAAATACTATCGCCTGCGCCGGGCGGGAATTGAGGCCGACGCCAGCCTGCCCATGGGGCACCGCACCGTGAGCAGCAAATGGCCCAACTATACTTTTCTGCGCCTCGACATCGAGGACAAGGGCGCACTCGACATGCTGTTCGACCAGGTTAAGTTTGACAAGATAATACATCTGGCGGCACAGGCAGGCGTGCGCTACTCGATAGAAAATCCCTATGCCTACATGCACAGCAACTGGATGGGCTTTCTGAACATTCTTGAGTGCTGCCGCAACTTCAACGTGGAGCATCTTGTCTATGCCTCGTCAAGCTCGGTCTACGGCATGAACAGCAAGGTGCCTTTCTCTGAGGACGACGTGGTGATAAGTCCCGTAAGCCTTTATGCCGCAAGCAAGAAGAGCAACGAGCTTATGGCTCACGCCTACTGCAAGCTCTACGGCATAGCCTGCACCGGACTGCGCTATTTCACCGTCTACGGTCCGGCCGGACGCCCCGATATGGCGCCCATGCTGTTTGCAAGGGCCATTAGCGGCGGCAAGCCCATCAAGGTGTTCAACAACGGCGACATGATGCGCGACTTTACCTACATCGACGACATTGCCGGAGGAACGCTCATGGTGCTCGACAAGACACCCGACAGAACGGGAACACCCAACGGACTGCCCTACAAGGTGTATAACATAGGCCTTGGAAGTCCTGTCAACCTGATGGACTTCATAGCCGAAATTGAGAACAATCTGGGCCGCAAGGCCGAAAAGATAATGATGCCCATGCAGCCGGGCGACGTAAGCCGCACCTGGGCCGACACCACAAAACTCGAAACCGAGATAGGCTACAAGCCGAAGGTTACGCTGCACGAGGGCATAAAGAACTTCATTGAGTGGTTTAAGGACTACGAGCACATTAACCTCTGAGCCGCCCATGAGCAAGGAAAAGATAATGACCATGACTGTGGACAGCGCTTTCAGCACGCTCAGCGGCTTTGTGAGAAGCCTGCCGCAGACATTCAGTCAGGGGGGCAACACGCTCTACAAGGGACGCAACACGGTGAAATCGTTCTGCGTTGACGGCCGCACGCTTGTGGTGAAACACTACAAGCGGCCCAACCCCGTGCAGCGCGTGGCCTACTCGTTCTTCAAGAAGAGCAAGGCCGCAAGGGCATATCTCTTTGCCGCCATGCTGCGCCAGAGGGGATTCAACACGCCCCGCGAGGTGGCATATCTTGAACTTGGCAACGGCATACTGATGTCCGACTGCTACTTTGTGTCGGAGTCGTGCATGCTGCCGCCGCTCACCGGTCTGCTCAGACGCGACGACTTTGACCACGACGCGGCCGACGCGCTGGCGCATCTGCTGGCCCGGCTGCACGAAAAAGGGGTGATGCACGGCGACCTTAACCTTACGAACATCCTGTATGAGAGAACGGCCGACGGCGGCTTCAGTTTCTGGCTGATAGACACCAACCGCTCAAAGTTCATACAGCCTACCGAGGACGACTGCGCCGAAAACCTGAAACGGCTCACACACGACAAGCGTCTTATGGACTATGTGATAAGGCGCTACGCCGAAATAAGGGGTCTCGATGCCGACAAGACCGTGGCACTGGTGATAAAGAAACTCGAAGAGTTTGAACACAAACGGGCCGTAACAGGCAAATTCAAGAAAGCCTTCAGAAAGATAACCGGCAAGCAGAAAAAGCGCTGAAAGGCGCACGCTGCTTGACTTTCACACCGAACAACAATAATAATTTTTTTATATTACATAAGCCATGAACTGTTATCTGTCGCGCAACTACAAAGGATTAGGCAGTGCCGGAAACAAGGCAAAGACCGACATGGAGAAGATTATGAAGGACATGAACTTCAGAAACGTCGGACTGCCTCAGAGCATATCAAAAAACACTCTGCGCCACTTCTTCACCACCCTCTTCAGCGTCATCAAGTCGGTGTTCTGCATGAGGAGAGGAGACAGACTGGTGTTGCAGTATCCTTTTAAGAAGTACTTCACGTTCGTATGCCGTGTGGCACATCTGAAAAACATTCAGGTGATAGTGCTGGTGCACGACCTCGGCAGTTTCCGCCGCAAGGCACTTACGCCCGAAAAGGAGATAAGAAGGCTCAACCATGCCGACTATATCATAGCGCTCAACGACAGCATGAAGAAATGGATTGAGGAACATCACTGCAGAGCCATCGTAGGCACACTGGGCATATGGGACTATCTGTCGGACACCAAGGCGCAAAGACAGACCTACAGCAAAGACCTCACCGTGGTGTATGCAGGGGCGCTCAACCCGAGAAAGAACACGTTTCTGTATCATTGGGGCGAATATATCCACTCGTTCAGAGTGAGGCTCTACGGCAACGGATTCGAGATAGACAAGGCAAAGGGCGCCGACAAGTTCGACATGATGGGCTTCGTAAAGTCTGACGAGCTTATAGCCACGGCACGCGGCCACTTCGGACTTGTGTGGGACGGTGCCTCGGAAGACGGATGCACGGGCGACTGGGGCGAATATCTCAAGATAAACGATCCGCACAAGACATCGCTCTATCTGCGCTGCTCGCTGCCGGTGATTATATGGAAGCAGGCCGCCCTGGCGCCGTTTATCAGCAAGCACGGCATAGGCCTGTGTGTCGACTCGCTCAAAGAGCTTGACGACATCCTGCCCAAAATAACGCCTGAACAATATGCCGAAATGCAGGCCAACGCCGAACGCATGGGCAATCTGATAGCCCAAGGACACTTCTTCAAGACTGCGCTGGCAGAAGCTGAAAGGCGGCTCGACGAGAAGAAAAACATAAAACAAGCATAAACACATGAGAAACATAATGAAAACAATCCTGCCGGCACTGCTCATAATGCTGGCAGTAACGGCGGCACACGCCGCAAAGGTTGACACGATTAATGTGTACAGCCAGAAGATGAAGCGCAGCCTCAACACCATAGTATACACGCCCGACGCAACAGGCAGCACCAAGTTTCCCGTGGTCTATCTGCTGCACGGATACAGCGGCAACAGCACGACATGGCCTGGAATAACCGATGTGGCGCGTCTGGCCGACACTTACCGCACCATCATAGTCTGCCCCGACGGACAGAACAGCTGGTATGTCGACTCGCCCGTTGACCCCTCGATGCAGTTTGAAACGTTCATATCAAAGGAACTGCCCGAGTATATCGACGCCCACTACCCCACCTACGCGCGCCGCGAACTGAGAGCAATAACAGGTCTGAGCATGGGCGGACACGGGGCTATATGGAACGGCATGCAGCATCCCGACGTGTTCGGCAACATAGGCTCAACGAGCGGATGCATGGACATATGCCAGTATCCAAACTGCTGGGAGATGGAAAAGGTGCTGGGCAACAAGTTTCAGAACGAGACAGTGTGGAAGTCTCACTCTGTCTATTACTCGCTCGACCGGCTGCTCACCTCGCGCCAGAACATCATAATCGACTGCGGATACAGCGACTTCTTCTATCCCGTTAACCTTCAGACCCACAAGCGTCTGCGCGAACTCAACGTGAAGCACGACTTCTACGTGCGCCCCGGCGGCCACACAGGCGACTACTGGCGCAACTCGATTGACTATCAGATGATGTTCTTCGCCAAGCAGTTTGACAAAGTGCTGAACGAGAAATAACTCTTTATCCTGCCTACACGAACTCACGGCGCAGCCATAAACACCAACGACGACACACGACAGAAACATCTTTAAGACATAAACAATAAAGGAAGGTGCATCAGAACATGTATGCTAAAATACATTCTGACGCACCTTCTTTTTTATATAAAACCTGATGATTTCTTTGTAGCTAATTCATAGCGCAATGAAAAACAATCAAGATTATCTCGTAACAGTCTTATTTACGTAATTCGCTTAAATTGGATTTGTTTTTCTGTCAAACAATCCTTTTACAATATATTTCTCCTTGTCTGTTAAATCTCTCATTATGCAGAATTAGAATACTAACGATAATTGTTTCACCATTAAGCCCGACAATGTGGCAATGCCAAAACTCAACAAGGTTCCAGCTAACACATATTCTGTCTTGGCTGTATCTGTGTCCTTAAATCGAAGTAAAGATTTTGCAGCTATGATAAATCCAACAGCTTCATATTGGCCGATTAGAACAAATACCAATGTCAAGATTCTTTCTAAATTTCCAATGAGTGCCCCTGCATTTTTCATATTTTCGCAAGATTCGGTTTCTCCTATTTTATACCGTTCCAATATAAGCTTTATCAGAATATTTGTCGGTTTCAGACAACATAATACGGCGAATATAAATACCGGAATGGATATATTGTCACGGAAGTTTAAACATTGAATTGGCAAATGGCACTGCAATACATATTGGTGTGCAATAAAGAACAAAACTAAGATATGTAAAATCTGGTCTATTAAAAATTGCCACAATCCTTTGCTCATGTATGATTTCACTGCATCAATCAAAAAATGTGTTACAACTATGAGCAACGCATAAAGCCCAAAACCAATGGTTGGAACAAACATCCATGAAAGCAGCCCCATGATTATTGCATGAATATATAGAAAGGAGCTTTTAAGTTTTGATTCTTCTTTTCTCTTACAATATTTGTTGCTTTGCAAATAGAAATCTCCAATTACATGAGCCGTCAATAGACTTAACAACAACCAACTGTTCATATATTTTCAAAATTTAGTTGTTCAAAATAATTCAATGCCTCTTCTATGCAATACCATTTGGCTGACGTCGAATGCTGATTTATTCCAGACTGCTTTACACCTAATATATTTGCTATTTCCTGCTCACTTTTAGACAAAAGTTTATAATAAACGACCTCACTCTGCCGTCTTGTAGTATTATTGAGCAAGGCATCAGTCAGCATTCCGACCGTTTGTAATGCTGGTTTAAGTTGCTTGTCAGCAGGTTCAATAATGAATGTACCGTTTTTGTTTGGAGCGCCCATTCCGCTTAATGTCCGGCCTGACAAATAAATTGCCTCTCCATCCATGATACCGTGTTCCCTATTTACTATACGCATCTCACCTATTCCCACAGCTATACGTATTCCGTATGTTTGGAACAATTTTTTCTTTTTTGGTTCTGCAACAGGAAAAGACTTAATGCAACTCTTAATAATTAGAGCTACCCTAAAGCTGTCCTTGGCCGAAGGCAAAAGGCACTCTATGTAATCTCCTTTTATTATCCTTCCCCAAAATCCCGGAAATCTGTTTTCGAGGACAGAAAATAAATCTTCTATCCTTTGCTTCAAAGCAATGGTTTCTTCGATACATAAAGATGTGGAAGAAACTATATCGGCAGAAATGGCTGCATACATAGATTTAATACGTTAACTACTATTTAATGCAAAGATATGAATAATATCTCTATCGGCAAAATATTATAAGTTAATTAGCTTATAAAAGTAAAAAATAAGCTATTTAACTTATTATGATGCGTTATAACTTCCAACTTTTATTCTCATCTGGCTTATATTTCTAATTCTTCGCCAAGCAGTTTGACAAAGTGCTGAACGAGAAATAACTCTTTACCCTGCCTACATGAACTAACGGCGCAGCCATAAACGCCAACGACGACACACGGCAGCAACATCTTTACGACATAAACAATAAAGGAAGGTGCATCAGAACATGTATGCTAAAATACATTCTGACGCACCTTCTTCTTTGGTTACAAATGCCCGAAATCAGACAAGTGAAATAACAATTTTCCGCTCCGTCAGAACAACAGCTGCTCCTTTCAATGCAACAAATAAAGAAGAACGAAAATAATGATATTGATATTATTTCAGTTTCATTTTCTATAAAATATAGATATTTATATACAAAATTGGAAAAATAATCGTATTTTTGGCTATGGATATAATTTCTTAACTAAAAAAGGAGGTGCACGAAAAAACTACGTTTAATTGTACTATGACTTTTTCCTGCATTTAACGACAATGAAACAATAGAACCGGCTGTGAGCAATACTTAAACCGACATGGGAGTTTTATCTCGCCCCATAAACGTAAACGGAGCGACAAACAAATATCACATTAACAAAATAGCCATGTCTTACATTACAGGTTCTAATTGGCATAAGTCAGAGAAAGTCATCCGTTAAATACTGAAAGAAAATACTATCTATGCATTCGGCATAAATAGTGCAATGCACATTTGGCAAGCGACGAACTTTTATACTGATCAGCAGTAATCTACATGTCAAATTTTATAAGGATGGTAAAACAAATATAACTTATAAAATTTGTTTAGCAGTGTTCAACAATCTTATTGTAATTAACCTTAAAATAAAACACAATGAAAAAACTCATCTTCATCCTTTCGCTACTATTAATGGCACTGCCAACGATAGCAGGCAACAAATCTGACAAATACAAAGTAACATGCACGCTGACCGACGGCACGGTAATTGAAGGTTACTGCTCAATCGCTTCCACAGCACGCCTAATTTCACCGGTATATGACTTAAAAATAAGCAACACCTACAAAGGTAAAGCCCGTAAATACACATCAGAAGAAGTGAAAAGAATAGTTTACACGTCAACTCTCAATGACTCTTTACCCTTAATTTACGAATCGGTAAAGGCACAAAGGAATATGCCCAATCAATTAAACAAAGATCCAAAGCCTTATAAGAAGCCGGTATTTCTACAGCTAATTTACGAAGGAAAGAACATCAAAGGATATAAAACACTAACCACTGATTATACGGTAAATATGAGTGGTACCAATGTCAATTATATTTTTCAATATTACTATCTCAAGAAAGGGGATGAGATAGCCAAATCTTATTGGCTCGGCAGAAAAGGACTTGTTTTAATTATGAAGAAAGACATAAAACTATATTTCAGGGAGTTTCCTAAGCTGGTAGAAATGGTAGATAAAAAAGAGATAAAAACAAAACATTTACGCAAAAATCCGGAAATGGTGCTTCCGCTGATGGATAAATTCTACGTGCCCGAAAAATAACAGCCATGTTATCATGGCCTAATAAATATCCATACTTAAATGGCACTCGTTGACAGTTTTCAACGGGTGCCATTTTCATTGAGCAGTATCTTGACATACAGGATGATAAACTAATTATATTTGTGATAAAGCGTATGTCACCAACAAAAGTGTCTCGAAGAGTGTGCAGGCTCTGTCTGCACGTATCGTTACTGACAGCCTTCGGGTTAGGTGCTTGTCTTTCAGTTATTCAAAAATAGTCCGTATTGGCAATTTTTTCGGTTTGACAATCCTTTGTATTATATCTTCGCTTGATTGATAACAAAAAGCCTATGACTTACGACTGAAAAGTGGGCCGGTTTTGCATCAAAAGTGGGCCACTTACGGGTCGTAAACAGGCCACTAACAGTATGAAAGCAGATGTGTGTCATTTGCTTAACATACAGCCTTATAAGGCATATTAAATATTTAGACTGAAAGAAAAAACACATAAAATGGTTACGATTTTCAGCGTGTTTTTAATTTGCTTACCGGCATGTGGCGGCATAACGGCGAGAAAGGAGCTGAAAATATGGATGTCTAAAAGGCGAGGACATTGGTCTTAAAGTTTTAAAAAGCAATAAAAAACCTACGTTTATTGCGCCATGTATAATAAAAAAGCTAATTTTGCATGACGACACGCAGTTGTTATCGTAACAACATTCTAACCGACATGGCAAGTATTCTTATAGTTGAAGACGACCTTACATACGCCACCATGATGCAGACATGGCTGCGCAAAAAAGGTTTCACGGTTGAGAAAACAAGCTCTGTAAGCGCCGCGGCACGGGCTGTGACCGACGGCACAGGCTTCGACCTCATACTGTCTGACCTCCGTCTGCCCGACCACGACGGTCTGTTTCTGCTCAACTGGCTGCGCAAGAAGAACATGCAGACGCCCTTCATCGTGATGACGAGCTATGCCGAAGTGCAGAACGCCGTGCTGGCCATGAAGTCGGGAGCGTGCGACTATATAGCCAAACCCGTGCAGCCCGACATCCTGCTGCAAAAGATAAACGACGCGCTCGACAGCCACAACGCCGATGCAGCAGCCACGGCAAGCGCTACAACGACGACAGCAACAACACAAGCAGCCCACGGCAACAACGCGGCGGCAGAACAGAAGCCGCACACGGCCGCCAAGAAATACATAGAAGGCACGAGCGAGGCCTCGCGCCAACTATACGAATATGTCAACCTCGTTGCGCCAACGCCCATGTCGGTGCTCATTCTCGGAGCCAGCGGCACGGGCAAGGAGTATGTGGCGCGCCGCATTCACAGCCAGAGCAGCCGCGCCGACAAGCCCTTCTTTGCGCTCGACTGCGGAGCCATACCCAAGGACGTGGCGGCGTCTGAGTTCTTCGGATACACCAAGGGAGCCTTCACAGGCGCCACGACCGACAAGCGCGGAGCCTTTGAGGAGGCCAACGGCGGAACGCTGTTCCTCGACGAGGTGGGCAACCTGACCTACGACGTGCAGGTGCAGCTGCTGCGTGCCCTTCAGGAGCGCAAGGTGCGCCCGTTAGGCTCGCCCAAGGAGATAAGCGTGGACATCCGGCTGGTGTGCGCTACCAACGGCAACCTGGCGCAGCTCGTGGCCGACGGAAAATTCCGCGAAGACCTTTATCACCGCATCAACGAGTTCACCATATACATGCCCGAACTTAAAGACCGCGGCGCCGACCTGTTTCTGTTTGCCGACCTCTTTGTCAGTCAGGCCAACGAGGAGCTGGGACGCAACGTGGCGGGATTCGACGACAAGGCGTCGGAGATGCTTGCGCGATACAGCTGGCCGGGCAACCTGCGCGAGCTTAACAACGTGGTGAAGCGTGCCACCCTGCTTACGCGCGGCTCATACATCGGCACCGAGGAGCTGTCGAAGGCCATGACGCGCCCCGTGAGACAAGAGCCAACAGCCCTGCACGACGAGCAGACCGAACGCCAGCGCATAATAGACGCCCTGCGCGCCACGGGCGGCAACAAGACCAAGACGGCGCAGCTGCTCGCCATAGACCGCAAGACGCTGTATAACAAGATTCAGAAATACAACATTGACGCGTAACAGGGCGTTTGACAATTGAGAATGGAGAATTATGATTACTCTTGTGGCGGTTATAAGGGAGATAATTTTAAGGCCACAAGTTTCACATATTAATATCATTCATAATTTATACTGAATACATATTTAATGGCATAAAACTATGTTTATGCCGAAATGTCATCCATTACGATTGGTTTGTGTTATAGCTTTCCATAAAAAGTCATGTGTAATTCATGGTTTCATAAATGAAAAAACATAATTACACATGACTGTAAATCAGGAAAATATTTAATTTTGATAAAAAGTATATTATTGGGCCATCAACAGTTTATTCTTTCTATCCAATATTTTACACTTTTAGAAACGGCACTAGCATCAGTGGAATGCACAACTTCCAAAATTACATAACCACTTGGCTCAATATTCTTGTCTTGACATCCTATTCGTTTTAAAGTGTTATTCAATAAATTATTATCCTCTTTCCGATTAGCCAATTGTATCAGAACTTCTCCTTTTTTCTCACTTTCAATAATATCCATATAAGGAATACCTTCTTTTTCTAAGGAAAATTCACAAGCTAACATATCCCAATACCAGATAAAGATCTTCCAATTATCATAAGAACCCACTTCATTTTTCCATGTCGCTGTACGATGGTGTCGGGTTATTATATTTTTCAATTCATCCACCTTGTCTACAATATATTGCTGCAACTCTTTGTCAGACTTAAATGTCTCTACAAATTTTCCTTCAGCAATATTGTAATAAGGCTCTGCTAAATATTTCAACCATCGGCCATAACTTCTACGTCCACCTTTTTCCCACTTCAAAGGTTTTGAGAAATCATAATCATCTTTATATGTAGCTTGCATATAATAATGTCCTTGCATAAATCCAACACCAATAACTCCCGGATTACCGTTTGTATTTGTCATGCAGAACCAGTCATTTTGATCGGACATGCCTTCAACCAGCCAACCTTCTTCTTTCCATTTCAACAAAGAATTATCCCATATGCTTGTATCTTCCGTATGAACTGGTTTTGATTGTTGCTCAGAATCTTTCTCTTCGGGTATGTTTTCTGAAACCGTTTCAGAATTTACATTGTTCAAGGAATTAGAAAGTACATTCAAATCAACTTTTATACGTTGCAACTCTTTTTCTGAACTTCCATCATTACTTTTTGCATTACGATAAGCATCAGAGAAATTTTCAAGCGTATTTCGTTTATGTTTGTCATCAAATTTAAAATTATCACCATACAAGTCTTTTCTAAAAGCTTCTACAATACAGAAAAGATTATCCAATAAAGGATCTGGTGAACCGCTCTTATCTTTCCGATTCAGATTTTCATCATCTTCATCAGGGCAACAATACTCTATAAGTTCTTTAACAGAATTGCTTACTGTTGCTATATATTGTGGATCACAATGCATTGCCACATAAGATGTTTGAAATTCAAGACGTATTTTTCCTTCGTCCGAAAGGCTATGTTCTTTGATTATGTCACATAAAGAATGAAGATAGTCTTGATAAATACGAAGCTTCTCCTCAAATATCTTTGCTGCTCTCTCACGTTCGACGTCATCATCACTTTGACCTTTGAGAAGTATCATTGTTATAACTGCGGTAATGATAACGCCTAAAACTGCTGCAAACATCTCATACCAAAGTTCCTTACCTGTAAATAATCTCAAATATACAGCAAAGAAACATGCTATGACAACCAAAATTGTTACTACACAAACTGCCTTTTTCTGAGTTAGTTTCATAAAGTAAAATATTTTAAATAATATAAGAGAGTGCATTGCCATTTTCAACACACTCTCTCAGTCTTAAATTACATCAATTACGCTTAAACCACGTTCTACCTTCGTTTGTAGAATAATAAAGCCCTTTTGAAGTCTGGGCCAAGATTTCTCTTCCGTTATCTGTCAAATCATGGAAATCACCACATGATGAGCCCAAAAAACGTTGAAACCATGTTTTACCACCATTGGTAGAATATTCCAATTTAGTTGCAGTTTTTGGAGAAATGCGAATCAATTCCTTTCCCCTGTTAATCATTTGAGACATATTAAAGATTTTTTAGCTTTGTCCTATCTAACGGGTTTGGACTTTCCGGATTATATATTCTTAATCAAATATCATTCACAATAGTTTCCAGTCGTGCTTCTTTTTCCTCTTTTGAAATTCGTGCCGACGGGTGATTAGTACGATATGCAGGGATGTTAAGGCCGGGAAGCGAAACTTTAGCCACATCATTAACTGAAAATGAAGACAAGGCAGTAAACTTTGCCTCATTCCAACAATCAAGAATCTGCCTGTCGTAGTTTCCTGTGAGAAACAGTATAAGGTCCGGCTTGAGTATATCTATCTCTTCTCTGATAACCATGAAATGTTGTTTCTGTGCATCATAAATCTCATTTCCGCAAAATCCGGAGCCTTCAGCCTTACCCACTTTTACAATGTTATTCCACAAATAGGCTATCCGTTTATTAGGAAAGCGGGCGTTCAATAACGACACAAAATGGTTGAATCCATAATGAAAAGTGCCATAACGTGTACCATTGTAACTAAAGCCGGATGGTTTGTAATAAGTGGCATAGAAATTTTCGTATAAACCCATTACAGCCTCCATAGTTACGTCCGGATTGAATACAGGAGAAGGCGGTGTTCCGAAATCATCACATTTCCCAAACCAACTGTTAGTTTCCTTTCCAAAAATCATGACTTTCAGATCAGCATCGGCATACCAGTTTTCATCAGGTTGATCATTTTCCCATTTCACCACACTTAACAAGAATGGATAAGATGGTTTTGTAACAGCAGGTCCGGTGTCGGTCAAGGTCTGAAGAGCAGTGCAAGTATCCTTCCATTTGGAAGAATAAAGAGATTTTAATTGTTCGTTTAGTTTCATATAAATACACGAAATTTTTGCGAGTTTACCAATTCCTATGTGTGTTATTTTACCCCGTACTCAAGTATACACAGGTTATATACATGTCTAATCCTACTGTTCTGAATTTCGCATGTCAGACCGTAAAAACTTTTCCATTTACTTGTAAATTCAAAAATTAATTCCGAAATTTGTAATTGTGCAAGATCTGTTATTTTTTGTTTTAATTTTTCCAATACAAAAATAGGAAATTTATGGACTTACACACTTTTTTTAGACACTACCCCGGACGGACGCTATTATATGGACGAAGACGGATTCGGTATGACCGATGACAAGGAAGTGGAAATGTACGGCTATATCAATGAGGGAGGCAAGGTGGCAGGCAAGTTCCGCTTTCCGTGCGGTAAAGACAATAACGTGGATTATCGTAAGTTGGCTGAGAAGAAAGATTTGTCTAACAGAAAACAGAATGATTATGCAGAGTATTGACTATAATGACATACAGGCTGGCGTAGAAAGCATATTTAATATTCTGGCTCAGCGAGTGGATGACAATCAGTTGCAGCTTGTGCGCAAGGCTTACGAACTGGCCGCAGAGGCGCATAAGGGGCAGAAACGCAAGACGGGCGAGCCTTATATCATTCATCCCATTGCCGTAGCCCGTATCGTGGCAGAGGAGCTGGAACTGGGTGCCAACCCTGTGATGGCGGCATTCCTGCACGATGTGGTGGAGGACACACCGTACACAATAGATGACATCCGTGAACGCTTCGGTGAAGACGTGGCTTTTCTTGTCGGTGTGGTTACAAAGCGGAAGAAAGACAAGTATGACAAGTCGAAGCAGGTGGACAATTATCGCCAGATATTGGCGTCGGTGCAGTATGACGTGCGTGCAATATTGGTAAAGCTCGCCGACCGGCTGCACAATATGCGCACATTGGCAAGTATGAGCCCCGACAAACAGATGAAAATTGCCGGAGAGACAGACTATTTCTATGCGCCGCTTGCCAACCGACTGGGACTGTACCACGTGAAGACTGAACTGGAGAACTTGTCGTTTCATTATCGCTGTCCTCGTGAATATGAACATATAGAACAGATGTTGGATGAGCTGAGGCTGACTGAGGAGAAAAATCTTAAAGCATTCATATCCCGTGTGATTGAACTGTTGGAAGACAATGGCATCAAAGCCAGGATAGAGTTGCGCTATCGTATGCCATACAGCATCTGGAGGAAGATGCGCTCCAAGGGATGCGACTTTAATCATGTGGACGGAAAGCATTATATCCGCATAATCTATGATGCTATAGATCCGCATGAAGAGAAGAAGCAGAGCTTATGTATATATTCTGTACTCACCGACTACTTCAAAGAGCGTCCGGGCAGTGTGGCCAACTATATCAATGCTCCCAAAGAGAACGGCTATCAGAGTTTTCATGTGAAACTGCTCAATGATCAAGGCGGTTGGGAGGAAATACATATTTCGTCGGAACGCATGGTGCGCAACTCCCGTTTGGGCTGCACGGCAGAACGGACCGAGGAGAATGTAAAAGCCTGGCTGGAAAAGTTTAAGGCTGTGCTGAAGGATGTCGCATATCATGGCAGCGAAATGGACTATATGGACGGCGTTACAGCCTCGTTCTACAATGACGATATAATGGTCTTCACCCCGCACGGCAAGGGTATCATACTGCCCAAGAACGCTACGGCATTGGACTTTGCCTTTGAAATCCACAGCAAAGTAGGACTTCATGCCTGTTATGCCCGCATCAATGGCAGATTGTGTTCTGTGAGTACGGTGCTGCATCGAGGTGACTGTGTGGAAATAGGCATAGACAACAATTCTTTGCCTGATGAGGAATGGTTGAATCATGTGCTGACATACAAGGCTAAACGCACGCTCCGCAGTTATTTTGCCAATAAGAAGAGGCTGCCATACAGCCGTTGTTCGTGTTGCCATCCTTTGCCCGGCGACGAGGTGATAGGCTTTAAGGATGCCGATGGTAAGGTGATTCTTCATAAGCGCAATTGCCCCAATGCCATCCGCATGGCTTCAGAACAAGGCGACTCTATAGTGGCTGTCAACTTTGAGGAACAAGATGATTTTCTCTTTCCCGTGCGAATATGTATCCGTGCTGTTGACCGCTATCATCTGCTTAGCGATGTTGTGGCGTGCATCACTGAACAGCAGCATCTGTCCATCTCACGGCTCAACACAGTGACGGTAGAACGTATTGTGGAGACATCCGTTGATTTTGCTGTACATTCGGTTAACGAGCTGGAAGAGGCTATGAAGTCAATAGCGAATATCAGAAATATAGACGAAGTTTCGAGAATAGATATAGAATAATATTATACGGTCATGAAGATATTTAAGAATAATGAAACCATAATGGTTTTAGGCACGTCATTCAATGGCGTAGAAGACATGATTATCCATGCGAGGGAGAGAAAACCAAAGAATGGAGTATATGTAGGTGAGGATTCTGAGTTATATCCATGCTTTGACAGTTCAGATTATGCATACGAGGACCGGCGGTATACTAACTTGGTGTTTGCCAAAAGTAAGGAAGAGCTGGATGCTAAAATGAACGTATTGAATAACATGAAACAAATAAAGAGCAATTATAACAAACTGACCTGCGAGCTACATCCAATGGCATATTGGGGCGGCGACGTTAACAATGATGTCTTTATGACAGAATCCTCGTCTGAATAGACTGATTGTGTTGCTTGAAACAGGAAGAATGATAAGAAACCACATTACACGACAATACATTTAGCGAGACAGAAAGACATCGTAATGATATAGACGCTTTTCGGATAGTCAACACAGACACTCGGTAGTCTGTGATGACTTGGAGGTTAATTGTCTGCTTTTTCTCTTGCGGCTATAATGCATACGTGGCCGGAATTGTATTTTTTAGCTAAAGGATGGTTACAAAATCATACTTGTTGTAATTAAACATGTCAACAGAAACATTTTGGTGGGGATGACGGACTATAAGCCGCTTGCCGCAATCCCCGAACCTGCCGTCTTATGAGATGAGTAAGGCAATGACAATTTTAGAGTGGTAATGATATAAATAATTTAAAACGCAGACATATTATGAATAAGAAATTAAGTTCTGTTTTGTTGTTTTTGACACTTCTTGTTACATTTTCATGCAATAATTTAAAGAAAGGAGTTGGATTAAGAGGAGTCTTTCTTGAAGATGATCTGATGACTTTGGATGGTGACACGTTTAATGTAGGCGAAAAAATAGGTGACAGTCTTTTTGTTATATGGGATTATCCCGACAAATATGAACCCAACTATCTCATAAGGAAGAAACGCAATGGCTTTTATTATTTTCAGCAGAAAGCCCGGTCGATATCCTCGATAGATAACACGTTGAGGTTTGTCAGTATGAACGGCAATGAAGTCTATGACACCGAGAAGGATTCGTCGTTCACCATTCTTTGTGATGGCTCCTCTTGTTATTTGCTTTACTTGGGGCAGCTGGACGGGCAGCCGGTGTTTACCAATCAGGATACTATTTGTTTTTCAGACGGCAGATGTGTTGCCTTGCAGAATGAAGCCTATTGCAAAGCGGCTGCCGCCGATGGGTATGTCAGTCTTGTGATGGGAGCGCGACGACTAGATGTTTCATTAGACACATTGCACCGGTTCATGCGCCAATATGAAGAAACTGACAGTTCCATTGAAAAATTTTCGAAGAGCTATTACATACAATCGAGAAGCGAATACGAAAACATGAAAGCCGGGTTCTATGTAGACTTGGATATACCCAAAGGCGACTCAGAGGCTGACAGGGCTGTTCGCGAATGGATGTTAAAGTCGATAAAAGACGATGCATTCTCCTTGTTGGGTTACGAACAGGATATTCCTTTAGGCAAAAGTGCTACGGCTAAAGACATGATAGCCACCTTGGATGGATACGGAACGCTGTGGGAAAAACTGTGCCGCAATGATTATCAAGTAGAAGACACGCTTAATCTCAGTCTGTTTGGTGACATGACGGTTAGGAAAATAGCTGATTGCGACGATTACACAACTTACCGTTATAATGCTTCGCTGTATGAGGGAGGGTTGCACGAAATGCCACGGTCGTATTACATCACCTACGACAAACGGCGGCACGTGTTTGTGAACGCTTCAAAGACCATTAAGCCGTCTATGGTGAAGCTCTTTAGAAAAGAAGTGCTGAAAAATATGCAGAAACAGTATTCAGACAATTTTGGAGATGAAAGCGTATGGAACGACTATTTGAGATTAGTATTCTCGTTTCATTGCCCCATTGTGGATTTGGAGGGCATGGATGATGTCATGAGTTCTATGCTTGTCCACCAATATGCCTGCGACGAATGGTCCGGATGGGATTCTGCCAGCATGAAGCCCTTTACCATGGACGATTTTCCGCTGCCACATCTTGCCATCTTGCCTGAAGGAATTGTGGTGACCTATCATCCTTATCAGATAGAGTGTTTCGCTTCGGGTGAGTTTCATCCTGTGGTTCCGTTTGACTCAGTGTCACAATGTCTGTCGTGCGAATATCACAGTCAACCGAAGATGTTACCCAAACTGGAGCAGTTTTTGAAATTGAAAAGGAGATAGGACTAAAATAAGAAACGATGGATGATAGCTTTTGCTCCATTTTCATTTCTATTAAATAAACTGGCGATGTAAATAATAAGAGCGACAAAGACATGTAGTTTAATGTTGCTGTTTCCGAACAAACATATAACCAATATAAACCAAAAATCAAACGTATAAAAAATGAGAGCAACAGTAAGTTATGCAGAAATATCTGGTTGGGCGAGAAAACATTTTCATATAACCCCCGTTCTAAAGCGTCTGGATGAAAAGTCTATTGAAGTAAGTTTTAATCCGGGCAGATTCATTCCAACTGTAAGAATTATGTTCAAAATAGAGGCTATGCGCAAAGATGTGGTCTGCTTGTCATACGACTGCAGCGCGCCTGTGTCATTGCTCATTACCGGAGCCGTAGGACATATTCAAAGCAAAATACCTAATGGCATCGAGATTAAGTCGGGTGAAAAGCGGATTAACGTTTATCTCGAAAAAATAGACAAGCTGAAAAAAACTTTGAAATACGTGGCACCGACAGACCTGTCATTCGGTGAAGAGGAGATTAGCCTGAACCTTGCTTTGATTTAGGAAAGAAGTTCAGAAAGTAGGATAGTTCCTGTTTACTTTTCTCTTCTTGCCATCATAAATGAACGTGTGCCAATAAAACAATGGGCATATACAGAGGTCGGCGGTTTTCTGTTTTGAATTGTCATTCAGCCACGGAAGTTGAAGACGTATTAACTCTATTGTAAATTTAACCTGTCGGGACATAAATGGAAGAAGATTATAAAGCAACTGTACGTAATGGCCATGCGTTGAAGGATATGTATAATCCTGAAACAAACACGCTTGACATACGCTCCAATGGGCTGTATCCGTCAAATGTGCTGAGCAATATGTGCAGCAACGAGTTCCGTTTCGACGGAATTGTGTGTCGCAGTATGGAGGGATTCTTACAATCATTGAAGAGGGCTGAACCTGACAAACAGCGTAAGATATGCGGCATGAAAGGAGGACTTGCCCGAAAGATGAGTATCTCCTCATGGCAAGCCGACCAGATGGTGTGGTGGAAGGGTCAAGCCATTAACCGTCAAAGCTACGATTATCAGCAACTGATACGCCGTGCCTATCAGGCAATGTTTGATCAAAGCGAACGTTTCCGTGTCGCGCTGATGCAGACGAGAGGTATAATTCTTGTCCATACAAGCGGTGAAATAAATCCTTTCAAGACAATACTCACTCCGTCTGAGTTCTGTAGCATCCTTACCGAACTGCGTGACTGCTATGGCCGGAGCGACAAAAGCAGGGAAATTGTGGAGAAGTAAGTCAAACCTGTTTTGACGGCATCATCCATGAATGAACGTAAAACGGCTTTGAGAATTTTATCGACAATAATAAGCAGATGAAATGATTAAAACTAAATTTAGATTAATGGTGCTATGCACATTGACGATGTTGATAGTCGGTTGTAGAAATACAACATCCAACGAAACGTCTGTGCCGGCACAACAGAAAGAAGGTATAGTACCTACAGTCTGTCTGTATACAATGGGAACTGTTGATAGAAAACTGAGATGCGCCATGATGGACTCTCTTAAAGCCCATTATCCACGATGCAAATTTGCGGGGAATATAGGCTTGCCCGATGAAGCGTTGACCACCAAGAGGCACGACCATCCTAGATACAGGGCAGACTTGCTAAACAAGGTGCTCGGCCGATACAAGTCAGACTCAACCATTGTCATAGGTCTCACGCAGGCAGACATCGGATTAGACAACTTCCGCAACAGGCCTCATAGCGGCATAATGGGACTTGCCGGTGGCTTCGGTATCGGCATAGCTGTTTTCTCTTCCTATCGTCCTCATGGTTATGGTCAGCTGTTTTGTGTAATGTTGCACGAAATAGGTCATACCCAAGGTCTGAGACATTGCAAGAATCCGCATTGCATCATGCAGAATGGCAAGGGAGGCAATCCTTTCAGCAAGACAAATGTGTTCTGTGATAAATGTAAGGACTTTATGCAGGCACGCCATTGGACGCTTTGATTATGGTTTCATTCACTTTTAACAGAAATGGCTATGTTGGTAATTCATCCAAAAGACAAGACTACAGCAATGCTCCATGCCCTTTATGACGGACAGGATGCTAAGGTGGTGAGTGGCGACTGTTCCACGAAAGAAATGGGACATCTGCTTTATCATGTTTCTCCGAAAGAACGTATCATGTTGCTTGGTCATGGTTCTGGCAAAGGACTGTTCTATAGGCATGACGACAGCAAAGACACGTTCGACAGAATAATTGTAGGTCATCCGCATGCTTTCCAACTCCGTAAGCACGGCGCTAATCTTATAGCTGTGTGGTGTTATGCTGATGCGTTCGCAAGGGCAGAAGGCCTGCACGGATTGTTTTCCGGAATGATAATTTCAGAGATGAGCGAGGCTTTGATGAATGATGTAGCTACCACTCAAGAGGAACTGGATCGTGAGAATGTGAAACTGGCTCGGCGGTTGCGTATTTTGCTTGACGAGGACATTCCTTTATGCGACATTCCGAAACGTATGCTGGCAATGGATGATGTTTGTTCGCCATTGACGACATTCAATTACAATAATTTCTACTATTTATAAAAACAGACAGAAATGAAGATAACGAATTTGTACTTAGCCGTTTGGGAGCAGCTGACCCGCAAAGGCGTATGGAGAAACATCTTCGTGACGCACAACGCATTCGGAATCCTCAGCCGGTATAGTCATACGGCACGTAGGAGTGGCAAGCCCAAGGAGTCTTACCCTACAAAGGCTGTTGCCATGAAAGCCGCAGAGGCAATGAGCACAAAGTACGGCGTGCATTTCTCTGTATATAAATGTGCGTGGTGTGACGGGTGGCATGTGGGTAAGAATGCTCAAAACAAGATTAAGCCAAAGGATGATTCCGTGGCAAAAGAACCCTGATTATGTCAGTTGGCCGACGTGTATCGCCGTGTGGCAAAGCAAATTGAGAATGGTTGCAGAAAATTGACAGAGAAACGGAAAATGAATCCTCCGGCTCTTGAATATTGAATCATTGAGAAAACATCATAATGAAATCCCTTTGGTGGACATGGATAACCAGATACATGCCGCCAAAGGGATATTTTTTTGCTTGACGGGCAAATTTTGTGATAGATATGGGTTACTAAGACGACTCTTTTATCATAAACATCAAAATAGGATGAATATAGGAGGAAATAATAATGAATACGTCAGAAAATGAAAAAGAATGGTTGAAACGCATCTGTGGCGGACAACCGTCTGTTGAACATAAGGCCGCACCCGTTAAGGAGACGGAGAGCAAACCTGTATTGAAGAAAGTTGACCATGGACGCGGATTCAAGGATATTGCCGGCATGAACGAGCTGAAGAAGTTAGTCACTGAGGGCTTTATCAACGTTCTGAAGAATCCCAAGTGTGCCGAGGTTTACGGCTTAAAGCCCCCTTCAATGCTGTTTTACGGGCCTGCAGGATGCGGTAAGACCTTTTTTGCCGAGAAGATGGCAGAGGAGGTTGGCATCAACTTCATGAAGATTGTGCCCGACGATTTGGCCTGCACTTGGGTTCACGGCACCCAGCAGAAGATTGGCGAGGTGTTCAGGGCTGCTGAGAAGAAGGCGCCCACGCTGCTGTTCTTCGACGAGTTTGACGCAATGGTGCCGAAACGTTCGGGCGATGAGGCTAACCAGCATTACGACAGCGAGGTAAACGAGTTTCTCTGTATGCTCAATAATGCCTCCGACCGTGGCATCTACATCATAGCCGCAACCAACCATCCCGAGCGCATAGACAGGGCAGTGCTACGCACGGGACGCATAGATGAGATGATATACATCGACATGCCTGACATGGAGGCGAGAAAGAGCTTGTTTTCGCTGGCTCTGTCAAAACTTCCGTCCGAGGCAGACATTGACATCAACCGTCTGTCTGAACTCACCGAGGGCTATAATTGCAGCGACATAAGTTATATTGTCGAGTCGGCGGCAAGAAAGATGTTCAACGAGAGCATTAAGTTGGCTAACGGTGAATACCGGCCTATCAGTCAGGCTTTGCTTGAAGAGACCATATCCAAGAGAAGTCCTTCGGTAAGCGGCAGAGACCTGCGCGAATATGAACGCGTGAGAAGCGAGATGTCGCCTAAGGACAAGGGACTGAGACATGCTGCAATAGGATTCAGATGATAAATAATAATTATAAAAACGCCATATTATGAAAGAGAAAATTTTAGAAGCATTAGACAGCTTGGGATTCAAGCTGGAGGAAGAGGAGAATTTAGGCTACAGCTTTAATTATGAAGGACTCAACTTGTTGTTCATGTATAGCGAGGACGACACTAACTTCCTCAACATCGCGCTGCCCGGCATATATGAGGCCAACGACGGTAATGTGCTGCAGGTTTGTGCCCTGATGGAGAAAATCAACTCTACGCTGAAGTATGTCAAGGCCTATCTCTTCGGCAGCAGCGTATGGATATTCTATGAACGCGAATTGTTTGGCGACGAAGACCTGCCTTTGGTCATCTCTCGCATGGTTCTTCGTCTGGAGTCAGGTGCGCAGTTTGCACGCAAGACGATAGCGGAGATTGAAGAGGCAATGCCGAACGGATCTTCTGACGAAGAGTCCGGGGGTGCTGTGGAAGAAACAGTTGAGGAAGAAACAGCTGTGGAGAAATCGGATGACGACAACAATAACGAATAATCGGAGGACATGACTATGACGAAAAAGGAAATGATACTTGAAGCCATTGAGAGTTTTGGTTATAAGCCTGTGGTTGATGATGACGGTGACATCTATGTCCGTTTCCAGATGAAAAACATCTATTTTATTGCAGGACAGGAGGATGAGCCGTATGTAATGGCATTACTTCCGCAGTTTTCGGATGTTGAGGAAGGGAAGGAAACGTTCACTTTGGCCGTCTGCAATAAGGTTACACGTGAAATGAAATTGGCTAAAGTGTATATCGACCAGACCTTGAAGAGCGTATCAGCCAGCTGCGAATTTTTCTATAACGATGCTGAGAGCTTGAAGGTAAATGTGGGCCATGCGCTGAATATCCTTGGGATGATACGCTCCGCTTACTTTAAGGCGAAGGCAGATTTAAGTGATTGTTGAATAATTGATTCTACATGTATCATAGTAAGTTACAAGGAAAAGATGGAAAAGACTCAAGCTTTCAATGTAACTATCCTTGACCGTTGCGGTTAATGAGGGAGAAAGAAAATGAGAACAAGAATGGCACCGATAAAACGGATATTCATGGTGGTTGTAATATATTTAGGCACAAAACATAATTAAAGGCGGCACTTTCGCAAATGAGAGTGCCGCCTTTCTTTTCAATGTTGATATTATCGTGTTTAATGATGTCGGTTATTTTGCCTCGTTGCTGTCTGCGAGTACGCCTTTGAGCGTTGCGCTCGAACTGCCGGTTATCTTTACCCTTACGGTCTGTCCTATGTGGCAGTTGCCCTTGTCGAACACTACCACCTTGTTCTGGCCTGTGCGTCCGAAGAGCTGTTCGCGGCTGCGCTTGCTGAAGCCCTCTATCAGTACGTCGAACTCCTTACCTACGTCCTTGGCGTTTGACTCTGCCGACAGCTTGGTCTGCAGCTCTATCATCTCTGCCAGGCGGCGCAGCTTAACCTCCTCGGGCACGTCGTCGGGCAGGTGCTTCGATGCGTATGTGCCGGGGCGCTCGCTGTATTTGAACATAAAGGCAGAGTCGTAGCCCACCTCACGCATCAGCGAGAGCGACATCTGGTGGTCCTCCTCAGTCTCGCTGTGGTAGCCCACGAATATGTCGGTAGATATGGCGCAGTCGGGTATTATGCGGCGAATGGCCCTTACGCGGTCCATATACCATTCTCTTGTATATTTGCGGTTCATCAGCTTCAGTATGCGGTCTGATCCGCTCTGTACGGGCAGATGTATGTGATGGCAGATGTTAGGCATCTCGGCTATTACGCGCAGCGTGTCGTCGCTCATGTCCTTCGGGTGGCTCGTGGTGAAGCGTATGCGCATGTCGGGCACAGCCTCGGCTACCATGCGCAGCAGTGCCGGGAACGCCACCTTATCGCTCTTGTCGTCGCCTTTGCCGTCGTTACCCTCGCTGTTTACTTCTTCATTTTTAATCTTTAATTCTCCTAAGTAGGAGTTCACGTTCTGTCCGAGCAGCGTTACCTCCTTGTATCCGTGTTCGTGCAGGTCGCGCACCTCGCGCAGAATGCTCTCCACGTCGCGGCTGCGTTCGCGTCCGCGGGTGTAAGGCACAATGCAGTAGTGGCAGAAGTTGTTGCATCCGCGCATTATGCTCACAAATCCGCTCACGTGCGTTCCGCATATTCTCTGCGGCATGACGTCGCGGTAAGTCTCGGTGGTAGACAGCTCAATGTTCATCGCCTTGTGTCCCGTCTCTGCCTGAGCAATGAGGTCGGGCAGGTTGAGATAGGCGTCAGGACCGGCCACGAGGTCGGCATAATGGTTTTCGAGCAGGTCTTCCTTCACTCTCTCGGCCATGCATCCCAGCACTCCGATAATCATTTTCTTGCCCTTGCGTGTCATGGCGTGCAGGGTGTCGAGGCGGTTGAGCACTTTCTGTTCGGCATTGTCGCGCACGCTGCACGTGTTGAGAAACACGGCGTCGGCATCGTCAACGCTTTCGCACAGTTCATATCCGGCCATCTTCATCACAGAGGCCACAACCTCGCTGTCGGCCACGTTCATCTGGCAGCCGTAGGTTTCTATAAATAGTTTTTTCATCTTCGTTGTTATTGGTGTTTTAGGGGAATGGGAGTAATGGGACGAATGAGACTTATACTTGGCAGGCTGATGCTGCCGCTCAGGGCTTTAGACTGTTGCCGCCGGGCGTCCGCTCACTGCCGTTCATCACCCATAATTATCCTTGTTATCTCAGCCATGAGGCGCGCGTTGTCGGCGTCGCTCATCTTTGAGTCTTTTATCATTATTGCCATTATCACCTGTCTGCCGTCGGATGTAGTCACCACTCCGGCATCGTTGTCGGCAGTCTTGGTGCCATCGGCCATGCGGAATCCAGTGCCGGTCTTGTGAGCCAGCGTCATTCCTTGGCCCAGACCGGCCTTTATTCTGTCCGCGCCTGTTGTCGTGGCTGCCAGTGCCTGCTTTATGCACCGGTCGTATTCGCCGCTGAGCAGCCGGCCGTCGTACAGCTTTCGGAGCAGCCACACCACCGACTCTGGCTTGCTCCAGTTGGCATAGCTGTTTATCGGCGCGTCGTGCATCGATGCCTCTGTTTCGGCCAGATGGCAGCCTTTGATGTCCATGGCGTGTATCTCGCGGTCAACGCTGTCTATTCCTCCTGCCATTGCCGTAAGTATGTCGGCGGCGTTGTTGTCGCTCTCGGCTATGGCGTAGTGTATCAGCTGCCTTAGCGTTATGCTGAATCTGCCGTCGGGATGCAGCTTCAGCAGCGGACTGTATGTGTCCTTGCGCATCTGCTCCGGCGTTATATTGAGCGTCGTGTCCACCGCCGCGCCCCTGCGCTCCATGCCTCTCAGCAGGGCTATTGCCACGTGTAGCTTGCAGACACTCATCAGCGGATACAGCCTTTCGTTGTTTACGCTGTACATGGCGTTGCCCTCCATCCATGCCACGCCTATCTCGGCGTCCTTGCCTTTGATGAGGCTTTCAACGGCTTTCAGTTTCGGCTGTCTGCCGTATTGCTGCCGTTGTGCCTGCGCCTGGGCGTCGGCAGTATTGCCGATGATGCCGTTGCCGTTGGCATTTGCCGGTGTGGCTATGCTGCAGATAAGGCATAATGCCGCGGCTGCAGCCTTGTTTGTCATTGTTTTGAGCATTGTTGCTGCTTGTGTGTAAGACCATGTAAAGCGGTCTTATGCCACGATTTCGGGCAAAGAAGGCCGCCTTCGGCATTTATTTTGTGATAGAAGTAATCTTGTTGCGCGTGCCTCTCATGCTGGTGAGGAAGGCCTTTGCCGAACCGAACTTCAAGAACATATCGAGCCTTACAGGTATGTGGTTAGAGTCGTCGGTTACAAAGAAACGTGCAATCTCACGCCATTTGCCCTTGTCTTTCTCTGTGTACGACAGTTCAAGACAGCGGTATTTCACGCCGTTGTCGGCCTTCACGGTCTTGCGTCCGAGGAACTTCAGCTTCGCGGGGTTAAGTCCGTTGCCGTCGGCTATGGGGAAGTTTACAACGTAACCCTTCTTCCAGTTTGCCGGATTGAAGCTGCGCGCTCTGAGGAATATGTTCATCATGTCGTAGACACACTCGCCCGGACTCACCGTGCGCTTCTCCACCTTGCCGTCCTTGTGCAGTCGGCTCTGTGTTATCTTGCAGCTTCCGCCCGGATAGCTGTACCACACCTGGTCTACGGTGTATCTCTTGCCCTCGAGCGCTCCCTTGCGGTAGTAGAGCGGAGCAAGGTCGGTTGTTGAGTAGCAGAGCAGTGTGTCGCGCATCACAAACATCTTGTCCATCTTGCTGTTGCCCCTTGTGGTGAGGCTTGCGCGATAGGCCTGTTTGCCGTTATACTTGCTCTGAACCACCGACATCGATGCTGTGCCAACCTTAACCCATACAAACTTCCAGTTGTAATACAGGTTATATGACAAGAACTCGCCCGACTTGAATGCTGTGTTTCTGAAGTTACACTGTGCCATGCCCGTCATAGCCGCAGCAACAAGCATTATTGCCAGTGTGAGTGTTCTTAGATTTTTCATGATACCTCCTTTTTTATTTCAGTTATATTTGTGTTGAGCGCAGCCTCAGTCTCCGGCCTTGTGTCCGGCTGCCTCCGGCTTTCAGTCGCCCGGGTAAGGTATGCCCAGGCTCTTGGCGCGGTCGGCGTTGCGCTTCTTTATGGTCTTTTCTTTTTCAGGTTTCTGCTTTGTTATCTCCATGGGCTTTTGCCTTTCGGTGCTTCTGCCCGTTGGGTTCCATGTTAGGTTAAGGTCCCATTTTGCCTTACATTCTATCTTTTCGGGATAGTAATATGTCGTTTCGGCCTGTCGGTCGGCAGTATAGTCGCCCGTGTCCCATTTTCCGTTCTTATTAGAGTCGATGAACATCCTGACATAATATGTGCCCGGCGTTACGTAGAAGAACATGGCGTTGCCGTCGGTTGTCGTCGTTTCCTTCACCACGGCGTCAGAGTTGTTGAGCATCTGCACCACCACGGTGGTGTCGGCCATGCCCGTAAGATTGAACATCAGCGTGGCAAACTCGTCGTCGGTCTTTATCTTAAAGCCCGTCTTATACGGTGCCGAGGTCTTGCCGTAGATGTCGGTGAAGGCCAGGGTGTCTATTTCCAGACTGTATTCAGTGCCAGGCCGCCATTCTCCCAGCAGCTCGTATATCCGGCTTGTGCCCGCTTTCTGCCGCAGCACGAAGGGCGAGTTATACCACAGCGTGTCGTGTTTTGAGTAGAGATGTATGCACGCCGTGTCGAGCTTCTGCAGCGGCGTGGGCATCTCGATGGATATGTTCTGGTCGGGCGCAGGCTCCGACTGCACATTGTATTTAGGCTCGAGCGCCTCGGCAGGCATCACCGTCTCGTATGGCTTGCCCCGCTTCTTGGCCTTCTCCTGTTCCTTCTGCCATTCTTCATATTTCTCCTTCTGCGCCTTCAGCCGCTTCTCGTAAGGCTCTTTCGACAGCATCTCTAGTGTGTCGGTCTGCATCTGCAGCGTGCCAAGCGTGTCGGTGGCGAGATATTTCAGCTGCATCCTCAGCGTGTCTTGGTTTACGAGCGTGGTGTCCTTTATCCAGTAAGATATGGTGTCCTGCTTCTCGTTCGCCTCTATGATGAAGGCATCCTTCTCGTTGAAGTTTAGGCCCTTGATCTCAGGCAGCTGCTTGTTGCCGTAGCTGAAGTAGAATGTAAAGCGGTTTGCCTGTGCCCTTTCGGTTTTCAGCAGGTAGCGGTCGGTCTGCTCCTCGGTGAAGGCGCGCAGCACGATGTCGTCGGGCAGGAAGTGAGTGTAGGGCACTCGGCGTATAGAGTCGATGCGCAGCGAGTCGCGCCATACGGTGTCCTGCCTTATGTCGGGCTTGAACGAAGGCACAATTATGTCGTGGTTAAAGGCTATTTGCTCGCTCTTCTGGTTGAAAACATAGTTGTTGTCGGCGTCGGCAAGCGCGTAGATGCGGTATTTGCCGGACGCTATACCCTTGATGATAAACTTGCCGCGGCTGTCGGTTCTCGACACTCTCAGCATAGGAGTCGTGGTGAACGCCGTGTCGCTGAGATTGCTGTAAAGGCCCACGAGTATTCCTTTTATCGGCTCAAGGTTCTCGGCATTGAGCACGTATCCTGCCACTTCGAGCGTGTCGATGTGGTCGCCCGTAGAGAATGTGTAGGTGTAGTTGCCCAGCGGATTGTTCTCGTTGTTGTCGCTTATGGCGTCAGAGAAGTCAACGGTGTATGTGGTGTTGGGCTTCAGCGAATCCTTAATCTCCACCACAATACGCTTTCCCGCTGCCTTAATCTCGGGCGTCTCTATCTGCGGAGGCGATATAACCACCTTTTCGGTGGGGTTGTCCACCTTAATATATTCGTCGAAGTCGATGGTTATCTTCCTCGTCTTGACATCAGTGCTCTGGTCGGCAGGCGAGCTGCCCGTTATCCTCGGCGGCGTTTCGTCATACCATCCGCCGTCGGGCTGTCCCATTCTGGCGCACGACGCTATTATCACGGCCATTAGCATCATCATCAGGGCCAGTGCGCCTTTTCTCATGCGTGCTGTCCTGTGGTGTATCTTCGTGGCGTGTGCGCCGCCGTTATGTTGGCTGCGTCTGCTGCTGTTGCGCTGTATGTCAGTGTTCATCGCTTTCGTTGTTAAGTCGGAGCATCTGCTCTATTATGTCGCGGCTGTTGCTCAGTCGTGGCACCTTGTGCTGTCCGCCGAGCTTGCCCTTCGATTTGAGCCAGTCGTTAAACAGACTCGTGCGCGCCTTCACAATCTCGAGGTGCTGCAGGGTTATGTCCTTGTAGCGCTTAGCCTCGTAGTCGCTGTTCACCTCCTGAAGTTTCTTGTCGAGCAGGGCGGTGAAGCGGTTCAGGTCGTCAGGCTCCTTGGCAAACTCTATGAGCCACTGGTGGCGGCATTTGGCGTGTCCGTCCATGAACACTGGCGCCGCCGTATATTCGAGCACCTCGGCACCCGTCTCGCGGCATGCGTAGGCCAGGCCCTTCTCGGCGTTGTCTACGATAAGCTCCTCGCCGAAGGCGTTGATAAAGCTCTTGGTGCGTCCGGTGATTATAAACTTGTAGGGATTTGTCGACGTAAACTTCACCGTGTCGCCAATGATGTAGCGCCACAGTCCGCATGATGTAGATATTACCATGGCATAGTTGACGCCTGTCTTTACGCCCGTAACAGGCACTACGGTAGGATTGTCAGACCCAAACTCGTCCATCGGTATGAACTCGTAGAACACTCCGTAGTCGAGCATTAGCATCATCGCCGGGTCTGCGGGGTCGTTCTGCAGTCCGAAGAAGCCCTCGCTCGCGTTGTAGGTCTCCATATAGTGCATATTGGGCGACGTTATAAGCTCCTGATACTGCTTGCGGTAAGGCGTGAATGCCACACCTCCGTGGAAGAAAACTTCAAGGTTTGGCCACACCTCCTCGAGATGAGTCTTGCCCGAAAGCTCCATCACCCTTGTAAGCACAGAGAGCATCCATGAGGGCACTCCGCTAAGGTTGGTTACGTTCTTGTTCATCGTCTCGCGGGCTATGCGGTCGCGCTTCACCTCAAAGTCAGACAGCAGTGCCGTCTGCTTGCACGGCACTCTGACCATGTTGGCCAGCGGGTTGATGTTCTCAATCAGTATGGCGCTCAGGTCGCCCACCAGACTGTTGCGCAGGTTATAGTTGGGCGAGTGGCTTCCGCCCAGTATAAGGCTTTTGCCGTCGAACAGCCGGCTCTTCGGGTTGTTGCGCAGATACAGTGCCACGGCGTCCTTGCCGCCCTGGTAGTGGATGTTCTGCAGTCCGTCGTGACTCACGGGTATAAACTTGCTCTTGTCGTTGGTCGTTCCCGACGACTTGGCATACCACTTAACCGTTCCCGGCCACAGCACGTCGCTCTCGCCGTGGCGCATGCGGTCGATGTCGTTCTTCAGCTCCTCATAAGTGTTCAGCGGAACGTTGGCCGCGAAATCTTCGTATGATTTCATATTGCCGAATATGTGCTTTCTGCCGTATTCGGTGTCTTTGGCACGGCCCGTCAGATATGCCAGCACCTCGTTCTGAAGTGCTCCGGCCTCGTTGATGTGCCGCTCAAGTTCCTTCTGCCGCGGCAGAAAGAACTTGCCAATTATGCTTGTTATGCTCATCTTCTAAGAGGTATTTTTAAGTTGCAAATTTAGTCTAAACTTTTGTAATACGATAAGATTTTTAATATTCTTAACACGCGCGCACGTCTTTGCGACGTGACTGCGGCGGCTGCATGGCTGTGGAGCCTGATTTAACCGTCTTGCAAAAGGCGGCATTTCGTGCTGCAAAAGGCCGCAAATCGGCGCGCAAAACACGGCCTTTCGGCGTGTAAAAGGCGTCCTTTTGCATGGTTGTATGTAACGTGCTGACAATCAGTGTGTTGCAGACCGCTCTCCGAAACCTTTTGCCTGTCTTTTCAGAACCATTCATACAGCCGTGTCGTCAATGTTCAAAAATCATGCCATATCACTGCCTTTCAGCGTCATTGGGCGTTTAAAGGTGTAAAATAAACGGCTCGAAATTACCTCTTTTCAGAAAAAAATTATATTTTTGCAGCAACATACCTTACATATAATAATTAGCATAAACTATGAGTCATCCATTATGGTCTGATGAATACTGGCTGCTGCTCATGCAGCTCTATCAGCGTAAGCCCGCAGGCATAAAGCCCCTCTATTCGCGCGGAATGGTGGAACTTAGTCTTGAGCTGCACATACCTCCTCATTATCTTTACGAACAGATGTTCCGCCTGCGCCGTGCCGGCACGCCGCATCTTGAGCGCCTTTGGGCCACATACGGCGAAAATCCGAGGCGCCTGTCGCGCGACATTAAGAAGCTGCGCAGCATGGCGGGATTCAGCAACGCGGCGGCGTTTTATGAGGGAGTGGCCGTCAACGAGTCGTTTGAGAGCGACTTCAGACCTGTGCCCTCATGCGGAGGCATCATGCCGATGATGCTGATCATTATCCTCGACCTTTACTTCCGCCTTACGCCCGCTACTATGGTGCGCAACACGCCCGAGATAGCCGAGCTGGCAAAGCTCATGGGCATGAAGGCCGACACGGTGGTTGAGGTGATGGAAACGTTCCAGACATTAGACCCGTATCTTAACCGCAAGGATGCGGAACCGTCGCAGTTTGCCGAAGAATGCCGCAAGATATGGAAGCGCTACGGCAACGGCAATCCCGAGGAACTGTCGTCTTTGGCAGCACAGCTGAAGGCATATTTCGGCTGAAAACGATGCATACGGAGCAATCGCTAATATTCAGATATAAATATTAATTGAAGAAATGAGAATGACAATCAGGACAACGTTGATCAACGTTATGCTGCAGGTGGCGTGTGTGTTTGCGGCAGGAGCGCAGGTGCAGGAGCCCTGCGGAGTGTATGAGGCAGCCGACAAGGTGGACGGGCTAACCCGCTAAGGCTACATGGAGATAAACATAAAGGAGCCCGCCGTGCCCGATTTTTCGCAGACATTCGTCAAGGGCGCCCCCCACAACTTCAGTCTTTTGCTTTCAGACTTCATGAAGAAGCCCTCACGCTATTTTGCCGGAAAGAAATCCACGGGCTTCATCAAGTATCGCAGCAAGATACTTATCAGCAACACCGAAACTCTGATGCTGACCGACCCCGAGCCCGTGCAGGGCGGCTACAGGGTTAAGTGGGCAAGCGACATGGGCAAGACCGGCACCTGCACTATGAACATTGCAGCCGACGGCACGCTGTGGTTCACAGGCCTTGGCACCTTCGACAAGAGCATAGGTCCCGACAAGCTGGTGTTCGTAAGGCAGCCCGGGCAGACCACACTGCCCACCGACGGCCCACCGGCATATAAGCCCGAGACTGACGCCGACGGAAACATAATGCTGCCGAAGGCAAGCAGCGGCACGCTGACAGGCAGATGGATAGGCGACGGCGGACTGATGATAAAGTTCAACTCGATTATTAAGTCATACAGATATTCCAATGCCACGTATCACGGATTTATAACCATGGAAGGACCGGGATACGTCAGCGAGGGAATCGTAGCCGTGGTGAAGCACTCTGACACCTGCGTCGGCCTTTACAGCATACCGCTCGGCACCGATGTCAGGCAGATTCACTACTCTGAAATACATATCGGCCCCACAGGCCGTGCCTCCACTTACCATCTCTGCGGAAGCGTTGAGGTGCGTTCGCAGTCATACAAACTTATGACCAACACCGCCATCTATAAGCTGAATCCCATAGACACACGCTATTACGGCATGTTCTCTACGGGCAATGAGGTGAGGCCCGTGCCCCTGAACTTCTACTTCAAGCAGTCATACGACGACGGCTACGGCAACGTGAAGCTGGGCTACGGCTGCATAACCTTGTCGTACAACAGGGGCAACTACATCGACAACGACTTCATCTATGACGCACAGATACAGATAAACGGCAGCGTAAGGATAAAGTATCAGTGCGGCAGAACCGATAACAAATACTCTGCACTGCTGGTATGGAACAAGGACAGAAAGTCGTGGACGGTCACTCAGATTAGGCGTATTGAGGGCAGCAGCGACGACTGCTACATGATGAACAGCCCTCAGATAACGTTCAAGGACGATATCATGTAGGCATACGTCTTGTTGTCAGGCTGCGGCACATGGCTGCCGTGCTGGCGCAACAAATAAACAGAAGAGGCTGTCAGGGATTACACCCGCGACAGCCTCTCTTGCTTAATTTAACAGAATTAATGGTGAAGCAAGTTCGGATGTCTTGCTGTGATTTATAGCTCCGCTATCTTTTTAATAAAAGCCTTGCCGTTTTTTATGAATATTCCACGCTCCGGACTGTCAACCTTTCTGCCCGAAATGTCGTATATACTGCCGTTGCTGCCATTGTCGGTCAACGTCTGGTCAATGCCCGAAGCCGAGCTTTCGTTTGTTATGTAGACCACGTCTCCAGCCTTGGTCTCTATGTCATAGAGCCAAGTCTCGGGCAGCCTGTTGTTCACGCTCGAGTTGTCAACGTCAACATATTCGTCTCCTGATATCTTCTTTACAGGCATAGAGTAGGTGTAGAACAGCGGATTGGGATTTTCTCCTTCAGCCTCTTTCACCTCATGTGTGTCCGACTTGATCTTTACGGGTACCCTTAGTCTGAGGTTTCCGCCGAGCGTTGAGCGCAGACGGGCACTCATCAGCTTGCCGTCTTTCCACACCATGTCCTCAAGCACGAAGCCGCCTATGGCTCTCAGACCCTTAATTTCGCCGTCGGCCCATTCGTCAGGAACAGCCGGCATGAGGTTTATAAAGCCGTCGTGGCTTTGCATAAGCATCTCTGCAATGCCCGCCGTACAGCCGAAGTTGCCGTCAATCTGGAATGGCGGATGTGCATCGAACATGTTTGGATAAGTGCCTCCGTCCTGTCCTTCGGTCCTGTCTGCCGGCACAAGCGACAGCTGGTCTTTAATCAGCTTGTAAGCATGCTTGCCGTCAAGACATCTTGCCCAAAGACAAACTTTCCATCCCATGCTCCATCCTGTCGACTCGTCTCCGCGGTACATCAGCGACACCTTTGATGCTCTGAACGCAGCCGGTGTGCGGTAGGGAGATATTGCCGTGCCGGGATACAGTGCCCACAGGTGCGACACGTGGCGGTGATGGTCGTCAGGGTTGTCCCAGTCGTCGCGCCATTCCTGCAGCTGTCCGTATTGTCCTATGCGCAGTGGCAGCATCTTGTCGCGCAGGCTCAGCAGCGATTTTGCGAAGTCTTCGTCAGTGGCAAGCGTCTCGGCAGCCCTTGCGGTGTTGGTCAGCAGGTCGCTTACGAGTTCGTTGTCCATGGTTATACCCGCAAAGATATTCTGTCCTTTATATGCTTTTGGTGAGTTTTCGGGTGAAACCGACGGGCAGACAACCATGAATTTGTCGCGGGGATCCTCTACCATGAAGTCGAGGAAGAACTCTGACGCTCCTTTCATTAGCGGATAAACCTCTTTCAGATAGTCGGTGTCTCCGCTGTAAAGATATCTGTTCCATAAGTGCTGGCAGAACCATGCGTTGGCCGTTGGCCACACTCCGCTGTAGGCTTTGTCCACGGCTCCTGTCATTCTCCACAAGTCTGTGTTGTGATGAAGCATCCATCCGTTGCATCCGTACATGTTCTTTGCCGTTTCGGCTCCTATCTCGCTGAGTTCCTTTATCATCTTTATCAGCGGCTCGTGAAGTTCCGGCAAGTTTGTCGATTCGGCCGGCCAGTAGTTCATCTCTGTGTTAATGTTCACCGTATAACGGCATTTCCATGCAGGGTTTGTGCTGCCGTTCCACTTGCCTTGCAGGTTGGCGGGCTGGCATCCAGGCTGTGATGAACATATAAGCAGGTATCTTCCGAACTGGAAATACAGTTCTACGAGCTGTGTGTCGTTGCCTTCAGCAAAGTCTTCAATGCGTTTGTCTGTAGTCTTCGACGGGTTGCTGTTCTTTCCGAGGTCAAGGCTTACTCTGTCAAACTGTTCCTTATAGTATTCTATATGTTCAGCTTTTGCCGTCTCATAGTCGCGTCCGGCATTCTTCATATATTCGTCAATACGCTTCTGAGGGTCGGCCGAGATATCCTTATAGTTCACAAAGTTGGTTGCCATGGCTATGTGGAAGGTTACGGCGTCGGCGTCTTTCACAATCAGTGCGGTGTCGTTCTGTGTCATTGCACCGCCTTCGTTGTCAATTTTTGCATTGACTATGAAGTTCAGTTTTCCGGGTACGTTGTTTGCGGCTTTTGCCGTGGTTCCGCTCAGCGCGAGTGTGTTTCCTCTTACAGAGCGGTCAACTTTCACGCCGTCAGGATAAAACAGGCTTGCTTTCAGGTTTATTGCGCCCTTCTTTGATGCCGTGACTCTGATGATGAGCATCTGGTCGGTGAACGACGTGAAGGCCTCTTCCGTGTAATTTACGTCGCCCACTCTGTAGGTTACTGTCGACACGGCGTTGTCTATGCTGAGCTGTCTGCGCAGTGAAGAGTAGTCTTTATGGCCGTCGTATTCGATGCGCAGGTTTCCTGCCGGCTGGTATGATGCACCGAATCCGTAGTCTCTGTCGGCCAGAATTTGTGTCTCGGCCAGCGCCTGTGCCTCGTCGCTCTTGCCGCTGAATACCAGCTGTCGCAGGTTATCAATATACTTAGGTGTCTCAGCGTTGTAGTTTTTGTATGGCGAGCCTTTTGATATAGTCTCCTCGTTGAGCTGATATTCCTCGCATACGGGATTGCCGTATACCATTGCCGCTATGCGTCCGTTGCCGAGCGGCAGGGCTTCGTTCCAGTTGCCGGCAGGCTTGTCGTACCATAGCTCCAGCGGTTCTCCGGCATAAGAGCCGAGCGCCATTGCCAGCGTTGTGATGATTGTTAATAGTTTTTTCATTATTGATAGATTTTAAAATAGATTGTTTGTTCGATGCAAAGGTATTGTTTGTAGCAATGCTTATGGTGGACAAATATTTTAAAAAGGTTCAAAATAGTCTTTTTGTCACGACGTAAACGGGGATTTTATGTTTTTTTCTTACTTTTGCAGTAGAATAATGATATTATGAGAAAAGCAAGTCTGGCAATCTTTTGTTTTTTGTTTATGACGTTATTGTGTGCGGCTTCCGACGTGCGTATTGTACATTTTGACAATGACGACGGGCTCGACCACAACATTGTTACGTGTATTATTCAGGACCGTGAGGGGTATATATGGCTGAGCTCGCGCGACGGACTGAGCCGTTACGACGGCTATAGCTTTGTCAATTACAAGGCTCAGCCCGGCGACGGCTGTCCTCTTGAGTCGAACCGTATTGACCAGATTTGGGAGTTGCCAGACAATAATATACTCTGCATGTCGGGACACCGGACCCTCAACCTGGCGGGATGCAAGTATTATGTATTCAACCGCAAGACGGGCAAGTTTGAGGTTTACAGGGGCAAGAATCTGCCCGGAGGCTCATATTATGTGGCCGACGAGAATGTGATGAGGCGCATATCTTCTCTGAAAGAGTATGAAGGCCTGGAGACAAGGGTGATGTGCGAGGACAGGCAGGGAGGCTATTGGGTGCGCACCAACCGCGGCATAGACAGGGTTACGTTTGTGAAGGAGCCTCTGAAGAACACGAAGTTCAGCAATTTTGGAGAAGAAGTGGTCAGAGCCTTGCATCAGGACAGGTCCGGACGGGTGTGGATTGCCGACAAGAACGGCTTTGTGAGGATTGTCGACCGCAACCTGGGCAATGTCAGATATCTGTCTGCCGACGGAAGGATTACGCCTGCTGCGGCTGTATTCGGCCATAACGTGTATTGTATTTATGAAGACCGCCACGGGCAGATATGGCTCGGCACCAAGCCCGGCGGGCTGTTCAGGCTGCGCAGAAAAGGGCAGGGATGGGTGCTCGACCGCTATGTCAGCGGCGGCGGAAAGCCTTTTGGCATTAACTGCAATTCTGTGTATGCCATGGCTGAGGACAGATACGGACGCCTGTGGATAGGCACCTATGGCGGCGGACTGAATGTGGTGGAGAGGCCGGAGGCCGACATGCCGCGCTTTATCAATAAGGACAATGTGCTTTCCGTCTATCCGCGCGGGGCGCTCAAGGTGAGGTGTCTGATGATAACACGTAGCGGAGTGATGCTTGCCGGAACCGGCAGCGGGCTGTATACGTGCATGATTGACGGCAAGCCGCTGCGCCGGCTGAAATTCTGGCGCAACGTGAGAAACCCTCATGACCCGTCGAGCCTGAGTAACAATGAGGTGATGGCGCTGGCACGCGACGGCAGAGGCAGGATTTATGTGGCCACTTATGGCGGCGGAACCAACAAGATTCTGTCGCGCAACCTGCTGAGCAACAACATACGCTTCAAGGCTTATACCACGGCTCAGGGTCTTGCCTCGGATGTCAATGTGTCGTTGGCAGCATGGCGTGGCGACAAGCTGTGGATAGTGTCAGAGGCCGGTCTGACGCTGTTTGACACTAACCGCGATGTTATGATTAACTATATGAGAGGCTTCTTCAGGGAGGGTATTGCCTTCATGGAGACCATGCCGCTGTGTCTTGACAACGGCTACATGCTTTTCGGAACCACTCAGGGCGTGTTCGGTTTCAGCCCGTCTGACGTAGGCAAGAGCAATTTTGTGCCGCGTATTGTGTTCGGATGCGACGACTATGTTGAGCTTCCGGCCGACAAGAAGAACTTTACGATAGAGTTTTCGGCGCTCGACTATAATAAGAATGAGGATATATGGTATGCCTACCGCATGGACGGAGTGGATGGCGAGTGGATATACACCAAGTCGCATTCGGTAAGCTATGCGGGCATTCCGCCGGGAACGCACACCTTCAGGCTGCGCTCAACCAACGGCGACGGCATCTGGACTGACAATGAACGTACCGTTACGATACACCGTACCCCGGAACTTACGGAGACGCCCCTGGCATGGATGCTGTTTGGCGGGGCGCTGCTTGCAGCCCTGATAGTTATATATAAGGTGGCAAGATATATCAGCCGGCTGCGCAAGGAGGTGAACGAGATAACCACGGTTACTAATGAGAAGATTGAATATCTTAAGAACAAGGTGCATGAGCTTCTGACAGAAAGGCGCGACATGGACGTGGCTGAAGGTGAGGAAACAGCCGCCGAAACCACTGACAGCCTGTTCAGAAACAAGGCCATGGGATTTATCAATGACAATATAGCTAACTCTGACCTGTCGATAGACGACTTCTGCAAGGCCATGGGCATGAGCCGCACTGTGCTCTATATAAGGGTGAAGAAGGTTTTTGGTTCGTCGCCCAACAACTTTATACAGGAGATACGCATTAAGAAGGCTCTTGCTTTAATGAAAGATCCGGGCGTGAGCATATCGGAGGTGGCCTACAAGTGCGGATTCTCCGACCCGAAATACTTCAGCCGCTGCTTCAAGAAGACAATGGGCTGCAGCCCTACCGAATATATGAAGAGGGGCGAGACGGCAGAGCCGTAGCGTCTGGCTGAAAGGCGTGTTGCATGCCCCGGTCTTATAAAATCCGATAGGGCATAGTGCCGCATCTGTCTTAATCTTACAGGCAGATTGATGCTTGCGGCTGAAAGCATAATTGTCCCGATGAGATAAAAGGTGGCCTTTCAGCGTGCAATATGTGCCCTTTTGCATCGTAAAAGGTATCCTTTTGGCGGCTAAAAGACCATTTTGTAAAGTCGTCCTTATCATACTGATAATCAGCTGGTTAGCCGCTGCGTCCGAGTGGCCCTGCATCATGCGTCGTGCAGGCGTGCCGTTCTTGCCGGAGTATCAGACTGACGATACGTCAAAGCCTTGTTATGCATAAGTCAAGATAATAAAAACAGCCGGAGCATATCTCATTGATGATATGCCCCGGCCGTTTTAGTATAGGCGCAGCTTTATTACGGCGCTCAGTGCGTTATTTCATTATCTTTATCACCTTCACGGTGCCGTCGCCCATCTGTCGGCGTATGATGTTGATGCCCTTTACGGCCGATCCGAGCTTCATTCCCGATGTGTTGTATATGTCTTCCTTAACGGTTGTCTCGCTTCCGGCTCCGTTGATGCCTGTAGTGGTCTCGTATGTAGTGCCTTCGCTCAGGCTTCCGTATTCGTTGACAGCCTTTACGGTGAATTTGCCGCAGGTGCCTTCGGCAGGCTTGAAGCTTGTGTCTGTAGATATGCTTACCACCTTGTCGTCGGCGTCAGTTACCACGTAGCATATAGCATATGCCGACTCGTCCCAGCTCAGCGTGCTGCTTGCCGCGTCGTATCTCATGTTGGCAGGAGCGCTCACGGCCTCCATCAGCTTGCGCGGGTTCCATCCGTCAGTGCCTCTTGTTATGGCCTCGTATGTGTATGCGGCAGCCTCCTCGTCGGTAAGTGTAGCCTTGCATGTGCCCGTAACCTTCTGTCCGGTGTCGCCGTCAGTATATTCATATTCGGTGCGTCTGTTGCTCAGGTCAACAGGATTGCCGTCGGCATCCATGCTGTTGTATTCGGCAAACAGAGCCGGAATGGCTCCCATGTTGTTCCAGCCCTCAGGCTTTATGCCTATCTTCATCGTAGTGTTGAGCCATACGGTCTTTGGAGCGTTGTGCCACGGGCGTCCCAGCGCCGTCTTGTTGTCGTTGGCAAGCTCGTTGCCGTCTATGGTGCAGTTGCTGAATACGTATCCGAACTTTGTTCCTTCCTTATGGCATGGTGCCACGATTACTGATCCGCTTCTGACGTTGTATAGCGTGCAGCCTTCGAGCAGGACGTCGCCTCCGCCGTAGAAGTAGTCTACCGCACCCTCAATCCAGCAGTCTTTCACGTAGTGGCGGTCGGCCATGTTTCTTGAAGAAGTCTGCCATGTGTCCTGATAAGAGCGGAACTTGCAGTTGTAGAACGTCATGCGGTCGTTGCGCGAATACATGGCCAGACCCATCGGTCCCGACTGGTTGTCAACGCCCCAGCTGTTATAGAAGGTTATGTTCTCAGTGTAGAAGTCGCTTGCATTCACCTCAACCACGCTGCTGTAGCCGTAGTTGTCTGACTGCGGATTGTTCGTAGACCATTCGTATCCTACGTCAGAGCTTCCTCCGTTGTTGATGGTATGCTTTATCACGGTCTTCTCCTTGTCCTGTCCTATAAGGTGTATGAAAGGCTTGCTCTCAGGTATCAGCACGAGTTCGTCATACTCTCCGTTCTCAACAAATATGAGGTAAGGCACGCTGCTGTTGTCAGGAGCGGCGTCGATGGCCTCCTGAACCGAAGTGAAGTCGCCCGAGCCGTCGGCAGCCACCACGGCGTCGAACACTTTCTTCTCGGGTTGCGGGCGCTGCATTGTGGTAAACTTGAATGTCGTGCCTTCAAAGGCGTTGCCGTTGAGGTCGGTCAGTGCGCCCTTGGGTACAACCACCTCACACTCAGTGCCGTATCCCATGTCGGCATAGGCATAAGTGGCTGTCTTGCTTCCGAATACAGGTGTCATGGCCTTTCCGTTTATCGTTACGTCGCCTGAGCCTGCTTTCACCTTCTCGTTGAAGTGGAGCACCACGTTGCCTGATGCTGAGGCAACGTCAGAGCCGGCCTCGGGCGATGTGGCAACAAGCTTCGGTGCCTCATGGTCGTCCTTCTGTTCGTTGTCGGCATATACAACTATGTCGGCAAGATAGAATCCCTCTGTGTCGCTGTCCGACGGCTCGCCGGCCAGTCCGCTTTCGGTGTCGCCTATCCAGCGCACATACACCTGTCCGCTGAGACCTTCGGGCAGTGTGCCCTCAAGCACCATCCACTGGCTGCTCTCGGTGCCGTTTCCCATGTCAATAGAGCTGAGGTCGGTGTAGTTTACGCCGTCGGTAGAGTATTGCATCTTCTGTATCTTGTGCACGCAGGCGTTGTCGAGAGCCGCCAGTGAGTGCACCTTGATGTTTTTATATCCGTCCACTACAAACTTAGCCACAAGGTAGCGTGGGTTGTCCATGTTGGCCCTTTCGGTGTAGCGGCGTATGCAGTTGCGCTCAATGCCGCCGAAGGTGCGTGTGCTTGCGCCCCAGTTGGTTGTCTTTCCGTCGCCTTCATACAGCTGAAGGTTGCCTGTGTTGTCTGTCGTGAAGCTGTAGTCGCCGGGGCGGTTTCCGCGCGGCTCGCTTACGCTGAAGTCCCATCCTACGATGAACGGAACCACGTCGAACGTAGCCGTAAACGTCTTGTCGCCGTTCATCACCACAGTCTTCTGTGCGTCGCTGCTGCCGTCGTTCCAGTAGAGGAAAGACGTTACAGAGTTTGGCACCACCTTCATCGTAACGCTTGTTCCGCTTTCATACTTACCGTCAACGGGTTCCGGCGTGAGCGACACGTTGCCCCATTTGGCTCCGTCGCCGCTTTTGTTTATGTTGAGGGTGTATGTCTCAACCGAAGAATACACGGCAGTGATGTCCATGTCCTTCTCAATGTTGAACGTGTATGGGTTCTCTGTCGACAGTATCTGTCCGTCTTTGTCCTGCCACTGCTTGAATCTGAATCCGTAGTTGGGCGTTGCCGTTATCGTAACTTCGCTTCCGGCCTCATAGTCAGCCTTTGCCGGAGTTACTGTTCCGGCGTTTTCCGGGCTGTTGGTAACGTTCATGTGTACGGCATTTGTGAGGTTCTTCAGCCATCTCGGGTCGCCTATCGGGCCTCCGTCTGTAGCTGCCGTAGCCATGGGCGACTCTGAGGTTATGCTGAAATCGCCGTTTTCAGGGTCAGGAAAAGGTATGTTCGTCAGTCCGAAGTCGGCCAGCGTATAGTCCGAAATCTCTGTGTCGGCCGCGCTTGCCTGGTTGTATGTTCCGTAGTCGGCTATCAGGTTTTTCTCTGCCAGCAGATATCCGCCCGTGGTGTTTAGTATGTTTGGCGTCTGTCCGTCAACGCCGGCTTTGTATATAATGTTGTTTCTGAATGTGTATTCAGAGAACAGTCCCACTTTGTTTCCAGTGTTGCAGATGGCATATTTTGATGCTTTCGACCATTTGTAGACTGTGTTGTTGCTGAATGTGAACAGCATGTCGATGTCTACATTCATTGAGTTGGGCGAGAAGAAGCTCTCTCCGCCTTTATAGTTATATAGTGTTGAGTTGGTTACGCTCACCTCTCTTACGCCGTGTTTCGGGTAGATAAAGTTGTATCCTCCGTCGCCGCAGTCGTGTATTATACATCTGTCCATCTCAATCTTGTCTATCACATGCCCCTCGTTGTTGGTGCGCAGGAAGCATCTGTTGATGGCCGACAGGTCGCAGTTGCGCAGTGTGATGGTCTTTATGTCACCATAGGTGAGGTCCATGAAGTAGCTGTCGTTGGGTTTGATAATGAGCCCCTCCATAATAATTCCGCCTCCGGTTACAGACGCATCGCTTCCGCGGAACTTTACTCCGAACACCACTTCGGCTTCTTCTGCAGCCTTCAGGGTGACAGTCTTGCCGTCTGGAAGATTGATGTCTCCGGTGTATGTTCCCTCTTCCATGAGCAGAACGTCACCGTCTTTTGCTCCTTCATACGTTGCCTTGAACGTAGAAGGGTCTACATTTATGTCTGTGGCGCTGCATATCAGCGGCACAAACAGAAATAATAATAATGCTTTTAGCTTCATGATAGATTTTTGATTTGATTATAATTTTTTAGTGCTCAAAGGTAGATATAATGCCCTTCATGGTGGTTCAAAATAATACTGAAAGGGTGGATAATCGTATATTGTAGCCTTGTTTGGCCTGATATTATGGCTGTTTGGGATTGTTTTCCGCTGTTTTTGCTGTTGTCATCATGTGCATGCCGTTGCCTGTCTTATGGCTTGCGTCTGTAGATGATATAGAATTGTCGTGACTGATGCAGGTTAAAAAATATGGTTGCAGGGTTGCGTGCATAGTTGTTTTTAAGTAACTTTGCGCTTATGAACAAGATTATATTGCTGTCGGCAGTACTGTTCATGCTGCTTTCGTGCAGCAGGAAGAGTGAAGATAAGGAGGCGTTCAGAGTGGAGACAATCAACAAGATAACACCCGTGAAAGACCAGGGCAACAGTTCGCTGTGCTGGGCTTATGCCATGCTGGCCACAATAGAGAGCGAGCACCTCATGAAGGGCGACTCGGTCAACCTGTCGGCTGTCTACGTTGCGCGCAACATGCTGCGCGAACAGGCAGAGCGGTGCTATCTTACGGCAGGCCGGGCGGGATTCACCACACGGGCAACGGCGCCGCGCCTGATAGCCTTGATACAGCAGACGGGACTTATGCCGTTTGACTCTTACCGCTCCGACTGCAACTTCAACGCGCTCTGCCGCAAGCTGAGTGTGCTGTGCCGCAGCTCAGTTACGCGGCGGACAGGACTTGAGGCGCTGATGAGAAACACCGACGACCTGTTTGACGACGAGATAAACCCCGTGCCGTGGCACGTGTGGATGCTCGGCGCGGAATACACTCCGCAGGAGTTTGCGCGCAGCGTATGCCGCGACGACGAGTATCAGGCATTGACAAGTTTTACGCATAAGCCGTTTTATGAGAACATCGTGCTCGACGTGCCCGACAACCGCAGCGGCGACAAATTCTACAACGTGCCCATTGACACGCTGATGAGCCGCATAGAGACGGCACTGCGCCGCGGCCACAGCGTGTGCTGGGAGGG